>NZ_AP017655.1:911250-1215000 GCF_002355855.1 Sphingobium cloacae
CTTTCCACCGCGCGCCGTAGGGGAATCACGTCCATGAACCTGGAAGTGCGCGCCAATAACAGCGCAATCAAACTGTACGAGAAATTCGGTTTCGAATATGTTCATCGCCGTCCCGCTTATTATCGCGGCAATGACGGTCAACTTCATGATGCATTAAGCTTGCGGCTGGATATGATGATGTGACCTGCCCCCTTGCCAGATTAGGTAGAAAAGGATAGCGGACAGCCGCCGCTCAACCATGGATATCCGGCGGGGCGGGTTGCATCTCATGAAAGCCTTTGCAGGAATTACGAAAATGGAAAATGAATCCGCCCAGAATGAGCTATTGATTACTTTGACGTCGGATATCGTCGCGGCGCATGTTTCCAATAACAGCGTATCCGTGTCGGACGTCGCTTCGCTTATTCAGAACGTGCACGCCGCGCTGACCGGTTTGTCGGCTCCCGCTCCTGCCCCCGAAGCCAAGCCGGAACCTGCCGTTTCGGTGCGTTCTTCCATCAAGCCGGATTATATCATCTGCCTGGAGGACGGGAAGAAGCTCAAGATGCTCAAGCGCCATCTGATGACCCATTATCAGATGACACCCGAAGACTATCGCGCCAAATGGAGCCTCCCCGCCGATTATCCCATGGTGGCGCCCAACTATGCCGAACAGCGCCGTACGCTGGCGAAGAAGATCGGCCTGGGCACGAAGCGCCGCCGCACGCGCGGGAAATGATCGCATCCCGCTATCCAGACTGAAGAGGGGGTGCGGTCCGCGCCCCCTTTTACCTGACGCCAAAAGGCGTTAGGCTCCGACCTTCCTGTCCATTCAACCGGCGAACATATATGAACCGCAAGATCGACGTAGAGGCCCTTTGCCATGAAAAGGGCCTTCGCATCACCGAACAGCGCCGGGTGATCGCCCAGGTTCTCAGCGATGCGACAGACCATCCCGATGTCGAGGAACTGCACCGGCGCGCCGCTGCGATCGATTCGGGCATTTCCATCGCCACCGTCTACCGCACCGTCCGCCTGTTCGAGGAAGCCGGCATTCTGGACCGGCATGATTTCGGCGACGGCCGCGCCCGTTATGAAGCGGCGCCCGAATCCCACCACGACCATCTGATCGACGTGGAGACGGGCAATGTGATCGAGTTCGTCGACCCGGAACTGGAACAGCTCCAGAAACAGATTGCCGAGAAGCTGGGCTTCCGCCTGGTCGATCACCGCATGGAACTTTACGGCGTGGCGATAGACCGCAAGAACTGACACTTGGGCCGGATACGCCGTTTCCTGCGCCTTTGCGCTCTGACGGCCAGCCTCTTCCTTTGCCTCATTCCCCATTTGCTCTGGCGCCTCTTGCGCCGGCCGTCGCCTTGGCCGCGCCGTTTCCTGGCGCTGGCCGCGCGATCCGTAGGCGCGCGGGTCGAGGTGACGGGAAAGCCCGTGTCCAGCGACCTGTTCCTGATCGCCAACCATGTGAGCTGGGTCGACATATTGGCGCTGGGCGGCGCGACCGGCACCGCCTTCGTCGCGCATGACGGCATCGCCCGCTGGCCGGTGTTCGGCTGGCTGGCGGCGCAGAACAACACGCTGTTCGTCTCCCGCGAAAGGCGCGGCGGGCTGAACACCCAGATCGACGCGCTGCGGACGGCGATGGCGGGGCATCAGCCGGTGGCGCTGTTCCCCGAAGGAACGACCGGCGATGGCCGCGCCCTCCTGACCTTCAAACCCACGCTGCTGGCGGTGTTGCTGCCCCCGCCCCGCAATGTGATGATCCAGCCGGTGCATATCGACTATGGCCCGGCGGCGCCCGACATCGCCTGGCATGGCGACGAACCGGCGGGCAGCAACGTGAAGCGGCTGCTGGAGCGCCGGGGGCGGCTGGTCGTGACGCTGCGCTTCCTGGAGCCTTTCGACCCGTCGGGCTACGGCGACCGCAAGGCCATCGCGGCCATCGCGCGCGACCATATCGCCGCGAGCATGACGGCTCACCTGCCGCCTTCCGCTCCGCGCGATGGCACTGTATAGCTGGATCGCATGAATCGTAACGACACGCCCCCAAAACCCGCCAGCAAGTCCCCGGCCACTTTCCACGTCAAATCCTTCGGCTGCCAGATGAACGTCTATGATGGCGAGCGCATGGCCGAGATGCTGGGCGAGCGCGGCATGACCCCCGCGGCGGACGGCGTGGAGGCGGACCTGGTCATCCTCAACACCTGCCACATCCGCGAAAAGGCGGTGGACAAGGTCTATTCCGACATCGGCCGCCTGCGCCGCGAGGACGGCTCGCGTCCGATGATCGCCGTCGCGGGCTGCGTCGCGCAGGCCGAGGGCGCAGAGATCAGCCGCCGCGCGAAGAGCGTCGACATCGTCGTCGGCCCACAAGCCTATCACCGCCTGCCCGACCTGATCGACAAGGCCGGACGCGGCGAGGAGGCGGTAGACACCGACATGCCGCTCGCTTCGAAATTCGGCGCCCTGCCCGCCCGCACGAAGCAGGCGCGTCCCACCGCCTTCCTCACCATCATGGAAGGCTGCGACAAATTCTGCACCTATTGCGTCGTGCCCTATACGCGCGGCGCGGAAGTCAGCCGAAGCTGGTCGGCGATCCTCGACGAAGCAAAGGCGCTGGTCGATGGCGGCGCGCGGGAAATCACGCTGCTGGGCCAGAACGTCAACGCCTGGACCGGCGAGGACGACAAGGGCCGGATGCAGGGCATGGACGGCCTCGTCCGCGAACTGGCCAGGATTTCGGACCTCAAGCGCATCCGCTACACCACCAGCCATCCCAACGACATGAGCGACGGCCTGATCGCCGCCCATGGCGAGGTGGAAAAACTGATGCCCTTCCTCCATCTGCCGGTGCAGGCGGGCAATGACCGCATCTTGAAGGCCATGAACCGCAGCCATAGCGCGGAAAGCTATTTGCGGATCATCGAGCGGGTGCGGGACGCGCGGCCCGACATCGCATTGTCGGGCGATTTCATTGTCGGTTTTCCCGGAGAGACGGATGCGGAGTTCGAAGACACTCTGAAGATCGTCGAGCAAGTGCGTTACGCACAATGCTATTCCTTCAAATACAGCCCCCGGCCGGGCACGCCTGCCGCCGATATGGACGGCCAGGTTCCCGCCGAGGTGATGGACGAGCGGCTGGCACGCCTCCAGGCGCTCCTCAACCGGCATCAGGTCGCGTTCAACGCCGCCACGGTGGGCCGTCGCACGGACATCCTTCTGGAACGCAAGGGCCGTCATCCCGGCCAGCTCATCGGCAAGACGCCCTGGCTCCAGTCCGTTCACGTCACAGCGCCGGACCTTACCATCGGCGACATGGTGGAAGTCGACATTGTCAGCGCCGGCCCCAATAGTCTGGCCGGCGAACCCAGCAGGAGGAAAGCCGCTTGAACCAAAGCCTCGTCTGTCCCGCATCGGCGGGGAACCCTTCCCTTCACCCACGAGCCGTGAGACCGGGATGGAAGACGAGCGAGGGAGGCTGCTGACATGGGCAAGAAACCGCATCAACGCGCCGAAGCGGGCGACCGCGCACGGCTGGAGGTCACCTTCGAACGCCCGCATCTTCTGGGTGCGCTGTTCGGGCAATATGACCAGAATCTGGTCGCCATCGAAAACCGGCTGGGCGTCTACATCGCCGCGCGCGGCAACAAGCTCCAGATCGAGGGCGACGCCGAAGCCGCCGCCCGCGCCCGCGACGTGCTGACCGGGCTCTACAACCGCATAGCCGCGGGGCAGGAGATCGACAGCGGCGCCGTGGATGCCGTCATCGCCATGTCCGCCGAACCGACGCTGGACGGCATCATCCGCCATGACGTCGCCGAACCGCCCAAGATGATGATCCGCACGCGCAAGAAGACCATCGTGCCGCGCTCCGCCACGCAGGTCACCTATATGGAGGCGCTGACGCGGAACGACATCATCTTCGCGCTGGGGCCGGCGGGCACGGGCAAGACCTACCTTGCTGTCGCGCAGGCGGTGAGCCAGCTCATCTCCGGTTCGGTGGACCGCCTCATCCTCTCCCGCCCCGCCGTGGAAGCGGGCGAGCGGCTGGGCTTCCTGCCCGGCGACATGAAGGAGAAGGTCGATCCCTATCTCCGCCCGATCTATGACGCGCTTTATGACACGCTACCCGCCGAGCAGGTGGAACGGCGCATCGCGAGCGGCGAGATCGAGATCGCGCCACTGGCCTTCATGCGCGGGCGGACGCTCTCCAACGCCTTCATCGTGCTGGACGAAGCGCAGAACACCACCGTCGCCCAGATGAAGATGTTCCTCACCCGCTTCGGCGAGAACAGCCGCATGGTGATCTGCGGCGATCCGCGGCAGGTCGACCTGCCGCAGCCGGGCATTTCCGGCCTTGCCGACGCCGTCGCGCGGCTGGAAGGCGTAGAGGGCATAGCGGTCGTCCCGTTCAATGTCGGCGACGTGGTCCGCCACCCCGTCGTCGGGCGGATTGTCCAGGCTTATGAGGGCCCTGATGCTTGATATTGCCATATTGCTTGAAGATGGCTGGCCGGGCATAGACTGGGAAGGACTGGCTGAACGGGCGGTGACCTCCGCCATCACGCACAGCCTCTATGCCTCGTTCATGGAAAGTCCCGTCACCTATGAAATCGCCGTCAAACTGACCTCTGACGAGGAAGTGCATCGGTTGAACCGCGACTATCGGGACAAGGACAAGCCGACCAACGTCCTGTCCTTTCCCATGGTGCAATCGGACCTGCTGCAAGGCACCGCCAATACCGACGACGGCGAGGTTCTGCTGGGCGACATCGTGCTGGCCGAAGGGGTCTGTGCCCGCGAAGCCCATGAGAAAGGCATTTCCATCGCCGATCATGCCGCGCATTTGATCGTGCACGGGACTTTTCATTTGCTGGGATATGACCATATGGTCGATGCCGAAGCCGAGGCCATGGAAGCGCTGGAAATCCGCGCGCTTGCCAATCTCGGCCTGCCTGATCCCTATGGGGATCGCGAAACAGGGGATTAGGGAAGATCATGGCTGAAGGCAGCCCGAAGGACGGCAATGGCAATGGCTCCAAGGAACCGGACAGTAGTAGCGGCGAAGGCGGTTTATGGAGCGGCCTGAAGGCGCTGCTCTTCGGAGAGGATGAAGGGCACAGCCTCCGACGCGAACTGGAGGAAGCGCTCGACGAATATGACGAGGAAGAAGGGGATGGCGCGCCATCCCCCGCCAAGGGCGACCTGTCGGCGATCGAGCGGCAGATGGTCCGCAATCTCCTTCATTTTTCCGAACATACGGTCGATGACGTCGCCGTGCCGCGCGCGGACATCATTGCGATCGAGGAAAAGGCGAGTTTCGCCGACCTCGCCGCGCTCTTCGCGGAAGCGGGACATAGCCGGATTCCCGTCTATCGGGAGACTTTGGACACCATCGTCGGCATGATCCACATCCGCGATGCCTTCGCGATCATGGCGGGCAAGACGCCGGTGCCCGATACGCTGGAGCCATTGATCCGGCAGCCGCTCTATGTTCCGGAAAGCATGGGCGCGCTCGATCTGCTTGCGGAAATGCGGGCGAAACGGACGCACCTCGCCATCGTGCTGGACGAATATTCGGGGACGGAGGGTCTGTTGACCTTCGAGGATCTGGTCGAGGAAATCGTCGGCGAGGTCGAGGACGAGCATGACGACGCCCCCGAAGCGATGCTGGTGCCGTTGGAGGACGGACTGTGGGAGGCCGATGCCCGCGCGGAACTGGATGACGTGGCGGAGGAAATCGACGAGAAGCTCGGCGACGTGGAAGAGGATGTCGACACGCTGGGCGGACTGGCCTTCGTACTGGCAGGCCATGTCCCGGAACCCGGCGAAATTCTGGAACACCCCCAAAGCGGCTGGAAACTGGAAGTCCTTGCAAGCGATGGACGGCGCGTGACCCGATTGCGGTTGCACCCGCCCTTGAGGAAAGCGGAAGAGGAAGCGGATTAATCTGTTTCCGGGCAAAGGCGCAGATCCACCCAACACAGAACCTCCGTTCGCCCAGAGGTGGGGCTGAGCGAAGTCGAAGACCCGCATCGAAAGGTCGCGCGCCACTGCCCTTCGATACGCCACTTCGACAGGCTCTCCGGTACCTCAGGACGAACGGTAATGGGAAGCAGACCGTCTGCAAACCACCTAACCCGGCCCATTCTTTCAGGCTGAGCGATCGGTGCCCGGTATCCAGCAAGCGCAAAAGGCAAGCCAGCCCACGCCTTCGATCCATCCCGCGATCACGTCGCTGGGCCAATGGACGCCGAGCCAGACGCGACTGCCCCCAATCCACATGATGACCAGCGCGGCGATGGCATAAATGGGCCAGCGCCCCGCCAGCAGCGCCAGCGCGCCGAAGAATATCATATTGCCCGCCGCATGGCCGCTCGGAAAGCTGTAGCTGTGCACGATATCCAGATGCGGCAGCAGGTCTGGACGCGGCGCGGTGAATATCTGCTTCAGCAGGGCGTTCAGCAACGCTCCCCCCGCAACCGTCAGCGCCAGCCACAAGGCGCGGCCGCGGGCTTTGCGCCAAAGCAGGACGGCCGCCGCCGCCAGCAGGATCAGGCGCGCCGTCGTGCCTCCGATGACCGAAGCCGCCTGCATCCCGGCCGTCAAATGGCGGCCCACGGGGTCATGTCGCCACTCCCCCGCCCGACGCATCAATCCTTCGTTGAGAAAATCCAGCAACCCCTGACGTTGAAGCAGCGCGATCGCCAGGACACAGAGCAGCGCGAGAGCCAAAACCCCCGCGCCTCTTGCCCACGCCCCGCGTTCAGATATGAAGCGCGCGCCCATAAGCGGCGAGCACGCTTTCATGCATCGCTTCGGAGATGGTCGGATGCGGGAACACCGTTTCCATGAGTTCCGCCTCGGTCGTCTCCAGCGTCTTGCCGACGGTATAGCCCTGGATCATCTCGGTCACCTCCGCGCCGACCATATGCGCGCCCAGCAATTCGCCGGTCTCCGCATCGAACACGGTCTTCACAAAGCCTTCCGCTTCGCCCAGCGCGATCGCCTTGCCATTGCCGATGAAGGGGAAATTGCCGACCTTCACCGCATAGCCCGCTTCCTTCGCCTTGGCTTCGGTCAGGCCGACCGAGGCGATCTGCGGATGGCAATAGGTGCATCCCGGAATGTTGCGAACGTCCATGGCATGAGGATGCTTGCCCGCTATGGCTTCGGCGGCGATCACGCCCTCATGGCTCGCCTTGTGCGCCAGCCATGGCGGCGCGGTCACGTCCCCTATGGCCCAGATGCCGTCCACACTGGTCCGGCAGTTGGCGTCGGTCACGATATGGCCGCGGTCCGTCTTCACGCCGAGTTCCTCCAGCCCGATATTCTCGGTGTTGGGGAGGATGCCGATGGCGACGATGACATGGCTGTAGTCCCCGCTAACGACCTTGCCGTCCTTGCCCTTGATCGCGGCCTTGACGCCGTTCGCGCTCACGTCCAGCTTTTCGACGCCCGCGCCGGTCATGATCTTCATGCCCTGCTTGGTCAGTGCCTTTTCGAGGAAGGCGGAAACGTCGGCATCCTCTACCGGCACGATGCGGTCCATCATCTCGACCACGGTTACATCCGCGCCCATGTCGTTATAGAAGCTGGCAAACTCGATGCCGATCGCGCCGGAGCCGATCACCAGCAACTTGCCCGGCATTTCCGGCGGCGTCATGGCGTGGCGGTAAGTCCAGACGCGCTTGCCGTCCGTCTTGGCAAAGGGCAGGTCGCGCGCGCGCGCGCCGGTGGCGACGATGATGTTCTTCGCCGTCAGTTCCTCACTCTTCCCGTCCTTGGTAACGGTGAGCCTGCCTTTCGCGACCAGCTTCCCGTCGCCCATATGGACGGCGATCTTGTTTTTCTTCATCAGGTGGGTGACGCCCTGATTGAGCTGCTTCGCGACGCCGCGCGAGCGTTTCACCACGGCTTCGAGGTCGGCGCTGATCTTCTCCGCCGCGAGGCCATAGTCCTTCGCATGCTGCATATAGTGGAAGATTTCGGCCGAGCGCAGCAGCGCCTTGGTCGGGATGCAGCCCCAGTTGAGGCAGATGCCGCCCAGATTCTCCCGCTCGACGATGGCGGTCTTGAGGCCCAGTTGGGCGCTGCGGATCGCCGCGACATAGCCGCCGGGCCCCGAACCCAGAACGATGACATCGTAATTCTCTGCCATGGATCACACTCGTTTCTTGATGGTTTGCTTCATTCAGCCGGGAGCGTCGGCACGGGGCGCGGATGGCGGTCCTCGCCGATCGCCACGAAAGTGAAAGTCGCCTGCGTTACGCGATAGGATCGGTCGTCGTGGCGCGTGCGGCGCCATGCTTCCACGCCGATCCGCATGGATGTGCGCCCCACGCTGGCAAGCTTCGCATAGACCGACACTTCGTCGCCCACGACCACGGGCCGCAGAAAGGTCATGCCTTCCACCGCGATGGTGACGGCGCGGCCCTTGGAATGACGGGCGGCGACGGAACCGGCGGCGGAGTCCATAAGGCTCATCAGCCAGCCTCCGAAAATATCCCCATAGGGATTGGTGTCGGCAGGCATGGCAATGACGCGCACCGCGGGGCAGCCTTCAGGCGGCTGTTCCTCGGCATGCGCCATCAGGCAAGCATCCCCAGCGGATTTTCGACCAGTTGCTTGAACGCCTTCATCAGCCGCGCGCCATCCGCGCCATCGATCGCGCGATGATCGAAGCTGCCCGTCGCCGACATGATGGTCGCGATTTGCAGGCTGTCATCCACCACATAGGGCCGCTTCTCACCCGCGCCGATAGCCATGATCATGCCCTGCGGCGGGTTGATGACCGCTTCGAACTGCTTGATGCCGAACATGCCCATATTGGAGAGCGAGGCGGTGCCGCCCTGATATTCCTCCGGCTTGAGCTTCCCTTCCTTGGCGCGCTCCGCCAAATCCTTCATCGCGGTGGAAATGGCCGCGACGCCGCGGCTATCCGCCTCCGTGACGATCGGCGTGATGAGGCCATTGGGAATCGATACCGCCACGGAGATATCGGCCCGCTGGAACTTTAGCATCTGGTCGCCCGCGAATTGGACATTGCATTCGGGCACCTGGACCAGCGCCACGGCCAGCGCCTTGATGAGCAGATCGTTGACCGACAGCTTCACGCCACGAGAGGCTAGCCCATCGTTCAACTCTCCCCGCAATTTGAGGAGCTTATCGAGTTGGATATCCACGGTCAGGTAGATGTGCGGCACCTGTTGCTTGGATTCGGTGAGCCGGCGCGCGATCGTCTTGCGCATGTTCGACAGCTTGACGATCTCGTGCGGGACGCCGAAATCCTGCGCCGCTACGGGCGCGGTCGCCGGAATGGCCGCGGACGGAGCGGCGGTCGCGGCTCCGGCAGGTTTCGCGCCTTCCAGATCGGCTTTCACGATCCGGCCATTGGGGCCGGAGCCGGAGACGCTCGCCAGATCGACGCCCTTTTCCTGTGCAAGGCGGCGAGCGAGCGGGCTCGCCTTCACCCGATCGCCTTGACCGGAGGACTCCGCAACCTTCGGTTCTGGCGAGGAAGATGGGGCGGCGGCCGATGCGGATTCGGCTTTCTGGGGTGCCGCTTCCGGCTTGGGCTCCGCCGGCGCGGAAGGCGTTTCACCGCCCCCCTTGGCCGCTTCCGCGACATCTTCGCCTTCTTCCGCCAGAATCGCGATCACCGTGCCGACCTTCACGCCTTCGGCACCTTCCGAAACCAGGATTTTCGCAATCGTGCCTTCATCGACGGCTTCGAATTCCATCGTCGCCTTGTCCGTTTCGATCTCTGCCAGAAGATCGCCTGACGAAACTGTGTCGCCCTCCTTCACCAACCATTTGGCCAGCGTTCCTTCCTCCATGGTGGGGGACAGGGCAGGCATCTGGATCGTCTTGCTCATGCGGTGGGGCCTTTTCTCGCATCTTTGCCTTTCCAGGTCGTTTCGACGCTTTCGGGGAAAGGGTCAAGGGCGTGGCTTGCGCGGACCCCGATTATGCATCACATTTCACCCAGTTGGTTCATAGGACCGGCTCGCATGGCCACGAAGGCCATTTTCACACTGCTGGGGGCTTGGGAAAGTGCGGACATATCTGGTTGTCGTGGACGAATCGCCTGAAGCGGAAACCGCGCTTCGCTTCGCGGCCCGGCGCGCCGCGAAGACCAACGGGGCAGTGCGCATCCTGGCTCTCATTCCGCCATCGGAATTCGTGCAATGGAGCGGCGTTCAGGCCACAATGGAGGATGAAGCGCACCAACGCGCCGAAGCGCTGGTGACGAGCGCGGCGGGCACCCTGACGGACGAATCCGGCATCCGTCCCAGCATTACGGTGAAGCAGGGCGACCCGGTGGCGGTCGTACGCAAGACACTCGACGACATGGATGATGTCGCCGCCCTAGTGCTGGGCGCAGCGGCAAGCGGCAATCCGGGCAAGCTGGTGTCGCACTTCGCGGGGGCGGATGCAGGCAAGCTGCCCTGCCCGATCATGGTCATTCCGGGCGGGCTGGACGCCGAAGCGATCGACCGGCTGAGTTGACCGCGCTCAGCGCTTCCGGTGCTTGCCCCGCGCGCTGCCCATGTGGCGGATATTGGCGGGGCGGCCGCGCCTGATGCCCGGACGGGCGCGATCCTTCCTGAAGCTTGGCCGCTGCGGCAGGGCGTCAGGCAGTTCGAAGCGCAATGCGCCGTTGATCGGGTCCGCCTCCGCCAGCCGCAATTGCAGGCGTTGGCCCACCGTATAGCGATCTCCGCTCTCCACGCCCTCCAGCGCGCGGGCCGCCTCGTCATAATAGAAGCGTTCGTCGCCGAGCGTCGATACTGGCACCAGCCCATCGCCGCCCAATCCCTCGACGGTCGCGAAGAAACCGAAATTCTGGACGCCGGTGATCCGCGCCTCCACCAGATCGCCGACATGCGCGGCGAGAAAGGCGGCGACATAG
Organism: Sphingobium cloacae; assembly: GCF_002355855.1. Taxonomy (NCBI): domain Bacteria; kingdom Pseudomonadati; phylum Pseudomonadota; class Alphaproteobacteria; order Sphingomonadales; family Sphingobiaceae; genus Sphingobium; species Sphingobium cloacae. The sequence continues at coordinate 922,163 of NZ_AP017655.1, forward strand.
CGGTCGACGGTTTCGCGCTCGGCCTCCATGGCGCGGCGTTCATGCTGGCTTATCATCTCGCCGACACGACCCATATTCTCATAATCCTCGCCGCTGAGCGAGGTGCGGTCGGGCAGCTCGCCACCTGTGGGCGCGGGCATTTCCAGCCCATAGGCGCCCACCAGCGCCCGATGCACCAGCAGGTCCGCATAGCGGCGGATGGGCGAGGTGAAATGCGCGTAGCTTCCCAGCGCAAGGCCGAAATGCCCCATATTCTCCGGACTGTAATAGGCCTGGCTTTGACTGCGGAGAATCTGTTCCATGATCTGCGGTTTTTCTTCCGCCTCGCCGATGCGCTCGATCAGGCGGTTGAAGGTCGCGGGCCTGATCACTTGCCCCAGCGCGAAATCGATGTCGAAGGTCGCCAGATAATCCTTCAGCGCTACCAGCTTGTCGCGGCTGGGCGGATCATGGTCGCGGTACATGACCGGGGCCTTCTTCGCCTCCAGCGCCTTGGCGGCCGCGACATTAGCGGCGATCATATAATCCTCGATCACCATATGCGCGTCGAGCCTTTCGCGCACCGCGACGCTGACGATCTTGCCCCATTCGTCCAGCACCACGCGCCGTTCCGGCAGATCGAGCGCCAGCGGATCGCGTTTCTCGCGCGCCTTGCGCAGCAGCGCCCAGCAGGCCCAGAGAGGCTTCAACGCCGGTTCCAGCAACGGGTGGTCCTTTGTGCCGTCGATCGCCGCCTGCGCGTCCTCATAGGCAAGCACCGCCGCCACGTGGATCACCGCGCGGGAAAAGCGCCATGACGTCACCTTCCCCTTTGCATCGATGACGAGGTGGCAGGCCATCGCCGCCCGATCCTCGCCCGCGCGCAGCGAACACATGTCGGACGAAAGCTGGTGCGGCAGCATCGGCACGACCAGATCGGGGAAATAGACGCTGTTCCCGCGCTTGCGCGCCTCCCGGTCGAGAGCGCTGCCGGGCCGCACATAGTAACTGACGTCGGCGATGGCGATAATGGCGCGATAACCGCCCGGATTGCCGGCATCGTCGTCCGGCGCGGCCCACACCGCATCGTCATGATCGCGCGCATCCACCGGATCGATGGCAACGATGGGCAAGTGGCGCAGATCTTCCCGCTTATTTTCATGCAATGGCAGTTGGGAAGCGGCAACGGCCTCTTCCTCGACCATGTCCGAAAAGACATGGGGAATGCCATGCTTGTGGATCGCGATCAGGCTGAAGCTGCGCGGCGCGAAGGGATCGCCCAATATATCCGTTACCCGCGCGGTAATGCGGGGCGGGCGCCCGACCGGCTCGGCCAGCACCAGATCGCCCGGCTTGGCCGCCCCCGCATCGGAAATCGGCGTATCCCGCCTTATGCGCTTGTCCACCGGGCGCAGCCACAGCTTGCCCCCCCCATCCTGATTCGCTGGCGCTTCCTCCACCACGCCCAGCAGTTCCTCGCTGGCCTTGGCGAGCTTTTTCATCGGGCGCGCGACCCAGCCGCGTCCGGCCTCCTCCGTCCGCGCCAATATCCGGTCGCCGATGGTGAGCGCCCCGCGCTTCCCACGCTCGACCACGCGCAGGCGCGGCGCGGGCTGGCCTTCCGCCTCCCAGCGTTCGGGCGTGGCGATCAGCGCCGTGTCGTCCACGTCGACGATCCGCAGGACGGTGACCTTGGGCACGCCGCCCATCTTGTGAAAGGCTCGTGCAGGACCAATATCGATCAGCCCTTCGTCGGCCATATCCTTGAGCAGCGCCTTGAGCGCGATCTTCTCCTGTCCCTTGAGGCCGAAGGCTTTGGCGATCTCCCGCTTGCCAGCGGGCTGATCGGAGGAGGCGATGAACTCCATCACCTGGTCGCGGGTCGGAAAACCGGCGGGCCGCACCTTCGCGCGGACGGGCGCGGACTTCTTCTGCTTCTGGGTCGATGCCATGCCCTTGCTATAAGGAGCGCCCGGCCCCTGCGCCAGTGCGGCAGGGAATAAAGAGGGACAGCGATGGTGCCGGATGAGGGGATCGAACCCCCGACCTTCGGTTTACAAAACCGCTGCACTACCGCTGTGCTAATCCGGCCTCGCTGTCCGGGGACGCCCATACTATCAGATGACGCCGAACGTCCAGCCCTCAGTGGCGGCGATCCGCATATCGAGCGGCGGAGGCATCCAGAGCGCGGTCCTTCCCGCCGCCCCGCGCATCCATGCGGCGGTGAGCAGGGCATCGGCGCCATGATCATCAGGCTCAGGCCCACGATAGGCCGCGCAGCCCAGCGCCGACAGCGCCCCGTTCAGCGCGGCAAGATCGCGCATCTTCGTCCGTCCCTTGGGCCGGCCGGCGGCGCGAGCGGCAATGCTGGTATAGATCTCCACCACCAGCGAGCCCTCATCCGGCAGGGGATCGAAGGGCCAGACAGGAACATGGCTGCGCACGCGATGGAGCAGGCGCATCCCGGCAAAGCTCGCCTTCGCCACCTGAGCCGCGCCGATGGCGTCGTAGACGGTCGACGGCTTTCCCCCGCCGCCCGCATTATAATGCGCCTCGCAAACGCGGTTATGCATGAAGTCGGCCTTCACCCCGTCCGCCTTGCCGAAATAGAAATGGCGGCGATGGGTGTTTTCCAGAAGGCTTGCCGCGCCCAGATCGGGATCATCGCAGATGCGGTCGACATAAGCCCAGAAATCCGGCCCGCTTTCCGGCACCATGTCACCGGGCAGATAGCCGCCCCTCGCCACGAAGGGCGGCGCAAAACTGAAATCGAAGCCAAAGAGCGTCGGCTTTTCCCCGGCCGCATGCACCAGCCAGTCGGCCACCGCCCTGCGTGACCAGATGCCGCCGGGCGCCTCCACCAGAGCGGGCGCGCCTTCCGCTTCGCAAATCGCCGCCGCGATCCCTTTATGCCGCACGCCTTTCGCACCGGACCAATCGATCGCGGCGAAGCGTTCGAACCGGGGCGTCACGCCTGTCCCCGCTCCTGCCGCAGCCTGTTCCAATGCGCGATGCGCTCCGCCACGCGCGCCTCGTATCCGCGATCGCCCGGCGCATAGAAGGTTTGCGGCTCCATTTCCTCAGGCCAGTAATTCGCCCCGGAAAAGCCCTCGGCCACGTCATGATCATACTGATAGCCCTTGCCGTAGCCAACCTGCTTCATAAGCTTCGTCGGCGCGTTCAGGATATTCGGCGGCGGCATCAGCGACCCGGTATCGCGCGCCGACTTCCACGCCGCTTTCATCGCCACATAGGCCGCGTTGGATTTGGGCGCGGTCGCACAATAGAGACAGGCTTGCACAATGGCGAGTTCGCCCTCGGGACTACCGAGAAACTCATAGCTGTCCCTGGCCGCAAGGCATTGAACCAGCGCCTGCGGATCGGCGAGGCCGATGTCCTCGCTCGCGAAGCGCACCAGCCGCCGAAGCACGTAAAGCGGCTCCTCCCCCGCCGTCAGCATCCGTGCAAGATAGTAAAGCGCCGCCTGCGGGTCGGATCCGCGCAGCGACTTATGCAGGGCGGAAATGAGGTTGTAATGCCCTTCCCGATCCTTGTCGTAAACCGCCAACCGCCGGTGCAGCAGCGCCGAGAGGCCTGCGGGATCGAGCGGCTCCGCCAGATCGACGGAATAGAGCGTCTCCACCTGATTGAGCAGGAAGCGCCCGTCTCCGTCCGCGCTGGCGATCAACGCATCCCGCGCCGCCGTATCCAGAGGGAGGGGCCGCTCCATCAATGCCTCCGCCCGGTCCAGCAATTGCTCCAGCGCGGCGGCGTCCAGCCTTCTCAGGATCAGCACCTGCGCCCGCGACAGGAGCGCGGCATTCAGTTCGAAACTCGGATTTTCGGTCGTCGCCCCGACCAGCGTGACCGTGCCATCCTCCACGAAAGGCAGAAAGCTGTCCTGCTGCGCCCGGTTGAAACGGTGGATCTCATCCACGAACAGCAGTGTCTTCTCGCCCAGTCGCGCATGATCCTTCGCCGCGGCGAAGACTTTCTTGAGGTCAGCAACACCGGAAAACACGGCGGAAATGGGCTCGAACCGCATTCCCACAGCATCGGCCAGCAGACGCGAGATGGTCGTCTTTCCTGTTCCTGGCGGCCCCCAGAAGATGATGGAGGACAAGCGTCCGGCCGACACCATCCGCCCGATTGCCCCATCAGGGCCCGTCAGATGATCCTGCCCCACCACATCCGCCAGAGTACGCGGACGCAGCCGGTCGGCCAGCGGGCCGCCGTCCGTCACCACGGGAAGGTCGTCCTGTGCGAAAAGATCTGCCATTGCTCCCCGATATAGGGATGCTTTGCCGTTCAGGGAACCGGGCTGGCCTTCATCGTCGCGCCCTGCGCCCGCTGACGGATCACGCGCAGATAGGTGTCGACCAGCGCCTGATTGACCTGGTCCCAGCCATAGCGTTCCGCTTCCGCCATGGCCGCCTGCCCCGCTCGCTCTCGCACGCCTGCATCCGAACAATAGATTTGCAACGCATCGGCGAAAGCCCCGATCGCGCCGGGGCGGATCAGTCGCCCGGTCACGCCGTCCGTGACCAGGCTTTCGCTTCCCGTCGCGCGCGCCGCCACGGTCGGCAGGCCGCAAGCCATCGCTTCCAGCGTCACGTTGCCGAAGGTCTCCGTGACGGAAGGATTGAACAGCATGTCCATGCTGGCCACGGCCCGGCCCAGGTCGGCGCCTTTCTGAAAACCGGTAAAGACCGCGTCCGGCAAGCGGTTCTGGAACCATTCCCGCGCTGGTCCTTCGCCCACCACCAGAACCTTGTGCCGCACCTGCCGCGCGACGAGCTGGTCGATGCTGTCGGAAAAGACATCCAGCCCCTTTTCCATCACCAGCCGTCCGATGAAGCCGATGACCGGCTCATGATCCCCGATCCCCACGGAACGCCGCCATTCGGGATCGCGACGGCCCGGATGGAATATCTCGCGGTCGATGCCACGCGTCCAGATGCCGACATCAAAGCTCATGCGCTGTTCGCGCAACAGTTGCGCCATCGATTCGGACGGCGCGACAATGGCGTCGCACCGGCGATAGAAGCGCCGCAGCATCGATTCGATCACCGGCTCCAGGAAGGCCAGCCCATAATAGCGCGGATAGGTTTCGAAGCGGGTATGGACCGACGCCACGGCGGGAAGCCGGTTGCGCCGCGCCCAGCTCACCGCGCGATGCCCCAGCGGATCGGGGCTGGACACATGGACGAGATTGGGAGCGAAAGCCCTTAAATCCCGCTGCACCATGCCCGACATGCGATAGGGAATGCGATATTCCCTGCGTCCCGGCACGGGAATGGAGGGCGCGCTCACCAGATCGCCGGTCGGCTCGAAGGCCGGCGTGCCGATGGTCGGGGAATAGACACGAACCGCCGCCCCTTGCCTCAACAGATACCCGACAAAGCGATTGAGCGCCTGATTCGCGCCATCTCGCACATAATTGTAATTGCCGCTGAAAAGCGCCACGCGCAGGCCGGTTGCATCCATCCCGGCCCCTTAACCCAGCCGGAACCAAAACCCAAGGGAACCCGCGCCAGCTTCGGACATTTTGCCTTGGCGGGCAGGATAAGGATGGCTTTTCATGTCCAACGGTTTTCATGCGGGCCTGCGGGTCAGATGGAATCGCGGCCAGAGCGTCGGCCGGGGCAGGATCGCGGCCTGTTTCGACCATCAGGTCGAATATATGATCGAAGGCACCCGCGTTCGCCGCAACGGTTCTCCGCAAGATCCCGCTTGCCTGGTCATCAGGGATGCGGGCGGCGAAGTGCTGAAGCTGAGGTCGGAACTCAGCCTTACTTGAATGGCCGCTTGCTCCGCACTGGCCCTCCCCATGATCCGGCTGCGATGGCAATGAAGGGGCATGAGCGATTCCAGCATGATGATAAGCGCGCTCCTGATCGGGTCTCCGCGCCCTTTCCGGGGAAACGATCACAGCGCCATCGCCAAACAGCCGCAGTCCGGGCCCATCGCTATCGGTTGGGAAGGGCTGGCCGGCGACAGCGTCGCGGATCGGGTACATCATGGCGGGCTGGACAAGGCGATTCATCTCTACCCCCAGGATCATTATGAATGGTGGAAACAACGCAAGCCCGGCCATCCCCTGCTCGATGCGCCCGGCGCCTTTGGCGAGAATATAGCGGCCCACGGGATGACGGAGGCGAACATATGCCTTGGAGACCGGTACAGCCTGGGCAGCGCCATCGTGGAAGTCAGCCATGGCCGCCAGCCCTGCTGGAAACTGGACCATCGCTTCGGCGCACGCGACATCATGGCGACCATTGTCCGAACGGCGCGCTGCGGCATCTATCTCCGCGTCATTCGCCAGGGTGAAGCGCAAGCCGGAATGACCATGGATCTGCTCTCCCGCCCCTTGCCCGACTGGCCGGTCGAACGCGTGTTCCGCCTGTTGATCGGCGGAGAGCACAAGGCCGACAGGGAAGGCGTCCGCTCGCTCGCCGCGATGCAGGTTCTGGGGAGCACATGGCGGGAACGCGCAAGGAAACTGGCCGCAGGCTGAATGGCGGCTCGGTTGAGAAGCGCCGCACATTTGAAGGCGAGCCTCCCATGATCGGTCGCTTGCCGCACCTCATGCTCCATAACAAAATGGGGGCCGGCATCGCTGCCGGTCCCCACTTCCGTCGGCGTGCATGATCCGTATTTCCTGGCGAAAATGCGATCATCAACCTCGACGTGACCGATGTTTCCGCCTTTTTCAAAGCATCCGCATCGCATTGGCCATGGCGTTGGACCAAAGTCCTGTTCCATCGCCGAACTTCCTGTCACCCATGCCCGGCGTTCACTTTCGCGCGCACTTGGCACTTCTTCAGGAAGTCGTCCGTCCGTCACGCGATCCTTGCGGACCCTGCTTTGGAGCGAACTCCCGAAACATCTTCAAGTTGCTGATTTCTCAGCCCCTTCCTGGTCCGGATTTCTCCGTTCCTCTCGTCTCGATGAAGCGATGCTCTCATGAGAACCGAGTCGAACAAAGCGAATATTGAAGGTCACTTGACCATTTCGCATCGAAATCTGTGGGTAAATGTGGATAACCCTAAATATGCCCACATAATCAATTGCCTATATAGTCAAGAAGACCGATCTCCTCTCCCTGCTAGGCGGAGGGTTGAGCCTCGGCTGGTCGCGCCATCCCGACCATTCGTCGGAAAAATTATCCCCCTGAGAACAACGTCTTCCGTCGTTGCCGCACGTTCATGCAACCCTGCTAGAACCGGATGGGTTGAACCGGCAAACGCTATCGGAGGAGATAATCATGCGTAAAGCCATTCTCGCACTGGCCGCGGTTTCGTTGGCGGTGCCTGTTTCCATGGCGTTCCCAACAGAGGGCGCGCAGGCTCGCAAGCACAAGCATTATCGTTACAAGGAGTGGCGTGGCCGGGACGGGCGGATGTATTGCCGCAAGTCCAACGGCACCACCGGCCTGATTGTCGGCGGCGTGGGCGGCGCTCTGGTGGGCCGTGCCATCGACACGGACGGCGACCGTGCGACCGGCACGATCCTTGGCGCCGCGGGTGGCGCGCTGCTTGGCAAGGCGATCGACAGTAAGCGCAGTTGCCGTTAACGCGCGACCCTGTTTGAGGAAAGGGCGGCTCCCATCGGGAACCGCCCTCTTTTTTTTGCGGATTATTCGGCCGTCGCGCCCTTTGCATCGGCGACCTGGATGTCACCACCTGTCCAAAGACCTGTCATGCCTGGCCGTCAGGTTGCGCGCCTCATGCGATCACGGCATCGATACGTCACGCCTGCGACATGGCGAGAATATGCTGGAACTCGGCCTTGGTCAGCGGAGACACCGATAGACGCGACTGGCGCAGCATGGTCATGTTCGCCAGCGCGGGATCGGCTTTCATCGCCTTGAGCGTCACGGGTCGGGTCAGTTTTTCCTTCGGCGCGACATGGACCGCGACCCATTTTCCCGTTTCGTCCGTGCTGTCGGGCGCAGCTTCTTCCACGATTTCCATCACGCCGACAGCCTCGACACCGATATTGCTGTGATAGAAAAGAGCGAGATCGCCCTTCTTCATCGCCATCATATGCAGCTTCGCCGCATGATTGCGCACGCCATCCCATTCCGCCTTCCCCTTTTCGACAAGGTCGTCATAGGAAAAGACATCCGGTTCCGATTTCATCAGCCAGTAGTTCATGCCTCCTCCTTGCATGAGCGGCAAAGCGCGATCAAGGACCGGATGACATTCGGCCAAACGAGGTGATCGCGTGACTCAATCCGTGCTGGATCAGATACCTGTTCTTTCCATGACGGAACTGGACAGGGCGGATTTCGCCGCAGCGTTCGGCGCATCCTTCCGGCGTTTCGGCTTCGCGATGGTGCGCGATCACGGCATGGACCCGGCATTGATCGAAGAAGGCCTGGCACTGACGCGCCGCTTCTTCGCCCTGCCCGAAGCGGTGAAAACCCGTTATGATGCGCGCTCCAACAGCGGACAGCGCGGCTATACCGCCTTCGGGCGGGAGATCGCAAAAGGCGGTCGTGAAAATGACCTCAAGGAGTTCTGGCACATCGGGCGGGACCTGTCAGCCAACGATCCGCTGGCCGGCACGATGCCGCCTAATGTCTGGCCGGAGGAATTGCCGGAGTTCAAACCCGTTTTCACCCGCCTTTTCGCTGCATTCGATCGGATCGGCGCGGCGCTTCTATCGGCCATCGCCCTCCATCTGGGATTGGAGGCGGACTGGTTCGACGACCCCGCCCGCAATGGCAATTCCATCCTGCGCCTGCTTCATTATCCCCCGGTCTCTCCCGATGCCCCCGGCATCCGCGCAGGCTCGCATGAGGACATCAATCTCATCACCCTGCTGCTGGGCGCGGAGGAAGGCGGGCTGGAACTCAAGGACCGCGGCGGCCATTGGTTGCCCGTGGTTCCGCCGCCCGGCGTGCTGGTCATCAATGTGGGGGACATGCTGCAAAGACTGACCAATCATGTCCTCCCTTCGACCAGCCACCGCGTGGTCAATCCGCCGCCGGAGCGGCGTGGCATTGCGCGCTATTCTATGCCCTTCTTCCTGCATCTGCGGCCTGATTTCGTCATCGACGCATTGCCGCAATGCGTGAGCGAAAATCATCCGCGCCGCGATCCGCCAATCAGCGCGAACGACTATCTGAAGGAACGGCTGGTCGAAATCGGCCTGATCGGGAAATAGCCAGGCGGTTATTTCCGGCTGCGTCCCAGGGTGATGCCGATCTCCTCGCCCCGTTCGCTCAGCGCCAGCTTCACGATCTTGACCTGCACATGGCTGACCTTGTCGTCCTGAAGGAAGATCGTGTCGATGATATGGTCGGCCACCGCTTCGATCAGGGTGAAATGCTGGCCTTCGGGCAGCGCCGAGGTCGCGGCATGCTTCAGGTCCATATAGTTTTTGGACCGCGAGAGCGGCGTGTCCGGCTCATAATGATCGGCCACCTTCAACTGTGCGCGAATGGAAATCCGCAAGGGCTGGGGAAGGTGTGTTTCTTCCGAATAGATGCCGGTCAGCACATCGACGTGCAGATTGTTGACCTCCAGCGTCAGAAAATCGTCAAATGGGGTGTCCATAGCTCGCCATATCGGGCCATGGGGGCTGTTCCCTTGCGGCCAGTTTCTACTTTCAATTTATGCCGCAGGCGCTAAAGCCCGCCGCTTCCGGCGCGGTCCATGCGCCATTGACGGCGGATCGGCAAGACGTGTCATCGATAGTGCCCCTGAATCTGGTGCCGGAAAGTGCGATAGAACAGCTGTTGGACGCCGCTTTCGGTACGGACCGGCATGGGCGCACCGCCTATATGATCCGCCATGGGATGCCTTGGCTGCCCGCCTTGTCCTTCGGCATGGTGGACGAGCATGGGGCGTTGGTCGGATCGCTGCAAAGCTGGCCTGTCGCTCTTACACGGGAAGATGGAACGCAGACGCCCCTCATCATGGTGGGGCCGGTCGCGGTGACGCCCACGCTCCAGCGGACCGGACATGGCCGCGTGATGATGGACGCGGTGGTCGCCGCCGCCCGCGCCCGCGCGACCGAACCGCTGGTGATGATCGGCGATCCGGAATATTATGGGCGCTTCTGGGGCTTTTCCCATGAAGGAACAGGCGAATGGAACGCGCCTGGGCCTTTCGAACATCGGCGGTTGCTGGCACTGTCGGTGGATGGCCGGGCGATTGGCGGCAAGGGGATGCTGGGTCCGCGAGCGACGGTTTCGATCTGATTGTTCAGATAATATTTTTCCATTTTTTCCATTTACTTAATAGTAATTCTGTTCATTTTGTTGGAACGATTGATTGGCGCGGGAAGCCATGCGTGGCGGTCTGTTTCAAGCGCGTTTCGGTCCGTTCGGCGCAAAAGGGGACATAGAGAATTCCTACCCGAAAATGGGAATCGCCCATGCTCCTGCGTGGGCGGCAGCACCTATCGAACGGTAGAAGGGCGGCTGGATGGACACACGCCGCCCGTAATCCGTGCATCACCGACCCTGCATAATCCCCTTTGCCTTCGGGCGCGCCGCATCCTATCTCGGCGCCATGCCGATGGAACCGCCGCCCGACCTTGCCACGCTTTCCCTGACCGACATCGCGCGCCTGCTCGCCGAAAAACGCCTGCCGCCGGTCGAGAAGTGGAATCCGGAGCATTGCGGCGACAGCGACATGCGGATCGCCCGCGACGGCACATGGTTCCATCAGGGCTCGCCCATCGGCCGGGAAGCCATGGTGCGGCTGTTCTCCACTATATTGCGACGCGAGCCGGACGGCTCCCATGTCCTTGTCACGCCGGTCGAGAAGCTCTCCATCGCGGTGGAGGATGCCCCCTTCGTCGCGGTCGAGATGAAGAGCGAGGGCACAGGCCAGGATCGCGCCATCGCCTTCCGCCTCAACACGGGCGACATCGTGGCGGCGGGACCGGACCATGCGTTGACCGTGCGGGACGGCGAAACCGGCCCCCATCCCTATCTGCACGTGCGCGGCGGCATGGAGGCGCTGGTCGCGCGCAGCGTCTATTATGAACTGGTCAACCTTGCCCTGGACGAAGGCGGCGAACGGGTGGGCCTCTGGAGCGGCGGGACTTTCTTCCCCCTGGACGGCGCGGCATGAGGCTGGCCGAGCAACTGCGCGCCGCGCTGACCGAGGGACATAGGGAAGGCGATGCACTCCTCTCCTCCGACACGCGCGATCCGCGCATCGATGGCGAAATGGTGCTGGCCCCCGCCGCCGTGCTCGTGGCGATCACCGAGCGGCCGGAACCCGGCCTGATCCTGACGCAAAGATCTTCCTCCCTCCGCAAACATGCGGGCCAGGTCGCCTTTCCCGGCGGCCGGGTGGATGACAGCGATCCCGACGAAATCGCCGGCGCCCTCCGGGAAGCGCGGGAAGAGATCGGCCTGCCCCCCGACCAGGTCCAGATCATCGGCGTGTCCGACCGCTATCATACCTTCACCGGCTTCGACATCGTGCCGGTGCTGGGCGTCATCCCCCCGGACTTTCCTTTCGTTCCCCAGCAAAGCGAAGTGGATGACCTGTTCGAGCTTCCCCTCGCCTTCGCGCTCGACCCGGCAAACCGGATCAGGAGATCGATGGAATTCCAAGGTATTGAACGGCATTATTACGAAATATTCTGGCAAGATCGGCGTATCTGGGGAGTGACCGCCGCGATCCTCGCCAATCTTTCGCGCAGGCTGGGCTATGATCCTGTCACTGCCTGACGCTTCCTGGCGTCATCGCGCGGGCCTTGAGAGCCTGCTTTCCGCGCTGGAAGCGGATCGGGGCCATGCGCGCTTCGTCGGCGGCATGGTGCGCGACAGCCTGCTGGGCCTGCCGGTCAACGATCTGGACATCGCCACCACGCTGACGCCACGGCAGGTCATCGAACGGCTGAACGGGGCGGGAATCAAGGCGGTGCCGACCGGAATCGATCATGGCACGGTGACGGCGGTAACGGCGGGAGGCCCGGTCGAGATCACGACCCTGCGCCATGACGTCAGCACGGACGGCCGCCGCGCCACCATCGCCTATACGACCGATTGGCGCGAAGACGCGGCCCGGCGCGACTTCACGATCAACGCCCTGTATGCCGATCCGCTGACCGGCGAGATCAGCGACTATTTCAACGGGATCGGCGATCTGGAAACGCGGCGAGTGCGCTTCATCGGCGACGCTTCGGCGCGCATCGCGGAGGATCACCTGCGCATCCTGCGCTATTTCCGTTTCCTCGCCCGCTTCGGTCATGACGAGCCGGATACCGAAGCCTATGCCGCGTGCATGGCGGCCGCAAACAGCCTGATGGCGCTGTCCCGCGAACGCATCGCCGACGAGTTTCTGAAGCTGCTGGCCGTCACCGCCCCCGTTGCCGCCCTGCGCCTGATGGTGGACGGCGGGATATTGCGCCCGGTGCTGCCGGAAATAGACGTGGCGGGCATCGAGCGGCTTGCGCGGCTTGTCGAACGGGAAGCGGCCTGCGCAGCGCAGCCCGCGCCGCTGCGCCGTATGGCCGCCCTGCTCCCCCCCGATGCACAGGCGGCGGATGCGGCAGGCGCGCGGCTCAAGCTCTCCAACAAGGCCCGCAAGCGGCTGGTCGCGGCGCTGGAAGTCATGCCGCCGGACCTGCCGCCCCGTACGCTTGCCTGGAGGATAGGCGTGGAAGGCGCGGTCGACCGCATCCTGCTCGATCCGTCCGCGCCGCTCGCGTCCCTGACCGAAATCGAGGAATGGACGCCGCCCAGGCTACCCATCGGCGGCGGAGCGCTGATCGCGCGGGGCCTCACGCCCGGCCCCGACGTGGCGAAGGCTCTTCATGAAGTACAGGAAATCTGGGTGGCGGAGGGCTTTCCCGACGCCGCTCGCGTCGCGCAGATCGCGGATCAGACCGTTTCGAAGTTCCAGCGAGCGCGCCAGTAATCGAACGCGTCCATTTCGTTCATCGGTTTGGCGAAATAATAGCCCTGCCCCTGCCAGCAGCCCATGCGTTGCAGTTCCAGCGCCAGTTCCTGCGTTTCGATGCCCTCGGCCGTCACATGCAGCCCGAGCGATTCCGCCAGCGACAGGATCGTCCGCACGATCACCGTCTTGTCGCGGTCCTCCAGCATGGAAAAGACGAAGCTGCGGTCGATCTTCAGGATGTCGATGGGCAGGCTGTGCAGGCTGGCGAGGTTGGAATAGCCGGTGCCGAAATCGTCCATCGCGACCGACATCTGCAAATCCTTGAGCGCGACGAGCAGCTTGCGTGCCTTGTCCGGATCGGCCACGATCGCGCTTTCGGTGATTTCGGCCGTGAGGCGGTTGCCCGCAATGCCTGAATAGCGAAGCGCCTCTTCGAACATGGAAGCCACATCGTCGCGGGCCATATGGATCGGCGACAGGTTCACGTTCACGCCCACCGGCAAGGGCTCGCCGAATTTGGCGTCCCAGCGGCTGAGCGCCTGCGTTGCTTCATAGGTCGCCCAACGCCCCAGAGGCGCGATCAGGCCGCTTTCTTCCGCCACGGCGATGAATTCGACCGGAGAGACATGGCCCAGTTCCGGGTCATGCCAGCGCGCCAGGGCTTCAAAGCCGGTGATCTCCCCCGTCTGCAAATGGATGAGAGGCTGGAACGCCAAGGTCAGGCCGCCGTGCGCCAGCGCTTCGCGCAGCTTGCTTTCCAGCGTGAACCGCCGTTGCGCTTCCTTGAGTACGCCGTTGCGATAGATTTCCACCTTGCCGCTGGCCTTGGCGATCTTGACCGCGGCCTGCGCCTTGCGGATCACATCGTCGGGATCCTCCTCAAGGTTCGCTGAAATCGCGCATCCTACCGCGCAATCCACGCGGATATGCAGCCCACTCAGGCGGATGGGGGCGCTCAGCGCATCGTTGATCCTCTCAACGATATGAAGAGCGTCTGACAAACCATTGTTAAGGCGCGCGAATATCGCAAAGTCATTACCGCCGATACGCGCCAGCACATCGCCCTGGCGCAGGCAGGATTTGAACCGCTTCGCCACGGTGATGAGCAGTTCATCGCCCGCCATCGGCCCCAGCGATTCATTGACGCGGCTGAATCGGCTGAGATCGATCGCTATGATGCCGAACTGCGCATTTTCGGGCCAGGTGGAATGACCGATGCGATCCTCGATTTCCTCGCTGAAACCGGCCCGGTTCGGCAGCGCGGTCAATCCGTCGGACAGCAATTCCCGGCGCAGGCTCTTTTCCACGCTGCGTTCCCGCGTGCAATCGAGCGCGGTGAAGAGATATTGCTCAACCCCGTCTTCCTGGGACGGCAGGCGCCCGATCATGCATATGAAATGTTCCGAACCCAATGGTCCGTCGCGCCCCATCTCGAAACTGCCCCGGTCGCGCTTCGAGGCGATCAGTTGCAGGATTTTCTTGCTCCATTCGCCCGTGGCCTTCTTGCCCTTGCCGTCCTTCGGGGTCGATGAGGGGAAGGTCTCCGCGAAAGCCCTGTTCGTGCGGACCACCATCAACTGGCCGTCGGCATAGGTCAGGATAGCGGCATATTGGCCGATCGCCGCCAGCCAATCGTCCGTGTCGATCGGCGACGCCTCAGGCACGCGCGCAGGCGCGTCCTCGGTCTCGTCTGAAAGGCCGCTTCGAACCGACATGGTTCCGGAGTAAAACGAAAGGGTAAATTTTCCGGAAACATGCTTAGCTTTTCATATCAAAACCGATTGTCACGCGGGAAGCCCGTAGGCGGCATCCGTCCCGCCGCTCCGCGGGCCACGCGCCATGGCGTCATGTCCGCTTCCGTGCGGGTGCGGCCGGTTTCCCCGCCCATCGTCCAGCTCAGGCCATCGGCGAAGCGGAAGGCGATGGCGTCGGACAATCCGCCGTCGCGATACCGTTGCATCTGGACGCCCTGCCCACGCGCCATGCGCGGCATTTCGGTCAGCGAATAGACCAGCAGCTTGCGGTTTTCCCCCACCACCGCGACGCTGTCCGCTTCCGGCGCGATGGGGCGCACGACCGCCAGCTTCGCCCCGGCGCGGACGTTCACCACCTGCTTGCCCTTGCGCGTTTCCGCGATCACATCGCCCATGGCCGCGACGAAGCCGCGCCCGTCCGACGCCGCCAGCAGCAATTCGCCGCCAGACCGCGCGGGCAGCAGGGCGACGATGCCGCCTTCATTGTCCATGTCCACCATCATCCGCACCGGATCGCCGAAACCGCGCCCGCCCGGCAGCTTGTCCGCGCCCAGCGTATAGATCCGGCCCGTCTCGGTCGCCAGCAGCAGCTTGTCGGTCGTCTGCGCGTGGAAGGCGATCATCGGACCATCGCCTTCCTTGAACTTCAGCGTGTCGGCGGAGGCCAGGTCGCGATGCCCGCTCATCGCCCTGATCCAGCCGCGTTCGGACAGGATCACGGTGATCGGCTCCTTCTCGATCATCGCCTCCAGCGGGATTTCGCGCGCGGGCGCCGCTTCCTCGACCAGGCTGCGGCGGCGGCCGATGTCGCTGTCGGGCGAATAGCGTTTGCGCAGGTCCGCGAGGTCCTTCTTGAGCCGCGTCCGTTGCCGCGCCGGGCTTTCGACCAGCTTGGTGAGTTCGTCCCGCTCCTTCAGCAATGCCGAATGCTCGCGGCGCAGCTCCATCTCCTCCAGCTTGCGCAGGGAGCGCAGCCGCATGTTGAGGATCGCCTCGGCCTGCCGGTCGGTGAGCTGGAATTCCTCCATCATCACCGCCTTGGGTTCATCCTCGGTGCGGATGATCTCGATCACCCGGTCGAGATTGAGGTAGGCGATGATGTAACCGTCCAGCAGTTCGAGCCGGGCCGCGATCTTGTCCAGCCGGTGCTTCGCGCGCTTCACCAGCACGTCGATCTGGTGCCGCAGCCATTCGACCAGCACCTCGCGCAGGCCCATGACGCGCGGCGTCCGGCTGGCGTCCAGCACGTTGAGGTTGAGGCTGAAGCGGTTTTCAAGGTCGGTGAGGCGGAACAGGCTGTCCATCAGCACGTCGGGATCGACGGTCCGCGCGCGCGGTTCGATGACGATGCGGATTTCCGCGTCGCTCTCATCCCGCACATCGGCCAGGATCGGCAGCTTCCTGTCGTTGATGAGCGCGGCGATCTGCTCGATCAGCTTGGATTTCTGCACCTGGAAGGGGATTTGGGACACGACCGCGACCCATGTGCCGCGCCCGCCTTCCTCCTTGTGCCAGCGCGCCCGCGTGCGGAACGCCCCGCGCCCGGTCGCATAAGCCTCCGATATGATGGAGGGGCTGTCGACCAGCACGCCGCCGGTCGGGAAGTCCGGCCCCTTCACGATCTCCATCAGCGCCGCATGGTCCGCTTCGGGATTGTCGATCAGCAAGGTCGCCGCGTCGATCAGTTCCGCGACATTATGCGGCGGGATGCTGGTCGCCATGCCGACCGCGATGCCGCTGGCGCCATTGGCCAGCAGGTTGGGGAAGAGGCCGGGAAAGACCTCCGGCTCCTCATCCTCGCCATTATAAGTGGGGCGGAATTCGACCGTGCCTTCGTCAAGGCCCGCCATCAGGTCCGCCGCCGCCTGCGTCAGCCGCGCCTCGGTATAGCGCATCGCCGCCGCATTATCGCCGTCGATATTGCCGAAATTCCCCTGCCCGTCGACGAGCGGCGTCCGCAGTGAGAAATCCTGCGCCAGACGCACCATGGCGTCATAGACGGACGCATCGCCATGCGGGTGGTATTTGCCGATCACGTCGCCCACGACGCGCGCGCATTTCTTGTAAGCGGTGGTATTGCGCGCCGGATTGGCGACGAGCACGTCGGGCGAGGCGCCCGAAGGTTCCATGCGCAGCAGCCGCATCGCCCAGAGCAGTCGCCGGTGCACCGGCTTCAATCCGTCGCGCAGGTCCGGCAGCGACCGCGCCGTGATGGTGGAGAGCGCATAAACCAGATAGCGCTGCGACAGCGCATCGTCGAAAGGATGGTCCTTGATGGCGTCGAACGGATCGCGAAAGTCAGTCATCGCGAAGCCGAATAGCAAGCCGCAAGTCGATGGGGAACGCTTTTTCCCATGCCGCGCCAACAAGAAAATTGTGCAAGTGCAGCAAAAAGAGGCTTGCGAAATCCGGACGCCGCGCCAATTTTCGGGCCGTGGCCCATTCCCCTTCCTTTCCCCAGCTTCCGCCGCCCCCGCAGGCCCTGCTGAACGGCGCATCGCTTTTCCTCGATTTCGACGGGACACTGACGCCCATCGCGGATACGCCCGACGGCGTGACGGTCGACCGGGATTTGCTCGACCTGCTCATCCGGCTGCGCGATCAACTCGATGGCCGTCTTGCGATCGTGAGCGGCCGGTCGGTCGCCACCTTGCGTGACCTGGGCCTTTCGGCCTTCCTGCTGGCAGGTACGCATGGGCTGGAATTCGCGCGGCCCGGCTGTCCGGTCGAGGCGCCCGAACGTCCCGCCTCCATCGATCGAGCCGAAGCGGCCTTCCATGCCTTTGCGGACGGCAAGCCCGGCCTGCTGGTCGAGCGCAAGTCGATCAGCGTCGGCCTGCATTTCCGGGGCGCGCCGCAATGGGGCGAGGAGGCCGGCGACCTCGCCGCCGACCTCGCCGCCCGCCACGCGCTCCAGCTCCAGCCCGGCAAGATGCTGTTCGAACTGCGCCCCGGCGGCGCGGACAAGGGAAGCGCCGTCCATGCCCTGATGTCCCGCGGCCCGATGCAGGATGGCACCCCCCTCTTCATCGGCGACGACGTGACGGACGAAGAAGGCTTCGCCGCCGCCGCCGACCTGGGCGGAAACGGCATATTGGTGGGGACACCTCGCGAAACGCGGGCGGGCTTTTCCTTGGAACAGGTAGCGGCCGTCAGGCATTATCTGCGGCAAGGGGTGCCGGCCTGAACCGGCTACCCCTTTTTCATGGTGCACGGAGAAAAGGGGGCAGACCGATAATCGGACTTAGCAACAATCCGCTGGGCGGCAATGAGCGGACACTCGACCTCTGGCCCATTGGAAACTGCCAGGCATCCGCCCTGATCGACCGAGCCGGGCGCATGGTGTGGGCCTGCGTCCCGCGCGTGGACGGCGACCCGGTTTTTTCCGCCCTGCTCGACGACAAGCCGTGGGACAGCCCGGAAGCGCGCGGCTTCTGGGCGATAGAATTGGAAGGATGCGTACAGGTCGAACAACGCTATGTCCGCAACACCCCCATATTGGTGACGCGGCAGAGCGACGCGCAGGGCAACGCCATCGAAACCTATGATTTCTGCCCGCGCTATCCGCATCAGGGGCGGATGTATCGCCCGGTCGCCTTCGCCCGCGTGGTGCGCCCGGTGGCGGGATCGCCGCGCATCCGCGTGCGGCTGCGCCCGACGACCAGCTGGAATTCGGAAGCCGTGCCGATCAGCTTCGGGTCCAACCACATCCGGATCGTGCTGTCCTATATGGCGATGCGGGTTTCGACCAACGCGCCCATCGGCCTCATCAGCCAGGAAAGCTGGTTCCGCCTCGAACATGACATGCATTTCTTCATGGGGCCCGATGAGAGCTTTTCCGACGCCTTGCGCCCCGCGCTGGAGCGGATGCTGGACGATACGGTGCATGAATGGCAGGTCTGGGTCCGCAGCCTCGCCATCCCGCCCGAATGGCAGGAAGCGGTCATTCGATCGGCCATCACGCTGAAACTCTGCCAGCATGAGGAAACGGGCGCCATCGCCGCGGCGCTCACCACCAGCATCCCCGAACATGCCGATAGCGGCCGCAACTGGGACTATCGCTACTGCTGGATCAGGGACGCCTATTATACGGTGGAGGCGCTGAACCGGCTGGGGGCGCTCGATGTGTTGGAAAGCTACCTCGTCTATCTCCGCAACATCGTGGACAATGCGCGCGGCGGGCATATCCAGCCGCTTTACGACGTGCGCGGCAAGGCCACTCTGGAGGAATGGGAGGCCACGAACCTGCCGGGCTATCGCGGCATGGGGCCGGTGCGCGTGGGCAACGCCGCCTATTCGCAAATCCAGCACGACGCCTATGGCCAGATCGTGCTGTCATCGGTCCAGGGCTTCATCGACCAGCGGCTTCTCCGCATGGCGGGGCAGTCGGACTTCGAATCGCTGGAGGCCGTGGGCGAGCGCGCCTGGCAGGTCTACGATAAGCCGGACGCTGGCCTTTGGGAGCTGCGTACCCGCAGCCATGTGCACAGCTATAGCGCGGTCATGTGCTGGGCCGCCTGCGATCGGCTGGCCCATGCCGCGCAGGCCATCGACCTGCCGTTGCGCGCCGCCTATTGGCGCAGCCGCGCCGACACCATGAGGCAGCGCATCATCGAGGCGGCATGGCGGCCGGAGAGCAAGGCCATATCCGCCAATTTCGAGGATGACGCGCGCGACGCGTCCCTGCTCCAGTTGCTCGACCTGCGTTTCCTGAAAGCGGACGATCCGCAATTCACCGGCACGCTCGCGGCGCTGGAGGCCGATCTGCGCCGGGGAAACAATATGCTGCGCTACAGCGCGCCCGACGATTTCGGGGAGCCGGTCACAGCCTTCAACGTCTGCACCTTCTGGCTGATCGAGGCGCTGCACCGCACCGGCCGCGCCGAGGAGGCCCGTGACCTGTTCGAGGAGATGCTGTCCCGCCGCACCGCCGCCGGACTTCTTTCCGAGGACATCGATCCCGCGACGGGGGAGTTGTGGG
This sequence comes from Sphingobium cloacae, assembly GCF_002355855.1. NCBI lineage: Bacteria > Pseudomonadati > Pseudomonadota > Alphaproteobacteria > Sphingomonadales > Sphingobiaceae > Sphingobium > Sphingobium cloacae. Next base: position 941,752 of record NZ_AP017655.1, read on the forward strand.
GCAACTATCCCCAGACATATTCACTGGTCGGCATCATCAACTGCGCCGTGCTGCTGAGCAAACCATGGAGCATGATGCGATGAGCCGCCTGATCGTCATATCCAACCGGGTCAGCAAGCCGGGCAAGTCCGGCAACCAGGGCGGCCTTGCCGTCGCCCTCTCCCAGGCCCTGCGGGAAAGCCGGGGCATCTGGTTCGGATGGTCGGGCGAGGTGACGGATCATTTCACCGGCCAGATCGGCTTTGCGGAATATGATGGCGTCAAGACCGCGACCATCGACCTGGAAGAACAGGATGTCGACGAATATTATAACGGCTATGCGAACAGGACGCTGTGGCCGCTGTTCCACTTCCGCATCGACCTTGCCGAATATGAGCGCGATTTCGAGGGCGGCTACAACCGCGTCAACCAGCGTTTCGCGGACTGCGCCAGTCCCCTGATAGAGCCGGAGGACGTCATCTGGGTGCAGGACTATCACCTGATCCCGCTCGGCCAGATGTTCCGCGACCGGGGATTGAAGAACCGCATGGGCTTCTTCCTCCATATCCCCTGGCCGCCCACGCGCCTGCTCGTCTCCCTGCCCCATCATAGCAAGCTGGTCAGCAGCCTGTTCGCCTATGACGTGGTGGGATTTCATACCGAGGAATGGCTCGAATCCTTCCGGCACTATGTCGAAAAGGAAATGGGCGGCACGGTGAAGGGCGACACTGTGACATTGGGCGACCGCACGATCGAGGCGGTCGCCTGCCCCATCGGCATCAATGCGCAAGCCTTCGCCAAAGCCGCCGACAGCGACGCCGCCCAGAAGATGCACCGGCAGGTCCGCGCCTCGCTTCAGGACCGGGCGCTGATCGTGGGGGTCGACCGGCTCGACTACAGCAAGGGGCTGGAGGAGCGGTTCAACGGCTATGCCCGCTTCCTCAAGGACCATCCCGAATATCACCGCCAGGTCGTGCTGGCCCAGATCGCCCCGCCCTCCCGCGGGGAGGTGGAGAGCTACCAGCAGATCCGCGCCACGCTCGACGCGCTGGCGGGGCGGATCAACGGGGAATATAGCGATGTCGACTGGACCCCGATCCGCTACGTCAATCAGGGTTATCCACGCGACCAGCTCGCGGGCATCTACCGCGCGGCGCGGATCGGGCTGGTGACGCCGCTGCGCGACGGCATGAACCTTGTCGCCAAGGAATATGTGGCGGCGCAGAATCCCGACGATCCCGGCGTCCTCATCCTCTCCCGCTTCGCCGGGGCGGCGACGCAGCTCAAGGAGGCGTTGCTCATCAATCCCTACAGCCCGGAGGAGATGTCGGACGCCATCAACCGTGCGCTCGACATGCCGCTCGACAAGCGCAAGCAACGCTGGCGGGCGATGATGGACAGCGTGGAAAAGCAGGACATAAGCTGGTGGCGCGAAGCCTTCACCAGCCGCCTGATGAACGCGCAGGGCAAGACCGGGCTTTCCGGGAAGGAAACCGTCGGTTAAGGCCTGTCCGATGGACGACGAACCCACCGGCCTCCTCTCCGCTCTGCGCGCGCGTTCGGGCGTCCTGCTCGGCATCATCGGTCTTGCCGCATGGATCGCGCTACTCTGGTTCATGTTCGGCGACGTGCTGTAGGGCGCGCCGATTGCGCCCCTGCGCGCTTTGGTCTATGGGCGGCCCAAGCAGCCCCGGCACCCGCTGATCCCCACGATTCGCGTTTGCCGGGGCGGATTCTTTTTCAGGAAAGACAGGAGCGCGCATGGCTCGTCGCCGCCAGATTTACGAAGGCAAAGCCAAGATCCTTTACGAAGGGCCGGAGCCGGGCACGATCATCCAATATTTCAAGGATGACGCGACCGCCTTCAACGCGCAGAAAAAGGGCACGATCACCGGCAAGGGCGTGCTCAACAACCGCATTTCCGAGCACATCTTCACCCTGCTCGGCCAGATCGGCGTACCCACGCACTTCATCCGCCGCCTCAACATGCGCGAACAACTCGTGCGGCAGGTGGAGATCGTGCCGATCGAGGTCGTCGTCCGCAACGTCGCCGCCGGATCGCTCAGCAAGAAGCTGGGGATCGAGGAAGGGACTCAGCTTCCCCGCACGCTCATCGAATATTGCTACAAGGACGATGCGCTCGGCGACCCGCTGGTGTCGGAGGAGCATATCGCCTGCTTCGGCTGGGCCACGCAGGAAGAGATGCACGACATCGCCGACATGGCGATCCGCATCAACGATTTCATGTGCGGCCTGTTCGCCGCCATCGGCATCCGCCTGATCGACTTCAAGCTGGAGTTCGGCCGCCTTTGGGACGGCGAATATAGCCGCGTCATCCTGGCCGACGAGATCAGCCCGGACGGCTGCCGCCTATGGGACATGGCGACCGGCGAAAAGCTGGACAAGGACCGTTTCCGCCGCGATCTGGGCGGCGAGGTCGAAGCCTATCAGGAGGTCGCCCGCCGCCTGGGCCTGCTGCCTGAAGGCGCGGACACGACCGTCCTCGACCTCGACACACACCGCAAGAAGCGCGGCAAGGACTGAGCGTTCGGGCGGACGCCTTCCTCAAGCGAGGATCGCGTCCGCCATCAGCTTGATGCCCAGTAGCACCATCAGCACATAGATCAGCGTGTAGAAGCGCGCGGGATCGACCCGCTTCACCAGCGCCACCCCGGCGAAGGTCGCGGCAATCGCCACGGGCGCCAGCATCGCCGTCGCCAGCAGGTTTTCCCGCGTGAACTCGCCCAAGGCGGCATAGGCGGGCACCTTCATCCAGTTCATGACGGCAAAGGCGATGGCGGTCGTCCCCACCAGCATGTCGCGGGGCAGCTTCCTGGGCAGCACCCACATCTGGAAAGGCGGCGCGCCCGCATGGGCGATCTGGCTGGTGAAGCCGGTGGCGACGCCGAACAGCACCCCTACCCAGGCCGGGGAATTGGACGGCAGCACGATGGCGCGGCCCCGCTCTACCCACAATCTTTGCAGCCCGAACAGCACGGAGATCGCGCCCAGCGCTCCAAGCACGGCGGTTTCCGGCACTTTCGCCGCGAACAGATAACCCAGCAGCACGCCCGCCGCCATGCCCGGCAGCATGACCGCCAGGACATATCTGTCCCAGCTATGACGGAATGCCCAGACGCTCACCGCGTCCTGCAATATCAGGATCGGCAGGAGGATCGCGGCCGCCCGCACCGGATCGATCGCCAGCGCCATGACCGGCATCGCCAGCGATCCGATCCCGGCGAACCCGCCCTTGGCCAGTCCGGAAATGACGACCGCGAAGATCGCGCAGGCATAATAGAGCAACGGAGAATCCATGGGATCGCCTAAGCAGGTCGGCAAGCCGGATGAAAGCCCTCTTGCGCCCGAACGCATGGGGCGGGAACGGCATATCCTCTTGCCTGTGCGGCTTCCCGCGCCTAGGGGGATCGCGAAAGCCATTCACGGAGTTTCCGCCTCATGAAAGCCCGCATCTTCGTCACCCTCAAGGGCGGTGTCCTCGACCCGCAGGGCAAGGCGATCCATCATGCGCTCGAAGGCCTCGGCTTTGGCGGCGTCAACGATGTGCGCGCCGGAAAGCTGATCGAACTGGACCTTGCGGACGGCACCAGCGATGACGATATCGACGCCATGTGCCGCAAGCTGCTTGCGAACACGGTGATCGAAAACTACCGCATCGAAAAGGTGGCCTGAGCCATGAAAAGCGCCGTCATCGTCTTCCCCGGCAGCAATTGCGACCGCGACCTTGCCGTGGCGTTCGAGGCGGTGACGGGCGCGAAACCGGCTATGGTGTGGCATCGCGACACGGAACTGCCCGGCGACATCGACCTGATCGGCGTGCCCGGCGGCTTTTCCTATGGCGACTATCTGCGTTCCGGCGCGATGGCTGCCCGCTCGCCCGTCATGCAGGCGGTGGCGAAGGCGGCGGATCGCGGCGCCTATGTGCTGGGCGTCTGCAACGGTTTCCAGGTGCTGACCGAAAGCGGCCTGCTTCCCGGCGCGCTGCTGCGCAATGCGGGTGGGCATTTCGTCTGCCGCGACGTGGCGCTGACCGTCGAGAATGCGCAGAGCGCCTTCACCAGCCGCTATGAGGCGGGCGAGACGGTGACTTTTCCTGTCGCCCATCATGACGGCAATTATTTCGCCGATGCCCAGACGCTCGACCGTCTGGAAGGCGAGGGCCGCGTGGCACTGCGCTATGCGGAGGGCGTCAACGGTTCCGCGCGCAATATCGCGGGCATCCTCAATGAAGGCGGCAATGTACTGGGCATGATGCCCCACCCCGAACGCGTGATCGAAGCCGCCCATGGCAAGACCGACGGCCGCCGCCTGTTCGAGGGCCTGGTCGAAGGATTGATGGCCCGCGCCTGATCCGGTCACTCACTCCGACAATCCCCGACAGTAAACCCCGGAAGATCGCTCTTCCGGGGTTTACTGTTTTCTGTCCGTCTTGTCTTATCAGCGAGAGGCGAACTGCCGTCCCTTGGCCGCCGCCCATTGCAGCGGAGCGGCGTTGGGCGTGCCCTCGCGCACAAAGCATTGCCCCTTGCGCGCCCGGATCGAGCCGCACAGCGCCACGGCATCGGCACGGCTCGCAAAGCCCTTGACCGCCAGACGGTGGAAGCTGGCGCCATTGACCGTCACCTGGCTCGTCATCACCGGGAACGCCGCCAGCATTCCGTTGGAACGCGACATGTTGATCCATTTCTCGCGCGCGATGGCCGCGCTGTCATAAGCGCCGAGTTGCACCACCCAGTTGCTCGCCCCATTGTCGACTGGCCGAAGGAACGCGGCCTTCTGCATGACGGGAACGGCAGCCTTGGGCGGCGTGACCTTCATGGGAGCGTGGGCCTGCGCCGCGACACGGACCGGTTTGACAGGCGTCGGATCGGCCGCGATGCGGACGGGCGTCGCGTCGGCTGCTATGACCGGGGCGGAATCGGCCGTCTCGATCACCGGTGCCGAAGCATAAGCAGGTGCTTCTTCCTCGATGGAAGCCATCTGGACGGGCGCTCCGGCAAGGGGCGCCGCCACCGGAGCGAGCGCCAGAGCCACGGGTTGCCCCGCATCATCCCCGGCCATGCTCACCCCCATCAGGGAGGCCACGCGCATGGGGGCGAGTTCGGGAGCCGCGACCGAAGCCCATTGCGTGATCCGCTGGTTGGCGGCAGCCGGGTCGAGATCCATGCCGACCACCAGCCGCGCATCCTTCCAGCGGCCCGCCAGGGCATAGGCATAAGCCAGATTCTGCCGCGTGCGGGCCGTCACCGAAGGATCGTGAATGGCTTCGGAGAGGATACGCACGCCTTCCGGCGCATTGCCCGCCATCGCCATGGCGAGACCGTAGTCGGATGCCGGAACCTTGTCCGCATGATCGACCAGCAGCGCCTGCGCCGCGTCATTCTTGCCCAACGCGATGCGCACGAGCACCAGATTGACGATGGTCCGCGCTTCCCGGTTGCCCAGCGTCATCGCATCCGAAAGCGCCGTTTCGGCCGAAACGAAACGCCCGCCCGCGACATAGGCCAGACCCAGCAATTGCCGGTAATCCGCATTGTCAGGCTTCAGGCGCACCGCTTCCTCGGCGGCACGGATGGCGCGAATGCCATCGCGATCCGCTATCGCCTTTTCCGCCGCCAGGGCCTGCCTGCCAGCGTCGCTGTTTTGCTTGACCGCCGCAGTGGACGGACGAAAGGCGGCCCCCGTGCACCCCACCATGGTGACAGCCACCATCAGGGAAGACACCGCTGCCTTGCCGAATGCAGAACGCTTCATAATCACCCTACCCTTGTTTGCGACCGCGCATGGGCGGCACCTGCTGCACGAGCCGGTCGATTTCCGGCAAGTCGCTGAGATAATTGTCGACCGCTTCCGTGACGATCTGCTGCGCCGACCGCCCCGCCACCGCGCAGGCGAGCCGCAGCCGGAGATGCCGCTCGGCGTCGAGACGCAGGGTGAAAGCCGTCTTGCGCGTGGAACCCGCGCCGCGATTCGGCGCGGAAAGCGTTTCGGCCACCCGCTCTGCAAGGCCGCGCCTTTCGGCCACGACCGACGGCACTGGAACTTCCCTGGGAAGGGCATGGATCATCGGCGTGAGGCCGACGACCGGAGAAGGTTGCGGCGAAGAAGCCATGGGCGGGTCCCCCATGTCGTTCCAGCCCAGATCGTCCTGCGTCGCTGCCGCAGCCGCGGCGGCGCCAAGTCCCAGCACAGGCCTGCGCATCGCGGGTTGGGCCGCGCCCTTGCGGGCGAGAAGGCCGGAGGTCAGCGAGGCGATCGGTTTTGCTTCAGCCATCACGCGCCCTCCCCTCAATGCCCCACGACGCGACGGCCAAAGCCGCCGCCGGCAGGCCGCGCGCTTCCCGTGGTCCCGACGCTTCCATGCGGAACGGAAAAGACCGTGCGCCGGAAATTCTTTTCGAGGCGATCCGAAATATAGCTCCACAACTGGACGACTTCGCCGGCGGAGCGGCTCTTCGCATCCACCTCCATCACCGTGCGGCCGTCGATCATCGATGCGGCAAAGTCGGTGCGATGATGGATCGTGACCGGCGCGACAGTGCCATGCTGGGAAAGCGCGATCGCCGCTTCCGACGTGATCCGCGCCTTTGGCGTCGCGCCGTTGACGACGAAGATCAGCGGCTTGCCCGCGCGGTCGCAAAGGTCGACCGTGGCCCCCACCGCCCGCAGGTCGTGCGGACTGGGCCGCGTCGGAACCACGATCAGCTCTGCCACTGAAATCACGCTCTGGATCGCCATGGTGATGGCGGGCGGCGTATCGATGACCGCCAGTTTGAAGCCCTGCTGTCGAAGGATTTCGAGGTCCGCGGCCAGCCGCGCCACGGTGGTCTGGGCGAAGGCAGGAAATTCCGCCTCGCGCTCGTTCCACCAGTCGGCGAGCGACCCCTGCGGATCGATATCGATGAGGACGACGGGACCCTGGCCCGCCCGTTGCGCCTGCACGGCCAGATGTCCGGAAAGCGTCGTCTTTCCCGATCCGCCCTTCTGCGATGCCAGTGCCAAGATGCGCACGCGTTTCCCCCCAAGGAAATCCAGTTCCGGGCAGGATTGCCATGGCAGCACCTAAAATTTGGTTAACCCATCGGGGCGCTCCGCACCGCGAAGAAGCGTGGCGCGCCCGCTCGCGCCGCTAACAGCCTTTTAACCAATATCCGCGATAAAATGGCGTGAATGCCGTGGATTTGGGAGCAGCCCTTTCATGAACAATTTTCGAGGCGCGCTTATCGCAATCGCGACGTTGAGCCTGAGCCAACCCCTTCTCGCCGACGTCAAGCTGGGCGTCGATGCCTGGCAGCAGGGCGATTATGCGAAGGCTTTGGCGGAATGGCGTCCCCTCGCCGAAGCGGGCGACGCGGATGCGCAGTTCAATATGGGACAGGCCTATAAGCTGGGTCGCGGTGTTTCGACCGATCTCAACGCCGCGATCCAATGGTATCGCAAGGCAGCCGCGCAGGGCCATTTGCGCGCCGAGGACAATCTGGGCCTCTGCCTGTTCCAGCAGGGGGACCGTTCCGCCGCCATGCCTTATCTGGAACGTGCCGCGGCGCGAGGAGATTCGCGCGCGCAATATATCTATGGGACCGCCCTGTTCAACGGCGACCTCGTGGGCAAGGACTGGGTCCGTGCCTACGCCCTCATGACGCGGGCATCGGCGTCCGGGCTGACGCAGGCGAATAGCAGCCTGCAACAGATGAACAAATATATCTCGGATGAGCAGCGCGAACAGGGGAAAGCCCTGGCGGCCCGGATGGAACGCGAGAAAGGCTCGCTGCTCGCCTCCGCTCCCGCGCGAAACGAGAGCGCCGGACCCGCATTGCGACCAGCCCCCGCCCCGATCCGTACCACCGAAGTCGCCCCTTCCGCCCCACCGGCGCGCGCCGAGCCACCCAAGGTCAAGACGCCGACGCCGCCAAAACCGGCTCCGGTTGCCGCGACACCTCCCGCACGGTCCGCTTCGGGTCCATGGCGGGTCCAGCTTGGCGCCTTCAGCGCGGATGCGCGCGCCCGGGCCATGTGGACGCAACTTGCCGGCAAGGTTCGCGGCCTGTCTTCCTACCAGCCTTATTATGTCCAAGCGGGCGGCATCACGCGCCTTCAGGCCGGCCCGCTCGACAGCTCGGCGGATGCGACCCGGCTCTGCGCGCAGATCAAATCGGCGGGTGCGGACTGCATCCCCAAGAGAAATTAGGCCGAGGCGGCCATTCTTACGGGTTGATCGGCGACCGGGCTTAGGGCAACGCGGCCCCGACCATTATCTGGAGGCATGTGTTGACCAGTCCTGTTGCCCCGTCATGGGTGTTGACCCTCGTTTGCGTGGATCGCGTCGGGATCGTCGCAGCGGTCAGCCAGTTCCTGGCGGAACGCGGCGGCTTCATCACCGACAGCCAGCAATATGCCGACCGGGAATCGGGTCGCTTCTTCATGCGCGTCGCCTTCGAAGCGACGGATCACCGCATGGACAACGGCACGGAGGGGCTACGTGCGGAGTTCGCGCCGATCGGCGACCGCTTCGCCATGGATTGGCGGCTGACCGACATTCATGAGCGCCCGCGCATCCTGATCGCCGTGTCCAAAGGATCGCATTGCCTCGCCGACCTGCTGCATCGCTGGCAGACAGGCACATTGGCGGTCGAAATCATGGGCGTCGTGTCCAACCATCCCGACATGCGCCGTATCACGGAATGGCACGGCATCCCCTATCATGAACTCCCGTCCAATGGCGACAAAGCCGCTCAGGAAGCCGCCCTGCTCGACATTTTCGAGCGGACCCGTTCCGACTATCTGATCCTGGCGCGCTACATGCAGGTGTTGTCGGAGGAACTGGTCGACAAGCTGGTGGGACGCTGCGTCAACATCCACCACAGCTTCCTTCCGGGCTTCAAGGGCGCCCGCCCCTATCACCGCGCGCATGAACGAGGCGTCAAGCTGATCGGCGCGACCGCCCATTTCGTGACGGCCGATCTGGATGAAGGGCCGATCATCGAACAGGCGGTCGAACGCATCGACCATCGGGCCACAGCGGAAGACATGGTTCGCATCGGGCGCGACATAGAGACGCAGGTTCTGGCCAGGGCGGTCCGGTGGATCGCCGATCGCCGCGTATTGCTGAACGGCGGCAAGACCGTCATATTCCGATAAACGATCAGTCCCGACAATCAACGCCGGCCGGACGGAACCGGGCGGGGTGAGTTCATACGCCCGCTCTTCCGGTGGCGGCCCGGATCAGAAGATCGCCGCATATATGAACCAGCCTATGATAAGCAGGCTGGTCACCAGGCACACTCGATCGCCAAACACGTCCATTCGCGACATTTCGACACCCTATCCCGCTGGCGCTCCTGTTGGCGCCTTGGAATCAGGATACAGCAGTTTCGCGGATGAAGGAACAGTAAAGACAAGGCGAAGCGAAGGAAGGGATCGACAAGGCGCGGAGGGCTTCCTTGAACTGATATGGCGCCGTTCCTTGCGCCAGCGCATGGGGCTCATGCCGCTATTTCAGATCCATGGATGAGCCGGAGTGGCCCCGATGCCGGAGAAAGGATTGCGTGGCTTCCTCCGGCCCACGATAGGCTTCCTGAAATTCGGCGCTCCAATATTTCAGGTCTTCCAGATCGATGCGTGCGCCCGAAACGGCGCACAGGACGAATTGCCCCGGACGCACCACATCGAAATGCGGCGTGTCATAATGCAGCACCGCAAGGCCCTGAATATCCGCCATCAATCGCCCGTCAGGATACGGTCGACCAACTGCTTCACCGTCGGAACGAAGCCGTTGGAATAAAATGGGTCCGTCTTGAAATTATAGGCCCCATGCCCCGCGAACAACAGATTGTCGTCCAGCGAGCCGCCATGGACCGCCTGCTGCAACGACTTCTGGATGCAGAAGCTGCGGGGATCGGCCAGGCGCCCGGTGGAATTGGTCTCGCTGTCCATCCAGCTTGAGAAGGCGCACTGGCTGAGGCAGCCCATGCAATCCGTCTGATCCTTGCGGATCTCGGCCTTGTCCTCTTCATCCACGAAGACCAGCGTGTTGTCAGGCGTCTTGAGCGCGGAGGTGAAGCCCTGTCCCACCCATTCGCGCGCGCGCAGCAGGTCGCCGCGCGTCACCCAGAAATTCTTGCCCTTCACGCCCGCATCGAGCTGGTGCGTATGGTCGCCCGCCTGTTCGGTACTGAACGGAATCTGCCGCTCGGACCGCGCTTCCAGCTGGCGGAGGAAAGGATTGCGGATGGCGGAGCTGTAAAAGCCGGTGGGCGAGAAACGGTGCAACAGCACATCGCCGGGCTCCAATTGCATCAGCCTTTCCTTCCACGGCTGCGGAATGGGGCTTTCCTGCGTCAGGAGCGGCCGGGTGCCGAACTGGAACGCGATGGCGCCCAGTTCCGGATTGTCGATCCAGTCGTTCCAGTCGCGCAGATACCAGACACCGCCCGCCATCACGATCGGCACATCGTCGGAAATGCCGCCTTCGCGCATGGTGTCCCGCAGCGCCTTCACGCGGGGATAAGGGTCCTGCGGTTCGCGCGGGTCCTCCGCGTTGGACAGGCCGTTATGGCCGCCCGCCAGCCACGGATCTTCATAGACCACCGCCGCCAGCCATTCCGACGCCTTGGAATAGGCGCGCTTCCACAGAGCGCGGAAGGCGCGGCCGGAACTGACGATCGGCAGATAGTTGACACCATAGGACGCCGCGATCTCGCTCAGCTTGTATGGCATGCCCGCGCCGCAGGTGACGCCCGCCACCATGCCCCTGGTCTTTTCGAGCACGCCGTGCAGAACCCGCTGCGCGCCGCCCATTTCCCAAAGGACGTTGATGTTGATCGCGCCCTTGCCGCCCGCGATCTCGAAGGCGCGCTTCACCTGCTCGACCGCGCCATCAATGGCATAGGCGATCAGTTCCTCATGCCGGTCGCGGCGCGTGCGGCCATGATAGATTTGCGGGATGACATTGCCCATGGAATCGTAGCTGTCGGCATTCACCGCCGATACAGTCCCAATTCCGCCCGCCGCCGCCCATGCGCCCGAACTGGCGTGATTGGAAACGGCCACACCCTTTCCGCCTTCGACCAGCGGCCAGACTTCGCGGCCGCCATAGACGATGGGTTTCAAACCCTTGAACAAAGACATCTCCCGCACAAAAACCAACGGCTCCCCCGGCCGCCTAAATGCCGACCCATAGCAGATTATGGGCCGGATAACGAATTTTCGCGCGGCCCCTAGCGCAAAATGCCCGGTTGGGCCAGTGCCTTCCCATAGAGCGTGGCATAGGCATCCACCATCCGCGCCTCGTCGAAGTCGTGGGCGGCGCGTTCCCGGTTCGCGATCCCCAGTCGCGCGCGCAATCCGGCATCGTCCGCGAGCGCGCCCAAGGATGCCCCAAGCTGCCCTTCGTCCCGCACGATGAAAGGGCGGTTTTCGGGAGCGACCATGTTCGCCACGTCGCCCACATCCATCGCGGCGACAGGAACGCCTGCGGCCATCGCCTCCACCAGGGAAATCGGGAATTGCTCGCTGTCCGATGACAGGGCGAAGATGTCGAACAGGCCGACGAAGCGCCATGGGTCGCTCATGAATCCGGCGAGGCAGATGTCGTCGAGGCCATGGGCGGCGGCTTCGGCGAGGATCGCGTCCCGTTCGGGGCCTTCGCCGACGACGACCAGTTGCAGGCGGTCGCGATGGGCCGCAACGGCGCGGACGAGGCGGGGAATGTTCTTGACCGGGCGCAGGCCCGCCAACGTGCCGACCAGCAGCTTGCCCGGAGAGCGGCGGAGCACGGGGATGGCGCCGGGCGACGGCGGGGCGGCATAGCGGGCGACGTCGATGCCGTTCCGGATCAGGTGCACCTTCTGTGCCGGTTGCCGCCAGACCTGGCGGGCAATGGTTTCGAGGCGGATGGAGGGGACGACGAGGGCCTCGGCGCGCTGGAGGGCGAAGCGGCGGTAGAGGTTGCGCCGGGGCTTGAGGCCATGGGCTTCGTCGGCGTTGAAGCCGTCCTCATGATGGATGAGGGGAGGCAAAACCATGAACGAGGTGGCGAGGCGATGGGATATTGCCGCGTCCATCGCGCCCCAATTGTAGGTCAGTATCAAATCGAAACCTTGCAGGAAGCGCGCGATCTGGCGGAAGCGGCGGGGGTCGGGCTTGCCGGCGAGCGGCGGGGGCGTGGGGAAGTCCACGCGGATCGCGGGGTCGATGGCTTCGCGGGCGTCCATGGCGTCGGGAGCGGCGCTGACGATGCTGTGATGGGCGCGGCCGCCCCAGAGGTTCATCAGGCGGACGGCGCGGGCTTCCTTGCCGCCCAGCGAGAAGCTGCCGTGGACGTGGAGCAGCCGGGGCGGCCGCGACGATCCGTCAGCCATGGAGGACGCGGGCGAGCAGGCGGTCGACCGCCGCCACCGATTCGGGCTCATCCAGCGCGGGGGCGTGGCCGACATTCGGCACGACCGTGAGGTCGGCGCTCTCGCCTATGTCCGCGACCATGCGGCGGGCGGTGGCGTCGCCCAGCAGGTCGGAACGCTCGCCCCGCAGGATCGTCGTCGGGATGCCGCGAAAGGCGGCCATGACCGGCCACATGTCGACGGCGGCTTCCTCCCCGCCGGTCAGGCGCAGCGGTTCGGCCACCCGCATGTCATAGTCCAGCACCACGCGGCCCGCGGAATTGAGGCGGTAGAGCCGCTTGGCCACGGCGATCCATCGTTCGAGATCATAGGCGGGATAGACGTCGCGGTTGGATTCCTCCAGCGCGCGGGCGGCATGCACCCAGCTGGGGTGCGACTGGCCGATGCCGACATAGGTGCGGATACGCGCCAGTCCCGCTTCCTCCAGCGTCGGCCCCACATCGTTGAGCAGCGCCCCGGCCAGCCATTCGCGATGCGTCGCCGCGATCAGCATGGCGATGATGCCGCCCAGCGACGTGCCGATGGCGACGAAACGGGTGATGGCGAGGTCCGCGAGCAGCCGCCCTATGTCCTGCAAATAGGTGAGCGGGACATAGGTCATCGGGTCTTTGGCATAGGCGCTTTCCGCCCGCCCGCGCATGTCGGGGCAGATCAGCCGCCATTCGCCCGCGAGCCGCTCCGCCAAAGGCTCGAAATCGCGGGCGTTGCGCGTGAGGCCGGGCAGGCAGAGCAAGGGCGGACGACCGTCATCGCCGCCCGCATAGTCCCGATAATGGAGCCGGAGGCCATCGGGTGACCACCAAAATCCGTCGCTATGGCCGCTCAACCTTGATCCCTCCGCATGTCTCCCCCCATATCGCCTTATGACCACGCCCCTGCAAGCCGCCAAATACCGCCCCGCCGATGAAATCTCCGCGCTGATGCCGGACATCGGCGATCCGGTGGAAGCCGCCGATTTCCCGCAGACCGTCCTGCGATTCCGCAATGACCGCTGGGCGGACGCGGTGGGGCTGGGATCGTTGAGCGAGGATGAGTGGATCGGCCATTTCGGGCGCTTCCATCCCTTGCCAGAAACGCTGCCCAAGCCATTGGCTTTACGCTATCACGGCCATCAGTTCCGCATGTACAACCCGCAGATCGGGGATGGGCGCGGCTTCCTGTTCGCGCAACTGCGGGACGGGGCGGGACGGCTGCTCGACCTGGGGACCAAGGGATCGGGGCAGACGCCCTATAGCCGCTTCGGCGACGGGCGGCTGACGCTGAAAGGCGGGGTGCGGGAGATATTGGCGACGGAGATGCTGGACGCGCTGGGCGTCAACACGTCCAGGACCTTCTCGCTGATCGAGACGGGGGAAGCGTTGCAGCGCAATGACGAGCCCTCCCCTACCCGCTCGGCGGTGCTGGTGCGGCTCAGCCATTCGCATATCCGCATCGGGACGTTCCAGCGGGCGGCCTTCTTCGATGACAAGGCCCTGCTGGAGAAGCTGACCGACTATGCGCTGACGCGGCTTTATGGGGAGGAGCCGGGGGACAGTCCGCCCGTGCAGCTCATGGCCCGCGTGATCGAGCAGGTGGCCGATCTGGCGGCCAGCTACATGGTCGCGGGGTTCGTGCATGGGGTGCTGAACAGCGACAATATCAACGTGACCGGGGAGAGCTTCGATTATGGGCCGTGGCGGTTCACGCCGCGATGGGACAATGGCTTTACCGCCGCCTATTTCGACGAGAGCGGGCTTTATGCCTTCGGGCGGCAGGCCGAGGCGATCCATTGGAACGCCGCGCAACTGGCGGTGTCGTTGAGGCCATTGGTGGAGGCGGAGCCGCTGGTGGAGCAGATGGAGCGGTTTCCGGCGCTGTTCGAGGAGGCTTTGACGCGGCGGTTCTGCTGGCGGCTGGGGGTTGCCGGCGGCGGGGATGCAGCCGCTCTGGTGCAGACAGCGGTGCGCGGGATGGTGGAGACGGGGACGGAGATCGACCGCTTCTTCCATGACTGGCGGGGCGGCGCGGCACGGGCGGCGGAGCGTTATGCGGAGGAAAGCTGGGCGCCGTTTCGGGAGGTGGCGAGCGGGTTTACGGCGGCGAATGGGGCGCGGGATCATGGCTATTGGAGAGATGACGCGCCCTGTTCCATGCCGATCGGGGAAGTGGAGACGATCTGGAGCGCCATCGACCGGGATGACGACTGGCGGCCGCTTCATGACAAGGTGGCGGCGATCCGGCGAATGGGGGAAGCCCATGGGGATGCGCCGGCGGTGGCGTGAGGCAGCCTCCGGCTCGTTCCTGTTGGTGGCTGTTTTCGGCGAAAAGCAGCCACCGCCAACCTGCCTTGCAAAGCAGCCGTCTTGCCTGCCGCGCGAACCTCTAAAATCCCGCGATCATTCACAGGTTGTTCAATGGCGATGCCCTATGCCATGATCCATGATGATGAACAGGAAAAGCCTGATCGCCACGCTGGGCGCGTTGAGCGTCCTCATGGCCATGACGCCGGCGGCCGACGCGGGCAACCGGCGCGACGAGCAGGATGCGGCGCGGCGGGCCATGCTGGACGGGCAGGTCATGCCCTTTTCCATGATAAAGCGCCGTGTGGACGCCGCCGTGGGCGACGCGACCTATCTGGGGAGCGAGTTCAATCCCTCCTCCAATCGCTATCGCCTGAAATATGTGAAGAACGGCAAGGTGGTATGGGTTGATGCGGACGGCCGCACAGGCGATATAACGGGCTGGGCGCGCTAAGGCGTCCATCACGGAAACATCGAAACAAGAACGGGGCCATATGCGTCTGCTGATCGTCGAGGATGAACCCAGCCTGGGGCAGCAGCTCCGCAACACGCTGGAGGGCGCGGGCTATGCCGTCGATCTGGCCGACGATGGCGAGGACGGGCATTTCCTCGGCTCGACGGAAAATTACGATGCGGTGGTGCTGGACCTGGGCCTGCCGACCATCGACGGGCTGACGGTGCTGGACCGCTGGCGCAAGGAAGGCCGCGGCTTTCCGGTGCTGGTGCTCACCGCGCGCGACAGCTGGTCGGACAAGGTGGCGGGCCTCGATGCGGGCGCGGACGACTATCTCGCCAAGCCGTTCCAGAGCGAGGAACTGATCGCCCGCCTGCGCGCGCTCATCCGCCGCGCTTCGGGCAATGCGTCGAGCGAACTGACGGCGGGCGACGTGCGGCTCGATACGCGATCGGGCAAGGTCACGCTGAAGGGCGAGCCGGTGAAACTCACCGCGCAGGAATATAAGCTCCTGTCCTACCTGCTCCACCACAAGGGCAAGGTGGTGAGCCGCACGGAACTGATCGAGCATATTTACGATCAGGATTTCGACCGCGATTCCAATACCATCGAAGTGTTCGTGACGCGCATCCGCAAGAAGCTTGGCGCGGACGTCATCACCACCATCCGGGGCCTTGGCTACAGCCTGGACGAGCCGGCCTGACCCCTCCCCCTCGCCGTTCACCCTCGCGAAGTCGATGGACGGGCCAGGGGCGCATCATGTCGGCTTCGCGTGAACGGGGATGATGGAAAGCAACCCGCCCTCGACAGTGCGTTCCACGGGATCGCTCCGCCGCCGCATGATCGGCGTCGCGGCGCTGTGGATCAGCGTCCTGCTGCTGGGCGGGGGCATCGCGCTGGACCGGGTGCTGTCGGACGCGATCACCCGCAATTTCGACGATGGCCTCAACTATGTGCTGACCGCGATGATCGCATCGGCGGAAATCGGCCCGGACGGCGAAGTGCTGTTCAACCGCCCGCTGGCCGACCAGCGTTTCCTCGAACCCAATAGCGGCCTTTATTATCAGATCAGCGCCAGGGGACATGAAGACTGGCGGTCCCGTTCCCTCTGGGACCGCGCCCTCAAGGTGCCGGAGGGGCACTCCGACCAGAATTTCCACACCTATGACAGCAAGCAGTTTCCGGGCGAGGATCTGCGGATCATGGAACGGACGGTCATCCTGCCGGGGTCGAACACCCGCTGGATGTTCATGGTGGCGGCCGCCCGCGAAGGGCTGGACGCGCAGATTCACACATTGCGGTCCAAGCTGTTCCAGAGCTTTGCCCTGCTGGCCATCGGGCTGATGGTCCTGACGGCCCTCCAGACCATCTACGGCCTGCACCGCCTGCGGGTGATCCGGCATGAAATCATCCGGATGCGCGCGGGGGAGAAGAATCGCGTCACCGAACCCATGCCGGTCGAAGTGCTGCCGATGGTGGAGGAATTGAACGCGTTGCTCGCCCATAATGAGCGGCAGGCGGAGGAGGCCCGCACCCATGCCGGCAACCTCGCCCATGCGCTCAAGACGCCGCTGACGGTCATCATGAACGCGGCGACGGCGCGGTCGCCCGACCTGGGCGACACCGTGATTCGCGAAGCGACGACGATGCGGCGGCAGGTGGATCACCATCTCGCCCGCGCGCGCGCAGTGGGACGGCGCGGGGCGGCGCAGAGCCGCGCGGACGTCTGGACCAGCCTGGAGGCCGTGGAAAGGGCTGTCCGCCGTCTCTATCCCGACACGCGCATCGACATGAGCGGCGACAAGACCGCCGCTGTCCGCGTGGAGCGGCAGGATTTGGACGAGATGCTCGGCAACCTCGTCGAAAATGCCGCGAAATATGGCGGAGGCAGCGTTTTCGCGACGGTCGAGAAAAAGGGGAATATGGTCGAAATACTGGTGGAAGACGACGGCGCGGGCATCCCGGAAGCCGATCGCATCCGCATTTTCGACCGGGGCGTGCGGCTCGATTCCGGCAAGCCCGGCACCGGCCTCGGCCTCGCCATCGTGCGCGACGTGGCCGAAATCTACGGCGGGTCCGTCGCCATGGAAGAGAGCGAGGATCTGGGCGGCACGCTCGTCCGTCTGCGGCTTCCAGCGAGCTGATGCGCCGGACTTTCTATCTTCTGGCGGGATTCCTGTCGTTGGGGCTTGGGGCCATCGGGGCCTTCCTGCCCCTGCTGCCCACCGTCCCGTTCATGATCCTCGCCGCCTTCTGTTTCGCGCGATCCAGCCCGGCGCTGGAGGCGCGCCTGCTCGATCATCGTCATTTCGGCCCGCACATCCGGCGCTGGCGCGAACGGGGCGCGATCAGCCGCCGGGGGAAGAAGGCCGCACTGGCCGCTTTTGCGTTCAGCGTGATATTGGCGCTGATCTTTTCGCCCTTTCCCTGGTTCCTCGTGCCGGTCGCCGCCGCCCTGATCGGCGGCACATGGATATGGACGAGGCCCGAAGCCTAGGACGCGCTCAGTTCATCGCCAGGATCATGTTCCGTACCTGGGGATAGACCAGCTTTTCCCATTTGCTGCCGGAAAAGACGCCATAATGGCCGACGCCGGGTTGAAGATGATGGCGCTTGAGATGAGGCGGAAGCCCCGTGCAAAGGCCGTGCGCGGCCGAGGTCTGGCCGATGCCGCAGACATCGTCCCTCTCCCCTTCCACCGTCAGCAGCGCCGTCTTGCGGATGGCGCCGGGATCGACCAGCCGGTCGCGGTGCATCAACTCGCCCTTCGCCAGCAGGGTCCGCTGAAACACCCGGTCGACGGTTTCGAGGTAGAATTCCTTCGTCATGTCGAGGACCGCGAAATACTCCTCGTAGAAATCCTTGATATGCTGGGCTTCGTCATCCTTCCCGTCGGCAAGGAGTTGATAGAGTTCGCGATGCTGCGCGCCATGCCGCCCGAGGTTCATCGAAACGAAGGCCGAAAGCTGGAGGAAGCCCGGATAGACCTCCCGCCCGCGCCCCGCGAAACGGAAGGGCACGACGGAAATCAGGTTGCGCTCGAACCAGTCGATCGGCTTGTCCTGCGCCAGATCGTTGACCGCCGTGGGTTCGGCGCGCGTATCGATGGGTCCGGCCATCAATGTCATGGAACGCGGCGTGGCGGGGTCCTTGTCCTCGGACATGAGCGCCACCGCCGCCAGCGCGGGGACGCAAGGCTGGCATACGGACAGCAGATGCCCGCCGGGACCGAGTTCCTGAAAAAAGCCGATCACATAATCGACATAATCGTCGAAACCGAACGTCCCCGCGCTGAGCGGCACGTCACGCGCATTCTTCCAGTCCGTGATATAAACGTCGTGATCCCGCAACAGCGTGGTGATCGTGCTGCGCAGCAGCGTGGAAAAATGACCCGACATCGGCGCGACCACGAGCACCCTTGGCTGGGGTGTCGACACATCGTCCTTGGCGAAGTGCAGGAGGTCGCCAAAGGGCATCTCCAGCACGATTTCCTCTCTCACGGCCATTTCGGCGTTGCCGGCAATCACCGTTTCGATGCCGTAAGAAGGACGCTTATGGGTGAGTTTGGCGCCTTCGAACACATCCATCAGGGCGAAAAGACGCCGCGGCCCCGGCAGGTCGGCAAAGGAACCCAGACTGTCCTTCATGCCAAGCGCCAGCCTCGCGCCCCAGCGCGAAGGAGCCAGCATATCATTCCAGGCCTGATAGCCCGCATAGAGCATTTGCATCGTTCCTACCGCGCCTTTTTCATGTCCACGTCGATTCCGCCTTGCCAGAAAGACGTTTCGAGCGCTTCATGATGCACTGCATCATAACCGATTGGAAGCCTTTCTCCATGGAGAAAACGTCATGGCGGTCGCGGAACTTACCCTGTCGAGCAAAAATTACTCATCCTGGTCGTTGCGCGGATGGCTGCTCTGCCGTCTCGCGGGCCTGACGATCACCGAACGGCCGATCGCCCTCGACGATCCGGAAAACAGGGCGGAACTGCTTCTGCTCTCGCCATCGGTGCTGGTCCCGCGGCTCACCCATGAAGGGGCCAGCGTGTGGGACACGCTGGCCATAGCGGAATATCTGCATGAGCTTTATCCGCAGGCCGGACTCTATCCCGCCGACCGGATCGCCCGCGCCCATTGCCGGTCGGTTTCAGGAGAAATTCATTCCGGCTTTTCCAACCTCCGCTCCGCGCTGCCGATGAACCTGAAAGTGCGGCATGATAAATTCCCGGTCTTCCCGGGCGCCAGGCCGGACATTGAGCGAATCGAAGCCCTATGGACTGACTGTCTCGACCGCTATGGCGGACCCTGGCTGTTCGGACAGAAGCCGACCGTCGCCGACGCCATGTTCGCGCCGGTGGCCGAGCGTTTCCTGACCTACGCCGTGCCGCTCTCGCCTGTTTCGGCCGCCTATTGCCGCACCGTCAACGGCTGGGGTCCGATGCGCGAATGGATCGACGATGCGCGGCGGGAGCCGGATGAAGTCGAAGAACTGGAATATGAGTTCTAGGGCGGATCGGCATTCCTATCACGCCGTGAAGAAAATGGCGGTTTTCCGCGATCCTATACGCAAAAAAGGCGCCATTTGCAGGCCGTCAGGTTTGAATGTCGATCTTTCAGACTTGCCGGATATTCCCCAGCCATTCAGCGATCATCGCTCGGCCCGCCGCCACGGCATTCGCCCCATGCCGGTCATGATCCTCGCGTAACGCAATGCCGCATTGTCCCGCGATGCCAAGATCGGCCCAGAAATGAGTCAGCCATTCCTCGAACCGGGCATCTTCCCCCATCTCCGCGTGGAACTGCAACGCCAGCAGATTGGCTCCGCGCCGGAATGCCTGATGGGCATAATGCCGGGTCGAGGCCAGCAGTTCCACGCCCCAGGGCAGGTCGAACGTATCGCTATGCCAATGCAGCACCGGCACCTCCTCCAGATGACGCAGCGGAGAATCCATGCCCGCACCGTTCAGCGCAATGGGTGAGAATCCGAGTTCCATCGTCCCGCCGGGATAAACCTGCGCGCCCAGCGCCGCGGCCATCATCTGACTGCCCAGGCAAACGCCCAATGTCGGCCGGTCGCGTTCCAGCCTTTGGGCCAGCTTGGCGATCTGCACGGGAATCCAGGGATGCGCGTCCTGTTCGTAAACGCCCATCGGCCCGCCCATCATGATGAGCAGTTCGGGCTCGCAAAGGTCGACCCCGGCAAAGTCGGGATTGGCCACGTCCACCCGCTCTATATGATAGCCCGCCGCCTCGATCGGCTGAAGATAACCTGCCGCTCCTTCGCGCGGCACATGACGGACGATCAGCGCTTTCTTCATCGCCGGTTTGCATAAGCGGAGAGAAGGGCGATTGGCTACAGAGCCAATCTTGTGCGGGCCAAAATCCTGCTATCGGCGCGTTGGTCGGCCGAAACACGCTTGCCAGGAAAAAAGGCCCTCTCCAGCGGGAAAGGGCCTTTCCATCTCAATCCCGGTCGCGGTCAGGCGGCGAGCTTGCGCAGCACATATTGCAGGATGCCGCCGTTCAGGAAGTAATCCAGTTCGTTGACGGTATCGATCCGGCACAGCGCCGTGAAGGTGAAGGTCGAGCCATCGGCGCGCGTCACCTTCACTTCCACGTCCTGACGCGGCTTCAGGCCCGCGACGCCCGTGATAGTGAAGCTCTCGTCACCCGTCAGGCCCAGCGTCTCGCGATTCTCGCCGTCCTTGAACTGGAGCGGCAGCACGCCCATGCCGACCAGGTTCGAACGGTGGATGCGCTCGAAACTCTCGACGATGACGGCGCGGACGCCCAGCAGGTTGGTGCCCTTCGCCGCCCAGTCGCGCGACGATCCGGTGCCATATTCCTTGCCGCCGATGACGACCAGCGGCGTGCCGTCGGCCTTGTACTTCATCGCCGCGTCATAGATCGGCATCACTTCGCCGTCATAGCGGGTCATGCCGCCTTCCACGCCGTCCAGCATCAGGTTCTTGATGCGGATATTGGCGAAGGTGCCGCGCATCATGACTTCATGATGGCCGCGGCGCGAACCATAGCTGTTGAAGTCCGCCTGAGCGACCTGATGCTCGCTCAGCCACTGGCCCGCCGGGCTGCTGGCCTTGATCGAGCCGGCCGGAGAGATGTGGTCGGTGGTGATCGAATCGCCGAAGATGGCGAGCGGCTTGGCGTCCACGATGTCGGTGACGGGCGCCGGGGTCATCGTCAGCCCCTCGAAATAGGGCGGGTTGGCGACGTAGGTGGAACCCGCGCGCCAGCTATAGGTATCCGAACCCGTGACGTCGATCGCCTGCCAGCGGGCGTCGCCGGTGAAGACCGTCGCATAGCGGCTTTCGAACATATTGCGGGTCAGCGCGCCGTCCATGACCGAGCGCACTTCGTCATTGCTCGGCCAGATGTCCTTCAAATAGACGTCCGAACCGTCGCTGCCCTGGCCGATGGGCGTGCTGACGAAATCCTGCGTCACCGTGCCCTTGAGCGCATAAGCGACGACCAGCGGCGGCGAGGCGAGGAAGTTGGCGCGCACGTCGGGCGACACGCGGCCTTCGAAGTTGCGGTTGCCCGACAGGACGGACGCGGCGACGATGTCGTTGCCGTTGATCGCCTTGCTGATCGGCTCGGCCAGCGGGCCGCTATTGCCGATGCAGGTGGTGCAGCCATAGCCGACCAGGTTGAAACCGATCTGATCCAGATAGGACTGGAGACCGGCCTTCTCCAGATAGTCGGTGACGACCTGGCTACCCGGCGCGAGCGAGGTCTTGACCCAGGGCTTGGGCTTCAGGCCCTTTTCGACCGCCTTCTTGGCGACGAGGCCCGCGGCGACGAGGACGCCGGGGTTCGACGTGTTGGTGCAGGAGGTGATGGCGGCGATCACCACGTCGCCATCGCCGATGTCATGACCCTTGCCGTCCACCGCGACGCGGGCGGGTGCGGTCTTCTTGTAGACCTTTTCGAGGTCGGCGTTGAACACGTCATCGACCTGCGTCAGCACGACCTTGTCCTGCGGACGCTTGGGACCGGCGAGCGACGGCACGACGGTGCCCATGTCGAGTTCCAGCACATCGGTGAAGACCGGATCCGTGGAGGCGTCGAGCCAGAAGCCCTGTTCCTTGGCATAGGCTTCGACCAGCGCGATATTCTCTTCGCTGCGGCCGGTGAGGCGCATATAATCCAGCGTCTTGCCGTCGATGCCGAAGAAGCCGCAGGTCGCGCCATATTCCGGCGCCATGTTGGCGAGCGTCGCGCGGTCCGCGAGGCTGAGCGAAGCCAGACCGGGGCCGAAATATTCGACGAAGCGGCCGACCACGCCCTTGGCGCGCAGCATCTGGGTGCAGGTCAGCACCAGATCGGTGGCGGTGATGCCTTCCTTGAGTTCGCCGGTCAGCTTGAAGCCGACGACTTCGGGGATCAGCATGGAGACGGGCTGGCCCAGCATCGCGGCTTCGGCCTCGATGCCGCCCACGCCCCAGCCCAGGACGCCCAGGCCGTTGATCATGGTGGTGTGGCTGTCCGTGCCGACGCAGGTGTCGGGATAGGCGACGATATTGCCGTCCGCATCGACCGACGACCAGACCGCCTGCGCGATATTCTCCAGGTTCACCTGATGGCAGATGCCGGTGCCGGGCGGAACGACCTTGAAATTGTCGAGGCTCTTGGAACCCCATTTCAGGAAGTCGTAGCGTTCCATGTTCCGCTGATATTCCAGCTCGACATTGTCCTCGAACGCCTGCGGGGTGCCGAATTCGTCCACCATGACCGAATGGTCGATGACGAGGTGCACGGGCACCTGCGGATTGATCTTGCCGGCGTCGGCGCCCAGGCTGTTCATCGCGTCGCGCATGGCGGCAAGGTCGACGACGCAGGGAACGCCGGTGAAGTCCTGCATCAGTACGCGGGCCGGGCGATACTGGATCTCACGATCCGACCGGCGCTCCTTCTGCCAGTCCACGATGGCCTGGATGTCCTCGACCGTGACGGTCACGCCATCCTCGAAGCGGAGCAGGTTTTCCAGCAGCACCTTCATCGAAAAAGGCAGGCGCGACACGTCGCCGAGCTTCGCGGCCGCCTTCTTGAGCGAATAATAAGCGATGTCCTTACCGCCGACCTTCAAAGTGTCGCGCGTGCCGAGTGTGTCCTGTCCGATGGCGGTCATGAGTCGTGCGTCTCCTCGCAAGTGCCCCGGCCATGGGGCGGGAGGATGACGCGATTCCACCAGAGGCTCGCCAATCAACGGCAAGGCCAGGGATGCGCCCCAACCGGATGGCCGAAGCGGGTATGTCCCGATGTTGCAGCGCCATAGCGCCTGTCGCCCCGGAGTCAAATGGACAAAGCGCGAAACCGCCCGCTGGCAGCAATTCCCGGCATGATCGATGAGGAATAGCGGACGTTGGAGGGAACTTCATCGCCCGCGAGCCGTTCCTTTGGAGCGACGAACGGAGTTCCATGCCATGCCTCAGCCTGCCTGCGCCGCTCTCTCATCCGCTCTCCGGCCGCCCCGCGGCTATGCGCTGCTTTATCATGCCGGAGAGTCGAACCATTGCCCCGGCTGCGGCCAGCGCCACTGGATCATCGGACGGATGATGGCGCAATGCGCCCGCTGCGAGACGGCCCTTCCACTCGACGAGGTACATGGCATCGGCTATGCACCGCGCTTCATCAGCGGCCATCAGCCAGGGGGAGCGCCTGCCATTTTCTGAGGCGCGCCGCATATCGGGTGGAAGGATCAGGCGGGGGCGACCCCTTCCACCTCGACGATATCCTCGCCGATACGCCAGCCCTTTATCCTGACGCGCTTCTCGACATGATCGACAGGCACGCGCAGCAGCACCAGCCTGTAAGAGCCGCCCGCATCCCGCTGAAGCAGGAAACCGGCCGAATCCCTCAGCAGGCGGCCGGTTTCATCTACTCCAACGTCGTTCAGGTCCATGCGGTCAGTCTATGGCGTCCTTGACGCCCCTGCCAGCCATGATGCCAAGCACGAGGAAAATCAGGAACAGGACGATCGCAACGCCGAACAACAGCTTGGCGATGCCGACAAAGGTGCCGGCCGCGCCGCCAAAGCCCAGCAGGGCAAGCACGGCGGCAATGACGAGCGAGATAAGCGCGAGCTTGATCATGGACAGCATCCCTTCAATGACAAGATAGACTCTGAACGAGCCACGAAGGGTCTTGTTCCGCCAGGGGATGCCGGGATCAGATCCAGCCTTCCAGCACCTGGTTGGGGGGCCGGTGCCCATCTGCCCAGCTGCGGATATTGGCGATCACGCGCGCGCCGGTGGCGTCGCGTCCTTCGAACGTCGCCGATCCCATATGGGGCAGGAGAACCACGTTGGAGAGCGTCAGCAGGCGCGGGTCGACCGCCGGTTCATGGGTATAGACATCCAGCCCCGCCCCCGCGATCCGCCCTTCGCTGAGCGCCCCGATCAGGGCCTGCTCGTCCACGATCTCCGCCCGCGACGTGTTGATGAGATAGGCGTCGGACATGAGCAAGCCGATGCGCCGCGCGTCGATCATGCCCCGGCTGTCGGTGTTCAGCGGACAGTTGATCGAAACGATATCCGCTGCCGCCAGCAATCCGTCCAGTTCCGGGCACCAGCTTGCCTCCAGTTCCTGTTCGACTTCGAAGGGCAGGCGATGGCGGTTATGATAGGCGATGGAAAGCCCGAAGGCGCGGGCGCGGCGGGCGACGGCGCGCCCGATTCGGCCCATGCCGATGATGCCCAGCTTCTTGCCGCCGATACGATGGCCCAGCATTCCCGAAGGACTCCAGCCGCGCCATTCACCCGATCGGACCAGCTTTTCCCCCTCGGCCAGGCGGCGCGGGACGGACAGGATCAACGCCATCGTCATGTCCGCGGTATCTTCCGTCAGGACGCCAGGCGTATTGGTGACGATGATGCCCTTCCGCCTCGCCGCGCCAAGATCGATATGATCGACGCCGCTGCTGAAGCTGGCGATCAGTTGCAGCCGTTCCGGCGCGCCCTCTATCAGCGCGCCGTCGATCTGGTCTCCGATGGTGGGGACCAACACGTCGCACTGGGCCATGGCGCGTGCCAAGGCGGGACGGTCCATCGGCACGTCGCCCACATTGAAACCCACGTCGAACAGCTCGCCCATGCGCGCCTCCACATGGGGAGGCAGGCGACGGGTAAGGATGACACGCGGTTTGGCGGGGCGTGGTTTCTTGGCCATGGCCCGGCGCTATTCTCCCCCGTCCCCCCGGTCAAGACAGCAGTTGTCGCAACCCTGGACGAAGCGCTATGGTGGCGATCTGACGTTGAGGGATCGGGTCCGGGAATGAAGGGGTTTTTGCTGGCTGCGGGCGTGTCCGGGGCGTTGTTGGCCGCAGGTGCGGCGAAGGCCGCGCCGAACAAGCCGGTGCCCTATTGGGCCTCGCTCGCGCAGGACGAAGCGCGGATGCGTGTCGGGCCCAGCCTCGACTACCCGTCCAACTGGGTCTATCGCCGCCGCGACCTGCCGGTGAAGGTGGTGCAGGTGTTGGGCCTGTGGCGCAAGGTCGAGGATTCGACAGGCGCGCAGGGCTGGATGCATGTCCGGCTGCTCAGCGACACGCCGACCGCCATCGTGACCGCCGACGCGGCACCGATGCGTCAATCGCCCAGCGACGATGCACGGGCCTTGTTCCGCGCACAGAAAGGCGTGGTGGGCCGCCTTTCCTCCTGCTCGAACGGCTGGTGCGCCTTCGACGTGCGGGGACAGAAGGGCTTCGTCAAGGCGACGGATATCTGGGGCGCGCGATAAACGGGGCTTTCGTAGCGGTTTACGGGCAATTGTTGCCGTTCCTTCACCCCGTTCGGGCTGAGCCCTTCGACTGACTGCTTGCAGCAGTCGCTCAGGGCGAATGGGGATGGGTGTCTGAAATTGAAGTGCGCCCTGCTCCTGCGAAGGCAGGTGCCCAGTTCCACCGTTTCATCTGGGCTCCTGCCTTCGCAGGAGCAGGGTACATATGGATAACCGGACAGTCCGCGCCCGCGCGCCGCTCCCTAACCAACCTTCGCCGTGCATGCTGCGCATGGCGCAATCGTCAAACCGGCTCCTCGGCCTCCCCTGCTTATCGAAGTTTTTACCGGCGCGCGGTTAGAGAGAAAGCCGTTATGAAACAGCCGGTCTTTCCCATGCGCCCTTTGATCGCCCTGCCCTTCGCCATGGCCCTGCTGACGCCGCAAGCGGCCTTCGCGCAGGATATCGCCGCCGATAGCGGCGATACGGCGTGGATGATGCTGTGCGCCATGCTGGTCCTGCTGGCGGCGTTGCCGGGGGTGGCGCTGAGGCTGGCGGGAGCCGCCTCCGTGCGGAACGCGCTTTCAGCCGTGGCGGGGAATATGGGCGTGGCGGCGAGCGTGTCGCTGGCCTGGGCCATGGCTGGATATAGCCTGGTCTATGCGGCGGGCGACGCGTGGCTGGGCGGGATCGGCAACCTGATGCTCGCCCATCTGGCGGCGTTGCGGGACGGCATGACCGTGCCGGAATCGGCCTTTGTCCTGTTTCAGATGAGCCTCGCCCTGTTCGCGGCCTGTCTGGCCGGTGGAGCGGTGGTCGGGCGTGGCCGCGCGGGATGGCTGACGCTGTTCGCGCCGCTGTGGCTGCTGCTGGTCTATGTGCCGATCGCCCATTGGACATGGGGCGGCGGATGGCTGGCGAATGTGGGCGTCATGGATTTCGCGGGCGGACTGGTCGTGCATGTCTGCGCGGGTTTCTCCGCGCTTTCGCTGGGGTTGATCGCGGGGAAGCGCGCGCCGGGAAAGACCGACGCGCACGCGCCGCTGCTGGGCATGGCGGGAGGCGCGCTGATCTGGCTGGGATCGGCGGGAAGCATCGGCGGATGGGCGCTGGGCGCGACGGACGACGCCGCGACGGCGATCCTGAACGGCCATTTCGCGGCCTGCGCGGGAGCGCTCGGCTGGATCGCGCTGGACCGGCTGCTGGGCGGACGGGCCACGGCGACGGGCGCGGTTGCGGGCGCTCTGGCGGGGATCGCGGCGGGTGCGGCGAGCGCGGCGCTGGTGGGCGCGGGCGGCGCCATGCTGATCGGCGCCGTCGCGGCGGCGATTTGCCGGGGGATCGGTGGCGTGCCGGGCAGGCTGACGGACGATCCGGCACGGATTTTCGTGCTGCATGGGATCGGTGGTGTGGCGGGCGTTCTGCTGCTGCCGGTCTTCGTGCTGCCCGTGCTGGGGGGCGTCGGGTTCGAGAGCGGCATCGGGCTGGGCGGCGCCTTGCTCAGCCAGGCGATCGGGGTGATCGTGGTGGCGCTGTGGTCGATGGCGGGGACGGCAATCGCGGCGTTCCTCATTTCCATGGCACTGCCCTTGCGCGCGAGCCCGGAGGATGAGGAAAACGGGCTGGACGCGGCGCTGCACGGCGAGCAGGCGTGGGATTTCCGCTAGGCGCATGACGGTCGCCGTCGGCATTTTCGCGCATCAGGAGGAACGGCGCATCGGCCTGTGCCTTGGTTCGCTGCCGCTGGACCGGGACGATATGCGCTTTCACATATTGGCGAACGGCACGACCGACGCGACGGTGGAGCGGGCGCGGGCCTGTGCCGCGGGGCGGCCGCATGTCATCGTCCATGACATCGCGCAGGGCGGCAAGTCGCGGACGTGGAATCATTTCGTGCATGACCTGCTGAACGGAGACGAGGAAACGGTCGTCTTCATGGACGGCGACGCGGAGATCGCGCCCGGCTCCATCGATGCGCTGGTCGCCGCCCTCGCCGCCCATCCGCACGCCAATGCCGCCGCCGGGATGCCGATGAACGGACGGCAGGCAGAGACCTACCGGCGCAACCTGAAGATCGAGGGCGGACTGTTCGGCGATCTTTATGCCCTGTCCCGGCCTTTCCTGACGGCGATCCGGGATCGGGGACTGCGCCTGCCCGACGATCTGATCGGCGACGACGGGCTGGTCGCGGCATGGGCGCATAACGATCTGGAGCGGGACGAAAACTGGGCGCTGGAGCGGATCGTCGCCTGCGACGGCGCGGGTTTCCGCTGCGAGCCGGTCAGCCTGCTGAGCCCGGCAAGCTGGCATATGCAATATCGGCGCATGAACAATTATTCGGTGCGCCATTTCCAGAACCGGATCGTGTCCGACATCATGGGGCGGGATGGGCCGCAAGGGCTGCCGCGCCGGATGGCGGAGCTGTATGGCGAATGGCTGCCGCGCTTCAGGCCGAGGCGCGGCCCGGCGGGCTGGTTCGACCGCAGGGCGCTGGGCCGGATGCGGGCGCAGGTGCCCGATGGCCGCTAATTAGCGGTCCTTGCCTGCCAGTTCCTTATTGATGAACAGGGCCAGGCCGGTGACGACCGCGCCCGACAGCAGATAGACGCCCGACGCCGCCAGCCCGAAAGTGGTCGACAGGGCCAGCGCGACAAGCGGCGCGAACCCCGCCCCCACCAGCCATGCGAGGTCCGATGTCAGGGCCGATCCGGTATAGCGGGTGGCGCTGGAGAAATTGGACGCCACCACGCCCGACGACTGCCCGAAGCTGAGGCCCAGAAGGATGAAGCCCAGCACCATGAAGGCGACTTCGGACAGGTCGCCGCCGTTCAACAGCAGCGGCGCGGCGATGGAGAAGATGCCGATGCCGAGCGCCGAATAAGCGAGCAGCGAGCGGCGGCCGACCTGGTCGGCGACGAAGCCCGACACGATGATGGCGAGGATGCCGACGCAGGCGCCGATCATCTCGATGCCGAGGAAACGCTCCAGCGGCTGCTGCGTATAGAGGGCGATCCAGGAGAGCGGGAACACCGTCACCATATGGAACAGCGCGAAGCTCGCCAGCGGGGCGAAGGCGCCGATGACGATGTTGCGTCCGTCGCTGCGGACGGTTTCCAGCACGGGAGAAGGTTGCAGTTCCTTCGATTCGAACAGCCGCTCGAACTCATGGGTGACGACGATGCGCAGGCGCGCGAACAGCGCCACCACGTTGATCGCGAAGGCCACGAAGAAGGGATAGCGCCAGCCCCAGTCGAGGAAATCGGCGCGCGACAGGGTGGAAAGGAAGAAGGCGAACAGGCCGCTCGCCACCAGCAGGGCGATGGGCGCGCCGAGCTGCGGCATCATCGCATACCAGCCGCGCTTGTTGCGGGGGGCGTTGAGGGAGAGCAGCGAGGCGAGGCCGTCCCAGGTGCCGCCCAGCGCCACGCCCTGCCCGCAGCGGAACAGCGCCAGCAGCGCCGCCGACCAATGGCCGATGGTGTCGTATCCGGGCAGGAAGGCGATGGCCGCCGTCGATCCGCCCAGCAGGAACAGCGCGATGGTGAGCTTCACGGCCCGGCCGTGATGGCGGTCCACCCACATGAAGATGACGGAGCCGATCGGCCGCGTGACGAAGGCCAGCGCGAAGAGGGCGAAGGACCAGAGCGTCCCCGCCAGGGGGCTGAGATAGGGGAAGACGTGCGCCGGAAAGACGATGCAGGATGCGATGGCGTAGACGAAGAAATCGAAAAATTCGGACGTGCGGCCGATGATGACGCCGATCGCGATCTCGCCGGGGGCGACCCGCTTGTGCCGCGCGGTCACGCTGCGCGCATCGCGTTCCATCGCGGTCGAAGAGGGCGTGGTCGTCACGGAGGTCATGGTGTCTCGCTGGCCTTCAGTCTGCGGGAACGATCCATGTCGCATTTCGTTGCGGAGAGTCGAATCGTGCCGGTGGTCGAACAGGCCATGCCCTATTTTGCACCTGCGAGGGGATAGGACAAAAGGTCCAATGTCGATCCGTAGATGCCCTGACTATGCGAGGAGCATGACCGTTCGCCGAATCATCGACCGTTCCGCATTTTTGCGCCGCTTCAGCCCTGCCCTGCTGCTGCCGCTGGGCGGATGCGATTGGATATTGATGAACCCGGCGGGTGATGTTGCGTTGCAGCAACGCGACCTGATCCTGATCTCCACGGCGCTGATGCTGCTCATCATCCTGCCGGTGATGGCGATGACGGTGTGGTTCGCGTGGCGTTATCGGGAAAAGGCGCAGGCGGAGGATTACGATCCCGATTGGGACCATTCGACGACGCTGGAACTGCTGATCTGGTCCGCCCCGCTGCTCATCATCATCGCGCTGGGGGCGATCACCTGGACCAGCACGCATTTGCTGGACCCCTATCGCCCCATCGAGCGGATCGACCATCAGCGCAAGGTGGACCCCGCCGCCCCGCGCCTGAAGGTCGAAGTGGTGGCGATGGACTGGAAATGGCTGTTCATCTACCCCGACCTCGGCATCGCGACGGTGAATGAGCTGGCCGCGCCGGTCGACCAGCCGATCGAGTTCAGGATAACATCGTCCAGCATCATGAACAGCTTCTTCGTGCCCGCGCTGGCGGGGCAGATCTACGCCATGCCGGGGATGCAGACGGTGCTGCACGCGGTCGCCAACAGGCCGGGGAATTTCGAGGGCTTTTCCGCCAATTATTCGGGCGCGGGCTTTTCCAACATGCGCTTCCGATTCCATGCGATGGACCAGGCCGGGTTCGATCGGTGGGTCGCGAAGGTCAGGGCGAGCGGCGCGGGGCTGGACCGGGCGGCCTATGTGAAGCTGGAACAGCCGAGCGAGAAGGTGCCGCCGATGCATTTCGGCAGGGTCGATCCGGCGATGTTCCACGCCGCGCTCAACATGTGCGCGCAGCCGGGCAAGCGGTGCATGGACGCGGTGATGATGACCGACGCCAGGGGCGGCGCGGGCAAGGAATCGGCGCGCGATACGGAAGGGCTGCGGCATGACGGCACCATCGACGTGGGCGGCTTCCACCCCCTGCCGCCGGGCAAGCGCGGCGAGATCGCCCAGCCCGCCGGGATGACCCCTGCGGCCGAACGCACGCCCGCCGAACAGGGTCATCAGGCTCCGGGGCAGAAGGATGCCGACGGGCATGGAGGGCATCATGGCATGTGATGTTCCACCCTCCCCGCCGCGAGCGGCCATTCCATCCTTTCCCCTTTCCTTTCGCCTGAAGGCCTGAACCATGTCCCCCCATCCCGCAGCGGAAAATAGCGGCATCTGGAAACTGATCTTCGGGCGGCTCGACTGGAGCGCCATCCCGATCCACGAGCCGATCCTGATCGGCACCTTCATCGCGGTCGCCATCGGCGGCGGCGCGGTGCTGGGCCTCGTCACCAGATACCGCCTCTGGGGCATGTTGTGGCGCGACTGGTTCACCACGGTCGACCACAAGCGCATCGGCATCATGTACATGATCCTGGGCCTCGTCATGTTCGTGCGCGGGTTCGCCGACGCGATCATGATGCGGTTGCAGCAGGCGATGGCGTTCAACGGGTCCGAAGGCTATCTGAACGCGCATCATTACGACCAGATCTTCACGGCGCACGGCGTCATCATGATCTTCTTCGTCGCGATGCCGATGATTACCGGGATCATGAACTATATGGTGCCGCTCCAGATCGGGGCGCGGGACGTGAGCTTTCCCTTCCTCAACAATTTCAGCTTCTGGATGACCACGGCGGGGGCCGTCATCGTCATGATGTCGCTGTTCGTGGGTGAGTTCGCGCGGACGGGATGGCTCGCCTATCCGCCGTTGTCGGGCATCGCCTACAGTCCCGGCGTAGGGGTCGATTATTATATCTGGGGACTACAGGTCGCGGGCATCGGGACGCTGCTGTCCGGCGTCAACCTGATCGCGACCATCGTCAAGATGCGCGCGCCGGGCATGACGATGATGAAGCTGCCCATCTTCGTGTGGACTTCGCTGCTCGCCAACGTGCTGATCGTCGCGGCCTTCCCGGTGCTGACCGCCGTTCTGGCGCTGCTCAGCCTCGACCGCTATGTCGGGACGGCGTTCTTCACGAACGACTTCGGCGGCAATCCGATGATGTATGTGAACCTCATCTGGATATGGGGCCATCCGGAGGTCTATATCCTGATCCTGCCGCTGTTCGGCGTGTTCTCCGAGGTCACCTCCACCTTCTCGAACAAGCGGCTCTTCGGCTATTCGTCGATGGTCTATGCGACGGTGGTGATCGCGATCCTGAGCTACCTCGTCTGGCTGCACCATTTCTTCACCATGGGATCGGGGGCGAGCGTCAACAGCTTCTTCGGCATCACGACGATGGTGATTTCGATCCCGACCGGCGCGAAGCTCTTCAACTGGCTGTTCACCATGTATCGCGGGCGCATCCGCTTCGAACTGCCGATGATGTGGACCATCGCCTTCATGCTGACCTTCGTGGTCGGGGGCATGACCGGCGTGCTGCTGGCGGTGCCGCCCGCCGACTTCGTGCTGCACAACTCGCTGTTCCTGATCGCGCATTTCCATAACGTCATCATCGGCGGCGTGCTGTTCGGCCTGTTCGCGGCGATCAACTATTGGTGGCCCAAGGCGTTCGGCTTCAGGCTGGACCGCAAATGGGGCGTGCGCAGCTTCTGGCTGTGGGTCGTGGGCTTCTGGTTCGCGTTCATGCCGCTCTATATCCTGGGCCTGATGGGCGTGACGCGGCGGATGCGGGTGTTTGATGACCCCAGCCTGCAAATCTGGTTCGAGATCGCGGCGCTGGGCGCGGTCATGATCGCGGCGGGCATCGCGTGCATGTTCATCCAGTTCGGGGTCAGCATCAAGAATCGCGAGAAGCTGCGCGACACGACCGGCGATCCGTGGAACGGCCGGACGCTGGAATGGTCGACCAGTTCGCCGCCGCCGGACTATAATTTCGCCTTCACGCCGGTCATCCACGACGGCGACGCCTGGGCCGACATGAAGAAGCGCGGATACCGGCGCCCGACCAGCGGGTTCGAGCCGATCCATATGCCGGGCAACACCGGCGCGGGCATCATCCTTGCGGGGCTGTCGGTCGCCTTTTCCGTCGGCATGATCTGGTACATGTGGTGGCTCGCGGGGCTGAGCTTCGTTGGCATCCTGGCGGTCGCGATCGGCCACACCTTCAACTACAAGCGCGACTTCCATATCCCGAGGGACGTGGTCGAGCGCACCGAGGGCGAGCGCACCCGTCAGCTCGCGATGCAGGGCTAAAGGCAGATGGCAAGCACACCTACCCCAAATTCCCTTGGCGATCCCGCCTTCCTCGACAAGGACGGCAAGCCGATCTTCCATCTGGAACAGGAACCGCACCATCCCGAAGGCTCCAGCACCATGCTGGGCTTCTGGATGTACCTGATGAGCGACTGCCTCATCTTCGCCTGCCTGTTCGCGACCTATGCGGTGCTGGACGGCAACTACGCCGCCGGGCCGGGGCCGAAAGACCTGTTCGACCTGCCGCTGGTGGCGCTGAACACGGCGATGCTGCTGTTCTCCTCCATCACATACGGCTTTGCGATGCTGTCGATGGAGAAGAACCGGATCGGCGCGACGCAAGGCTGGCTGGCGGTCACCGGCCTTTTCGGCCTCGCCTTCCTCGGCATCGAGCTGTACGAGTTCGCGCACCTCATCCATGAGGGCGCGACGCCGATGCGGTCGGGTTTCCTCTCCGCCTTCTTCGCGCTGGTCGGCACCCACGGGCTGCACGTCACCTTCGGCATCGTCTGGCTGGTGACGCTGATGGCGCAGGTCGCGCAAAAGGGGCTGATCCCCGCCAACCAGCGGCGGTTGATGTGCCTTTCGATGTTCTGGCACTTCCTCGACGTCATCTGGATCGGCGTCTTCACCTTCGTTTACCTGATGGGGATGCTGCGATGAGCGCGCACGAGAATCACGACGCCCATGGCCATCATGGGGGCGGCCAGGCGCACGGCACGTTCGGCAGCTACATGATCGGCTTCGGCCTGTCGGTGATCCTGACGGCCGTCCCCTTCTGGCTGGTGATGACAGGCACTTTCGCCGATCCGAAGACGACCGCTTTCGTCATCATGGCCTTTGCGGCGGTGCAGATCGTCGTGCACATGGTCTTCTTCCTGCACATGAACACGCGGTCGGAAGGCGGGTGGACGATGATGGCGCTGATCTTCACGCTGGTGCTGGTGGTCATCACCCTGGCCGGATCGATGTGGGTCATGTACCATCTCAACCATAATATGATGCCCCAGATGCAGGGAATGAGCGTCCACGACATGAGCCAGATGCCGTGACGGCAAGGAGGCGGTCGGCGGGGTTCCTGATCGGGCTGACGCTGATCGCGGCTTTGCTGGTGGCGGGATTCGGCGCGCTGGGCGCGTGGCAGGTAAAGCGGCTGGCGTGGAAGCGCGACCTGATCGCGCGGGTGGAGGCGCGAATCCATGCCGATCCGGTGGCGGCTCCCCGATCGGCGGGCAAGGCGGACGAATATCGGCGACTGCGCGTGACGGGGCGCTTCCTGAACGACGAGGCGACGCTGGTGCAGGCCGCGACGGTGCGCGGGGCGGGCTATTGGGTGATGACGCCGCTCGTGACGGAAGACGGCTTTACCGTGATCGTCAATCGGGGTTTCGTGCCGCCGGAGGCGAAGGCCGCTTATGAGCGGCCGCAGGGGCCGGTGACGCTGACCGGACTGCTGCGGGTGAGCGAGCCGGGCGGCGGGTTCCTGCGCGCCAACGATCCGGCGGCGGACCGCTGGTACTCCCGGGACGTGGCGGCCATGGCGGCCAAGCGCGGGCTGAAGCGGCCGGTCGCCGGCTATTTCATCGATGCGGAGGCTTCCCCTTCCCCCGATATGCCGCCGGTCGGCGGGCTGACCGTCGTCGCCTTTCCCAATCATCATCTTTCCTATGCGCTGACATGGTTCGCGCTGGCGATCATGAGCGCGGGCGCATACATCTTCGTCATGCGTGTGGAGTGGAAAGCGCGCGCGGCGGCATGACGGCTCCGCGCATCATCGCCCGGTGGCTGCCCGGCCACTGGCCCGCCAACGCGGCCGGGCGGCGGAACATGGCGCTGCTGGTGCAATTGCGCTGGATCGCCATCGCCGGGCAGGTCGCGACGATCCTGATCGTGCATTTCGGCATGGGCATCCACCTGCCCATCGCGCCGATGCTGCTGATCGCGGCGCTGGCCTGCGCGATGAACGTCGCGAGCTTCGCGATCCTGCGCCGCCGGACGGACGTGGCGCGGCCGGAACTGTTCCTGGCCCTGCTGTTCGACGTGCTGGCGCTGACGGCGCAGCTTTACCTGAGCGGCGGGGCGACCAATCCCTTCATCGGCCTTTACCTGTTGCAGGTCGCGCTGGCGACGGTGCTGCTCGACCGATGGAGCGTGTGGGGGATCGCGATCCTGTCGATCCTGTGCGCGGCGATGCTGTCGATATTCCATCATCCGCTGGCGCTATCGGGCGCGCTGGAGGGGCATCTGTTCGACCTGCATATCATCGGCACGTGGATCAGCTTCGCCATGATCGCGGTGCTGCTGGTGCTGTTCATGTCGCGGGTCACGCACAACCTCCAGTTGCGGGAGAAATATCTGGCCCGGCTGCGGCAACAGGCGGCGGAGGAGGAGCATATCGTCCGCATGGGGCTGCTGGCGTCGGGGGCGGCGCATGAACTGGGCACGCCGCTGTCGCAACTGGCGGTGGTGCTGGGCGACTGGCTCCATATGAAGGAGGTGACGAAACACCCCGCGCTGGTCGAGGAAGTGCGGGAAATGCAGGCGGCGGTCGGACGGTGCAAGGCCATCGTCACAGGCATCCTGCTGTCCTCCGGCGAAGCACGGGGAGAAGCGCCGCGCGTCACCGGCCTGCGCGATTTCGTGGAAGGCATCGCGCAGGATTGGCGGGCAGCATATCCGGGCACGGAACTGCTGAGCGATTTCGGGCCGCACGATTATCCCCGCATCGTCGCCGATCCGGTGATCCGGCAGGCCATCGGCAACCTGCTCGACAATGCGCGCGAAGCGGGCGCGAGCCGGATCGACATGCTGGTCGGGCGGGACAGCCATTCGCTGAACATCGCCGTGCGGGACAATGGGCCGGGTTTCAGCGAGGATATGCTGGCCGATTTCGGCAAGCCCTACCGATCCAGCAAGGGCCGGCAGGGCGGCGGACTGGGACTGTTCCTCGTCGTCAATGTCGTGCGCAAGCTGGGCGGCCGCGTGAGCGCGAGCAACGGCGCGGAGGGCGGCGCGCTGGTCCTGCTGCGCCTGCCGCTCGCCACGCTGGCCATGGAGGAGATCGAGGATGCCCAATGACCGCCTGCTGATGATCGTGGAGGATGACGAAGCCTTCGCCCGCACGCTCAAGCGATCGTTCGAGCGGCGCGGCTATGACGTGCTGCTGGCGGACAGCCAGGAGGCGCTGGAGAAGCTGCTGGAGACGCATGACCCGGGCTATGCGGTGGTGGACCTGAAGCTGGGCGCGCAGTCGGGGCTGCCCTGCGTCCAGAGGCTGCATGCCCACGATCCGGCGATGCTGATCGTCGTGCTGACGGGCTTTGCGAGCATCGCGACGGCGGTGGAAGCGATCAAGCTGGGCGCGACCAACTATCTGGCGAAACCCTCCAACACCGACGACATAGAAGCCGCCTTCGCGCGGTCGGGCGGCGATCCCGCCGCGCCGCTCGGCCCGCGCCCGACATCGATCAAGACGCTGGAATGGGAACATATCCATGAAGTGTTGAAGGACAGCGATTTCAACATTTCCGAAGCGGCGCGGAGGCTGGGCATGCACCGCCGCACATTGGCCCGGAAACTGGCGAAACGGCAGGTCGGTTGACGCGCCTTTCCGGTCATGCCATGGGCAGGGCGCCGCGGGTGTAGCTCAATGGTAGAGCTCTTGCTTCCCAAGCAAGTGACGGGGGTTCGATTCCCCTCACCCGCTCCAGCCTGCCCGGCCCCTTTCCCTTCGCCAGGATCCCGTGACGGCGCCGTCTTGCGGTAAAAACCTGCCGTGCCCGTCGCCCGGCCCGGAACCAGCCGGACAGCGAAGACATGGCGTTTCCTTTTCATGGCCGGTCATGGAATATTCTGATAATCCATGATCGAAAACTGCGGAATCGCAAATCCCATAAGGGAGGAACCCCTGCCCCCGACGGTGCGTTTGCTTTCTGGCAAAAGATGATGACAAGGACCTCCGCTCCCGTGAAAAAGGCAATGCCTGACCAGCTGGGAAATCGGTTCGAACTGCTGGTGCAGAGCGTCACGGACTATGCGATCTACATGCTGGACCCCAACGGCACGGTAGCCAGCTGGAATGCCGGGGCCGAGCGGCTGAAGGGGTATAGTGAGAAGGAGATTGTCGGCCAGAGTTTTTCCCGCTTCTATTCGGAGGAGGACAGGCTGGCGGGGATTCCGTCGCGGGCGCTGGACATCACGGCGCGTGAAGGGCGTTTCGAGGCCGAAGGGTGGAGAATCCGCAAGGATGGCTCGCGCTTCTGGGCCAGCGTCGTCATCGACGCCATCCGCAGCCCGCAGGGCGACCTGCTGGGCTTTGCCAAGGTCACGCGCGACCTGACCGAAAGGCGTGAGGCGCAGCGGGCTCTGGAAGACGCGCGCGAGGCCATTTTCCAGACGCAGAAGATGGAAGCCATCGGCAAGCTGACGGGCGGCGTGGCGCATGATTTCAACAATCTGCTGGCCGTCATCGTCGGCAGCCTGGACCTTGCCCGGCAGCGGATGACGACCGGGGCCGATGTGTCGCGCTATATCGACAATGCCATGGCAGCGGCGGAGCGCGGCGCGACGCTGACCCAGCGGATGCTGGCCTTCGCGCGCAAGCAGGAACTGAAATTACAGAGCGTCGATTGCATCGCGCTGGTGCGCAACATGGCCGAATTGCTGAAGGCGACGCTGGGCACCGGGATCGTGATCGAATCCCGCTTTCCCCTCGCCATGGCGCCCGCCCATGCCGATCCGGCCCAACTCGAACTGGCGCTGCTGAACCTGGCGGTCAATGCCCGCGACGCGATGCGCGGCGTCGGGCGGCTGATCCTGGAAGGGGTGGAAGTCGCGACCCCCTCCATCCCGCGCGGCGACTTACAGGACGGCCCCTATATCCGCCTGTCGGTGATCGACGAAGGCGAAGGCATGGACGAAGCGACGCTGGCGCGCGCGACCGAGCCTTTCTTCACGACCAAGGGCGTGGGGAAAGGGACCGGGCTGGGGCTGTCGATGGTCCACGGCTTTGCGGAACAGTGCGGCGGGGCCATGACCATATCGAGCGAGACGGGCAAGGGCACGACGGTCTCGCTGTGGCTGCCGGTGGCCTCGCTCCAGATTCAAAATGCGGAGGAAGCCGCGGCGGAAGCGATGGAGGAAGCCGGCGAGCCGCTGGTGATCCTGGCCGTCGACGACGACGATCTGGTGCTGACCAATACCGCCGGGATGCTGGAGGATCTGGGGCATACCGTGTTTCAGGCCGGCAGCGCGGCCGATGCTTTGCGGATATTGGAGCAGGGGACGGTCGACCTGGTCATCACCGACCATGCCATGCCCGGCATGACCGGCGCGCAACTGGCCGATGTGATCGAGGAGAAGCTGCCGGGCCTGCCCGTCATCATCATCACCGGCTTTGCGGAATTGCCGCCCCATGCGACCAGCAGGCCAAGGCTGGACAAGCCCTTCAAGCAAGGCGCGCTGGCAAGGATAGTGGGGACGATAAGCCGCAGGCCCGCTGCCGATCCTTCCGGCCCCGCCCAGGGGGATTTGGGGCAGCGATAGGTTCCGGCCGCCGCTTTTTCGCGCCGCCGCTCTTGCCAGCGGCCTGCGACATGGCGAAGGAAGGGAAAGCTTCCCTTCCACCAGCCCGCAGGATCGCATGGAAACCCCCGCAGCGCCGACCCCGACTTCGCATTTCTTCACATCGCTGCGGACCCGCCTCCATTATCTGGACTGGGGCAATCCTTCCGCCCCGCCCCTGATCCTGGTGCATGGCGGGTTCGACCATGCGCGAAGCTGGGACTGGACCGCGCGGGCGCTGGGCGGCGACTATCACGTCATGGCCGTGGACCTGCGCGGGCATGGCGACAGCGGCTGGTCTTCGGACGGCGGCTATATGATGAGCAGCTTCGTCTACGATCTGGCGCAGATGATCGACATGATCGGAAGCGGGAAAGTGACGATCGTGGCCCATTCGCTGGGCGCGGCGATCAGCCTGCGCTATGCGGGCCTTTGCCCCGAACGGGTGGAGAGGCTGGTCGCGATAGAGGGTCTGGGCCTTTCCCCCGCGCGCCTCCAGGAAAAGGCGGAAATGCCCGTCGTCGAGCAATGGCGCGAATGGATCGACCTGCGCCGGGCGACATTGCGCAAGCCGATACGCAAGCTGGCGTCCATCGAAGCGGCCGTCGAGCGGATGCGCGCGCGCAACGATCATCTGTCCGTGGAGCAGGCGCTGCACCTCACCATCCACGGCACCAACCGGAACGAGGACGGCAGCTATGGCTGGAAGTTCGACCCCTGCCTGCGCGACTGGTCGCCGGGCACGGGGATCGAGCAGGAACTGCCCGCCTTCTGGGGCCGGATCACCTGCCCCGTCCTGCTGTGCCTCGGCCTCGACAGCTGGGCGTCAAATCCGGTCAAGGATGGCCGGATCGCCCATTTCCGGGACGCGCGGCTGGCGGAGTTCGCCGATGCGGGCCATTGGCTGCATCATGACCAGTTCGACCGCTTCATCGCCGAACTGCGCGCTTTCCTATGAACGGAAGGCGGCAACGGCGTCGCGATATTCGGCCTTGAGCTGATCGATGAAGGCGCCCGCGGGCTGAACCTTGCGGATCGCGCCGATGCCCTGCCCCGCGCCCCAGATGTCGCGCCACGCCTTCGCCCCGTCGCCTGCCGCGCTGGCGAAATCCATCGCGGCGGCGTTCGGCAGATTGTCCGGGTCCATGCCCGCCGCGACGATGCTGGGCTTCAGATAATTGCCCAGCACGCCGCTGAAGACGTCGGAATAGAGGATGTCGTTCGCGCTGCTGTCCACGATCATCTGCTTGTAGGCGGGCGCGGCATCGGCCTCCTCGGTCGCGATGAACGGGGAGCCCATATAGGCGAGATCGGCGCCCATCATCCGCGCCGCGGCGATGGACCGGCCGGTCGCGATCGCCCCCGACAGCACCAGCGGCCCGTCGAACCATGCGCGGATTTCCTCCACCAGCGCGAAGGGCGACAGGGTGCCCGCATGGCCCCCCGCCCCCGCCGCCACGGCGATCAGGCCGTCCGCGCCCTTTTCGACCGCCTTGCGCGCGAACATATCGTTGATGACGTCATGCAGGACGATACCGCCATAGCTGTGGATCGCCCGGTTCACATCCTCCCGCGCGCCGAGCGAGGTGATGACGATCGGCACCTTATATTTGACGCACAAGGCCAGATCCTCCTCCAGCCGCGCATTGGTGCGGTGGACGATGAGGTTGACGGCGAAGGGCGCGTCCTTTTCCGCCAGCGCCTCTTCGATCTGTTGCAGCCAGCTTTCGAAGGTGCCCGAAGGCCGGGCGTTGAGCGAAGGAAAGGAACCCACGATGCCCGCGCGGCATTGGGCGATCACAAGCGACGGCCGCGACACCAGGAACATCGGCGATCCGATCAGCGGCAGGGACAAGCGGCCTTCAAGCAACGCTGGCAGGGTCATGGCGGTCTACTCCCTCACTATGTCGCGGTGGCGCTATCATTGCAAAGGGGTGGGAAAAAGGAGAAAATCCGCTGTGTTGCCAAATAATATAGCGATGCTAGACCGGGCGGGATCAGACATTATCAGGGGCTGGCCGTGTATAGCGAGAGCGATCTTCAGGATGCCGTAGCGGCGGGCGCCCTGTCCGCGGAGGCGGCGCAGGCGCTGCGCGATCATGTCGCCCGGATGCGCGCCAGTCCGGTGGTCGATGAAGAGCATTTCCGCCTGCTGACCGGCTTCAACGATATTTTCGTCGCCATCGCCAGCATCATCCTGCTGGTCGCGGTCGGATGGCTGGGCAACAGCCTGCGCCTGGGCGCGGGGGAGCATCATCCCTCCATCGCGTCGGGCCTGCTGGTCGCGGCCGCCAGTTGGGGGCTGGCCGAATATTTCACGCGGCAGCGGCGCATGGCCCTGCCCTCCATCCTGTTGCTGGGCGGATTCGTGGGCGGCGTGGCCTTTGCGCTGGCGGCGCTGGCCGGGCAGATTTTCCCCGATGCCGACGACAGGACCGGCGGGCTGATCGTGTCCGGCATCGCCCTGATGACCGCTGGCGCGGCGTGGGTGCACTGGCGGCGCTTCATGGTGCCCATCACCGTCGCGGCGGGCGCGGCGGCGGGCGCGGGTGTCGTCGCGGGCCTCGTCCTGTCGGTCGCGCCGAAAAGCGAAGGGCTGTGGTTCGTTCTGCTGTTGCTCGCGGGGCTTGCGATCTTCGCGCTGGCGATGCGCTGGGACATGTCGGACCGGGGACGGACGACGCGCCGTGCCGACGTGGCCTTCTGGCTGCACCTGACGGCCGCGCCGATGATCGCCCATTCGCTGTTCCATCTGCTGGGCGTGTTCGACGGCAATGAGATGGGCGTGGGCAAGGCGGTGATGGTGCTCGCGCTTTATTTCGCCTTCGGACTGGTGGCGCTGGCCATCGACCGGCGCGCGTTGCTGGTGTCGAGCCTCGCCTATGTGCTGTTCGCGCTCTATGCGTTGTTCCACAAGGCCGGGGCGGTGGAACTGTCCTCCGCCTTCACTGCATTGGTGATCGGATCGGCGCTGCTGCTGCTCTCCGCGCTGTGGCACCGGGCGCGGGCCTGGGTGGTGGGCGGATTGCCCGACGCGCTGACGGATCGCCTGCCCTATCTGGATCGCGCGGCGGCCTGAGCCGTCAATCGACGATCTTGAGCAGCTTTCTTTCGACGGGGGCGAG
Organism: Sphingobium cloacae; assembly: GCF_002355855.1. Taxonomy (NCBI): domain Bacteria; kingdom Pseudomonadati; phylum Pseudomonadota; class Alphaproteobacteria; order Sphingomonadales; family Sphingobiaceae; genus Sphingobium; species Sphingobium cloacae. Next base: position 983,562 of record NZ_AP017655.1, read on the forward strand.
GACGGCGTGGAGTTCCTGGCCGCGCTTCAGGACATGCCCCGCTTCGCCGATCAGCGCCCACATGCCTTGCCGATGGCGTAGCGCGGGCCGCTTTTCGATGCGATATTCGGGGCGCTCGGCCGACCGGCGGAAGGCGGAGAAGATCGCCGCGTCGCGCCCCATGTCTATCGCATAATCGCGCCAGTGCCCGGCGGACACCATGCGGCCATATAAATCCATGATCCGCTGCAATTCCAGACGATCGAACCCGGTCTGTCCGGCCTTCTGCCCATGAGCCGGAAAAGGGGTCACATTGGACATCAGGCGCGATCGCGTTCCTTGAACAGGGTGATGTCATCCTTGCCGGCCGGGCCGGAGGACCGTTTCTGCTCCTCGATCAATTCGGCCAGGCGCTTCTGCAATTGCTCCATTTCGCACTGGAGCAGTTCCAGCTTCTGCTTTTCCGGATCGAAGCAGTCGGAACAGGGCGTGCCATAGGGGACGAAATCGCGCTGATAGGCGGTCACGTCGACCAGCATCTGCCGCGCCGGGATGCCGACCATCGTCGCGCTTTCGGGCACATCCTTGGTCACCACGGCGTTGGCGCCGATGCGCGCGCGGGACCCGACGCGGATCGGCCCCAGGACCTGCGCGCCCGAACCGACGATCACGCCGTCCTCCAGCGTCGGATGGCGCTTGCCCGCGATGCCGTTGGCCGGGTCCGTTCCGCCCAGCGTCACATTCTGGTACAGGGTGACGTCATCGCCGATTTCCGCGGTCTCTCCAATGACGGTGAAGCCATGGTCGATAAAGAAGCGTTTGCCGATCTTCGCGCCGGGATGGATGTCGTTCCCCGTCAGGAAGCGAGACAGATGGTTCACCGCCCGCGCCAGGAAATAGAGGCGCACGCGATAGAGGCGATGGGCCACCCGATGGAAGGCCAGCGACCAGACGCCGGGATAGAGCAGGATTTCCGCGCGCGAACGAGGCGCCGGGTCCCGCGACTTCACCGAGTCCAGATAAGCCATGAGGTTACGCAGCATCATTCCATCCCTGAACAGCCCGCGCCGTGCACGGTTCCGCTCTACATAGTCGCATATCCGCAATTTTTCCAGAGAAGCCCTAAAGACAGCTTATCATCGGGGAAAGGAAAGCTGCTTGGCTTTGCGCTCAATTTCTATCATTGAAGTAGACATTCGATTGATAGGCGGTTCATGATCGATTCTCTCATGCATCATTTCGGCGACATCCTCCCCTTCATCCTCGTGGGTTTCGGGGCGCAGATGATCGACGGCGCGCTGGGCATGGCCTATGGCGTCATCTCCAGCACGCTGCTGCTGGCATTGGGCCTGCCGCCGAGCAGGGCCTCGGCCAGCGTCCATGCGGCGGAAACCTTCACCACCGGCGTTTCGGCGATCAGCCATATCGCGCACCGCAACGTCGACTGGCGGCTGTTCGCGCGGCTCATCGTTCCCGGCGTGATCGGCGGCGTGGCGGGGGCCTATCTGCTGTCCAACATCGACGGCGCGATCATCAAGCCCTTCGTGCAGCTTTACCTGACGGGCATCGGCCTCTACCTGATCTGGCGCGGATTCCACTTCCCGCCGCAGGCGCGCGATCCCAAATGGGTCGCGCCGCTGGGCCTTGTCGGCGGCTTCATGGATGCGTCGGGCGGCGGCGGATGGGGGCCGGTGGTCACGTCCAACCTGCTGATCCAGGGGTCCAGCCCGCGCCACACCATCGGCACGGTCAACACGGTGGAGTTCTTCCTGACCCTGTCGATCAGCATCACCTTCCTGCTGCATCTGGGGTGGGAGACGTTCACGACCTACACGGTCGGCCTGCTGATCGGCGGCGTGGTGGCCGCGCCCTTCGGCGCCATGCTGGCCCGCCATGTCGCGCCCCGCTTCCTGTTCGTGGCGGTGGGCATCATCCTGACGCTGACATCGCTGTTCGGGGTGACCAAATGGCTTGGATATATAGGATAGGTCACTTATATTCGGCTTGTTAATCGAAAGAGCCGATCAAGATGTCCAACTACATGCCCACGCTGAAGCAGCTCCAATATCTGGTGGCGCTGAAGGAGCATGAGCATTTCGGCAAGGCGGCCGATAGCTGCTACGTCACCCAGTCCACGCTGTCGGCGGGGATCAGGGAGCTGGAATCGCTGATCGGCGTGACGCTGGTGGAGCGGACCCGGCGCGTGGTGCGCTTCACAGCGCTGGGCGACCGGATCGTGGAAAAGGCGCATCGCGTGCTGCGCGAGGCGGAGGAACTGTCCGCCATCGCCGAAGCGTCCGGCAAGCCGCTGACCGGCGAACTGCGCATGAGCGTCATCCCGACCATCGCGCCGTTCCTGCTGCCGCGCCTGCTGCCGCGCCTGCGCGCGGACCGGCCGGAACTCAAGCTCTACCTGCGCGAGGAAACGACGCAGGCGGCGATCGAATCGCTGCGGCACGGCCAGGTCGATTGCGTGCTGCTCGCCCTGCCCTTTCCGACCGGCGAGGTGGACAGCGAGATCCTGTTCCAGGACCGGCTCTATGTGGCTTTTCCCCATGACGATCCGCGCGATCCGCCCGAATGGATCGGGCCGGACATGATCGACGAGACGAAGCTGCTGCTGCTGGAGGACGGGCATTGCCTGAAGGATCATGCGCTGGCGGCTTGCAACCGGCCGGAACTGCGCGCCAGCGCCACCATGATGGGCACGTCCCTGCATACGCTGGTGCAGATGGTGGACAATGGGCTGGGCATGACGATGCTGCCGGAAATGGCGATCAGCGGAGGGATATTGGAGCATACCCATATCGCCGCGCGGCCCTTGCAGTCGGAGCGGGCCTATCGGGACATCGCGCTGATCTGGCGCAGGAACAGCCCGCGGGAGAAGGAATTCCGCCTGCTCGCGGAGATATTGCGGGATGCGGCGGAAAAGCGGGGCGAGAGCTAGGTCAGCGCGTCCAGCCGCGCGCTTTCGCCTCATCCTCGGCCTGGGCCTCCACCCAGCGGGCCGCGCCGTCGGCGAAATGCTCCTTCTTCCAGAAGGGCGCGTGGGATTTGAGCCAGTCGATCAGGAAGGCGCAGCTTTCCAGCGCCGCCCCCCGATGACGCGAGGCGGTGCCGACGAAGACGATCCGCGCGCCCGGCTCCAGCCGTCCCACGCGGTGAATGACGCTGAGGCCCAATAGCGGCCAGCGGGTCATCGCTTCATCGGCGATCCGTTCGACCTGCGGCAAGGTCATGGCCGGATAATGTTCCAGTTCCAGCGCGGCCAGCCCGCCCTCGTCCCGCACGATGCCGGTGAAGCTCGCCACGCCGCCGCCGCCCAGCGCCTCCAGCGCGGCGAGTTCGGCGGCCGCGTCGAAATCCCCGGTCTGGATGGAAATGCGCCTCATCCGCCCGTCACCGGCGGGAAAAGCGCCAGTTCCCGCGCTTCCCCGATGGGTTCGCCGAGGGTGACGAAATGCCGGTCGAGGGCGGCGCGCAGGCGGGAGAGGTCGCCAAGGGCTTCGGCATAGCCGCCACCGCGTTCGGCAAGGGTTGCGATCAGGTCGGCGATGCTGGTGCCGGGCGCGGGCCGCTCGATACGCTCTTCGTCAAGGCCGATGGCTTCGCGCACCCAGGCGAAATAGACGAGGGTCAACGCCGCCACGGATCAATCCATGTGCCGGATGCCGACGCGCAGATAGTCCCACCCGGTGACGAGCGTCAGCACCGCCGCCGCCCACAGCGTCGCCAGCCCGATCATCTGCACGAAGGGATAATGCGGCACCGCCCCGGCAAGGATCAGCGCGCCCAGCGCGATCAGCTGAAACGTCGTCTTCCATTTGGCGAGGCGGGACACGGGCACCGACACTTGCAACCCGGCGAGGAACTCGCGCAGGCCGGACACCGCGATTTCCCGCAGCAGGATGACCATCGCCGCGACGATATGGATGCCCGCAATGTCCCGCGTGGCCGCGAGCATCAGGATCACCGCCCCCACCATGATCTTGTCCGCGATGGGATCGAGGAAGACGCCGAGCTTCGACACCGTGCCCTGCGCGCGGGCGAGATAGCCGTCGAAATAATCGGTCACGCCCATCAGGCAGTAAAGGGCGAAGGCCAGCGCATAGCCGGTTGTCCAGCGCGCGCCGACCTCAGCGGGCCAGAGCAGCGCGACCAGCAGCGGCACGGTCAATATGCGCGAAAGCGTCAGCAGGTTGGGCAGCGTCAGCATAGCGGCGGACTGCCACAGTCGGGCGGCGGGCACAAGCAGGGCGCATCCGATGCGCGCAACATTGGACAGGACCGCCTCCAGCGGCTAGACCCCCGCCCGGTTCTCCACAGCGAAGAAGACCGTTCCTTCATGCAGGCCTCGCTCAGGCTTCTCAACAAGCGCCGTTTCCTGCCGCTTTTCGTGACCCAGCTCCTCGGCGCGTTCAACGATAACCTGTTCAAGAACGCCATGGTGCTGTTCGTGGTCTATCAGGTTTACAACGACGAAAAGTCCGAAACCTGGTTCAGCGCGCTGGCGACGGGAATCTTCATCCTGCCTTTCTTCCTGCTGTCCGCGCTGTCGGGGCAATTGGCCGACCAGCGCGACAAGGCGACGATCATCCGCATCGTCAAGGCGGCGGAAATCGCGATCATGGGCGTGGGCGCGGCCGGGCTTGCGCTGATCTGGAGCGGAATCGCCGTGCATACGCTGGCGATTCCGCTGCTGTTGGCCGCGCTGTTCGCGATGGGGGTCCATTCGACCTTCTTCGGCCCGATCAAATATGCGATCCTGCCCCAGCATCTGCATGACGAGGAGGTTCTGGGCGGCACGGGCCTCGTCGAGGCGGGCACCTATATCGCGATTCTGGCGGGCACGATCCTGGCTGGCGTCATTCCGGTCGAAGTGGCGGCCATCGGGATCATCCTGACGGCGGTCATCGGCTATCTGGCGGGGCGGGCCGTGCCGCCCGCGCCTTCGCTGCTGGACAAGCAGCCGATCGACTTCCACATCATCCGCTCCTCCATCGCGCTGGTGCGCGGGACGATGCACATCCGCCGCCTGTTCCTGGCGATCATGTCGATCAGCCTGTTCTGGTCGGTCGGGTCCATCCTGTTCATCCAGTTCCCGCCACTGGTGAAGAATGTGCTGACCGCCGACAAGCCGGTCGCCAGCCTGTTCCTCGCCATCTTCTCCATCGGGATCGCCATCGGCTCCATCGCGATCAACCGGCTGCTGCGCGGTCAGGTTTCCGCCCGATTCGCGCCCGCTTCGGTGATCGGCATGGGGCTTTGCATCGTCGCCTTCCATATCGTGTGCGACCTGTGGACGCCGGAGCCGGAGGGGCAATTGCTCTCCCTCTCCGGCTTTCTGGCGCATCCGCTGGCGATTTCGCTGTCGCTCTGCCTGCTGGGCGTGGCGACGTTCGGCGGGATGTTCGTGGTGCCGCTCTACGCTTTCCTGACCACGACCGTCGAAAAATGCGAAGCGGCGCGCACGGTGGCGGCGAACAATATCGTCAATTCCGGGGCGATGGTCGTGGGATCGCTATGCGCCATCGGCCTCAGCATCGCGGGAATGTCGGTCATCAACCAGTTGCTGCTGGTGGCCCTGCTTTCCCTGCCCTGCGCGTGGCTCGCCTGGACGCTGCACAAGGCCTGCGACGGCGTGGAATGCCACTGATCCGTCAGAAGATGAAGCTGTAGAAAGCCGTGAAGAAGGCGCAGAAGCTGAGCGCGAACAATTTCCAGTCGCTGTCGTCGTCCACCGGCTTCTTCGCCCGCGCGGCGGCATTCCCATCGGTCACACGCAGCACATGAGGGGGCAGCATCCGCCGGAAAGGATGGCGGGCGGATTCGGTGGTGAGGACGAGCGGACGATTTCTCATGACCCTTGGTTAACGCATCATTTACCATTTCGGCCATGCCCAATCATGGTTAATGCGATCCTGTCCCGCTGCGGGACATGCTTGACTGTATCACCTTTACAATACAGCATGGCCTGACCGATGATCGAACCCCTGCCGACCGCCGATTCCACCGCCGACGCGCAACGCCCTTTCGGGGCGGGACCGCCCAGCGCCTTCGCCCCGCCGACGCCGTGGAAAAGGCGGTTGCAGATCGCGGGATGGGTCGTCGCGGGGCTGCTGGCGCTGCTGATGATCCTCATCGCATGGCTGGCGGTGACGGCGCCCCTCTCCCGATCGCTGGAGCCGGTCGCCCCGCCCAGCATCAGCCTCATGTCGTCGGACGGCCACCTGATCGCCCGGCGCGGGGCCGTGATCGACAAGCCGGTCGCGATCAAGGATCTGCCGCCCCATGTGCCCCAAGCCTTCATGGCGATCGAGGACCGGCGCTTCTATAGCCATTGGGGCGTCGATCCGCGCGGAATCGCACGGGCGGCCTGGCATAATATGTGGTCGGACCGATCATCGCAGGGCGGCAGCACGATCACGCAGCAGCTGGCCAAGGGCGTGTTCCTGTCCGCCGACCGCACCTTCGGCCGCAAGGCGCGCGAGGCGCTGATCGCCTTCTGGCTGGAAGCATGGCTGACCAAGGACCAGATTTTCGAACGCTATCTGTCGAACGTCTATTTCGGCGACAATGTCTACGGGCTGCGCGCGGCGGCGCTCCATTATTTCAACCGGGAGCCGGAGAAGCTGACCATCCCGCAGGCGGCGATGCTGGCGGGCCTGTTGAAAGCGCCCTCCCGCCTTGCGCCTACCACCAACCTCAAAGGCGCGCGCGCCCGCGCCGATCTGGTGACGCAGGCGATGGTGGAGGCGGGCTATATCAGCAAGGCGCAGCGCGACGCCCTGCCCTCCGCGCGCCTCAACGTGCGGGAAACGGCCGATCCCACCAGCGGCACCTATTTTGCGGATTGGGTGCTGCCCGACGCGCGGGACCGGGCGGGCGCGGTCTATGGCGCGCAGAATGTGACGACGACGCTCGACTGGCGCATCCAGCGGCTCGCCGAAAGCGCCGTGCGCCGCGCGCCTCTGGGCAAGGCGGAGGCGGCGCTGGTGGCGATGAAGCCGGACGGCAGCGTCGTCGCCATGGTCGGCGGGCGGAACTACGGGAAGAGCAGCTTCAACCGCGCGGTCCAGGCGAAGCGCCAGCCCGGATCGACCTTCAAGCTGTTCGTCTATCTGGCGGCGTTCCGCGCCGGAATGACGCCGGACGACATGATCGAGGATGCGCCGATCACCACCGGCACCTATCGCCCGGCCAATCATGGCGGCAAATATCGGGGCCGGATCACGCTGCGGCAGGCTTTCGCGGTTTCCAGCAATGTCGCGGCGGTACGATTGACGCAGAAGGTGGGCGTCGACAATGTCATCGAGGTCGCGCGCGACCTGGGCGTCACCGCGCCGTTGACCGAGGATCTGAGCCTGGCGCTCGGCACATCGGAGATTCCGCTGATCGAACTGGCCGAAGCCTATGCGGCGGTGGCGGCGGGGGCTTATCCCGTGACGGCGCATGGCTTGCCGCCCGAGGAACAGGGCTGGTTCGACCGGCTGATGCGCCGCCAGCATCGTTTCCGCGAGGATCAGCTGGAGATGATCCGCGACCTCCTTTCTTCCGCCGCCAATCGGGGGACGGGCAGCGCGGCGGCGCTGCGGACCAGCACCTTCGGCAAGACCGGGACGACGCAGGACAGCCGCGATGCCATTTTCGTGGGCTATGCGGGCGGGCTGGTGACGGCGGTGTGGATCGGGAATGACGACAACGCCCCCCTGCCCGGCGGCGCGGCGGGCGGCGGCATCCCGGCGCGCATCTGGCGGGACTTCATGGCCCGCGCGATCAACGAGCCGGTGGAGAATGCGCCGGCGGAGCAGAAGGACAGCGATCTGGTCAACGCCATCGCCAATGTGACGGTGGAGACGGGCATCGGCAATATGGGCCTGGATGTCGATCAGGAAGGGATGACGGTGAATATCGGCCCGGCGCAGATCCGCCTTCCCGCCGATCAGGCGCCTGCCGGTCCAGCCCCCTCTCCGGCGCAACCGCAGGCCACGCCCCCGCCGCGCATGGCCCCGACCCAGCCGCCCGGCTCCGATGCGCCGCCCTAAGGATACGCCGCGCGATTGACCTCGCATCGGGCGAAAGGCCATGCGGAGCTTTCCTCACCGGATGATTCGCAAGGACAAGGGACGCATGGCATTCACCGCACATATCCTGTTGCTGGGTTCGGGCGAGCTGGGCCGGGAATTCACCATTTCGGCCAAGCGGCTGGGCTGCCGGGTCATCGCCTGCGACAGCTATGCCGGCGCGCCCGCCATGCAGGTCGCGGACGCCTGCGAAGTCTTCTCCATGCTCGACGGCGATGCGCTGAAGGAAGCGATCCTGCGGCATCGGCCCGATTTCGTCGTCCCGGAGATCGAGGCGATCCGCACCGAAACGCTGGCGGAGGTCGAGGCGCTGGGCATCACGGTGGTCCCTTCCGCCCGCGCCACCATGATGACCATGAATCGCGACGCCATCCGCGAAGTGGCGGCGGACGAATTGGGCCTGCGCACGTCGCGCTATCGCTTTGCCGAAACGCTGGAGGAAGTGCTGGCCGGGGCGGAGCATACCGGCCTGCCCTGCGTCATCAAGCCGGTCATGTCCTCTTCCGGCAAGGGGCAGAGCACGGTGCGGGACGCCGGGGAACTGGAAAAGGCGTGGGACTATGCCGTGGCGAACATGCGCGGCGACCGGCGTCGCGTGATCGTCGAGGAGTTCATCCCCTTCGACTATGAGATCACGCTGCTGACCGTGCGGACACGCGAGGGCGTGCTGTTCTGCCCGCCCATCGGCCACCGGCAGGAGCGCGGCGATTATCAGGAAAGCTGGCAACCGATCGCCATGTCCGCCAAGACGCTGGCCGACGCGCAGGACATGGCGCGCAAGGTGGTCGACAATCTGGGCGGCCATGGCATTTTCGGCGTGGAATTCTTCGTGAAGGGCGAGGACGTCATCTTCTCCGAATTGTCGCCGCGCCCGCACGACACCGGCATGGTGACGCTGATCTCCCAGAATCTGAGCGAGTTCGACCTTCATGCCCGCGCCATATTGGGCCTGCCGATTCCGGAGATCAGGCTTTATGGCCCATCGACGTCGGCGGTCATCCTGGCCGACCGGCAATCGGACCGCTTCCGTTTCGAGGGGCTGGCCGAAGCGTTGGCGACGCCCGGCGCCGAGGTGGACGTACGCCTGTTCTGCAAGCCGACCACGCGGCCCTATCGCCGGATGGGCGTGGCGCTGGCCCGTGCGGGGACGGTGGAGGATGCGCGGAGGATCGCGGCGGAGGCGGCGGCGAAACTCCATATCGTCCATGAGGCGGAATAAGCTCGGCCCGGCCCTTCACCCGAAGCCTTTCCTGCCCTAGATAACAGCCGATGAGCGCGCCTCTCTACAACAAGGACATATTGCGGCTGGCGGCCAGCATTCCCCATCATGCGCGCCTGCCCGACGCGCAGGCGAGCGTGGAACGGCGTTCGCCGACCTGCGGGTCGCGGATCACCGCCGATGTGCGGATGGAGGACGGGCGGCTGGCCGACATCGGGTTGGATGTCAAAGCCTGCGCCCTGGGCCAGGCGTCCGCTTCGCTGATGGCGGGTCATGCGATCGGCCGGACGGCCGATGAACTGGCGGACGCGCGCGACCGGCTGACCGCTTTCCTGGCGGGCGAAAGCGACGATCTGGATTTCTGGCCGGGGCTTGGGGTGCTGGCCCCGGCGAGGGACTATCCCGCGCGCCATCCGTCCATCCGGCTCGGTTTCGAAGCCGTGGCCGAAGCGGCCCGGCAGGCCGGCGCCTGATGGGTCCGCAAGCGCCCGAAGCCGCCTTGTCCGCCACCGATATCCTCTTGACCGATGGCGTCATCCTGCTGGGCGCGGCGGTATTCTTCGTCATCCTGTTCCGGCGTTTCGGGCTGGGCGCGGTGCTGGGCTATCTGATCGCGGGCGCGCTGGTGGGACCGCAGGGCCTGGGATGGGTCGGCGGGGCGGAATCGAAGCTCGCCATCGCGGAAATCGGCATCGTGCTGCTGCTGTTCCTCGTCGGGCTGGAACTGCATCCGGCGCGGCTGTGGCGGCTGAAACGCGACATCTTCGCGCTGGGCCTGGCGCAGGTGGTCCTGTGCGGCGTGGCGCTGACGGGCCTCATCTTCTATTCGACCGGGTTCAGCTGGGGCGCGGCCATCGCGCTGGGCCTGCCGCTGGCGCTGTCCTCCACGGCGCAGGTGCTGCCCGGCCTCAAGAATAGCGGCCGCATCAACTCGCCCTTCGGCGAGAAGGTGTTTTCGATCCTGCTGTTTCAGGACCTGTCCATCGTCCCGCTCATCACCATCATCGCCGCCTTGTCCCGCAATCCGGCGGACGCGGCGGGGCCGCCGGGCTGGCTTCTGACCGTCTATACGCTGGCGGCGATCACCGGGCTGGTGCTGGCGGGCCGCTTCCTGCTGCGTCCGCTGCTGCAACTGGTGGGGCGGCTGGGCGAGCGGGAGCTGTTCGTCGCGGTCGGCCTGTTCACGGTGCTGGCGGCGGCGTCACTGATGCATGCGCTGCACCTTTCGACCGCGCTGGGCGCGTTCGTGGCGGGCGTGATGCTGGCCGATTCGCCCTATCGCCATGAGATAGAGGCGGATGTCGAGCCGTTCCGTTCCATCCTGCTCGGCCTGTTCTTCCTGGCGGTCGGCATGGTGCTGGATCTGCGGACGGTGGCGGCCTTTCCGCTGTTCGTCATCGGCATGGCGGCGGCGCTGGTCGTGACCAAGACGATCCTGATCGCGGGTCTGGCGCGCCTGTTCGGCATGGACTGGCGGCAGGCTCTGGGCGCGGGCCTGCTGCTCAGCCAGGGCGGCGAGTTCGGCTTCGTGCTGTTCGCGCAGGCGCAGAACGCCCACCTGATCGCCCCGCAGGCTGCCAGCCTGTTCAGCGCCATCGTCACGCTTTCCATGGCGACCACGCCCTTCCTCATGCTGTTCGCGTCGCGGTTCGAATTTGCAAGACCCAAGGTCAACGCCTCGCTTCGCGATCCCGATCAGGCGCCGCGCGGCACCGCCATCGTGGTGGGCTATGGCCGCTTTGGCCAGACGGTCGCGCAGATGCTGGCCGGGCATGGCTTCGGCGTCGTCCTGATCGACAGGAAACCCGCGCAGATCGAACTGTCGAGCCGGTTCGACGTGGAAGTCTTCTACGGCGACGGCACGCGCATCGACCTGCTCCGCCGGGCGGGCGCGGACGAGGCGCGGCTGATCGCCTTCTGCATCGACGATCCGTCGCTCGACAGCCGGGTGCTGGAACCGATCGCCGAGACATTCCCGCAAGCGGCTATCCTGGCCCGCGCCTTCGACCGGCGGCAGTTGCTGGAATTGCAGGACATGGACCTGGCGGGCGTGATCCGCGAAGTGTTCGAATCGGCCATCTGCATGGGGATACAGGCCATGGAGACGCTGGGCGTCCCGCAGGCGGAAATCGACGAAGTGGTGGAGCAATATCGCGAGAACGACCAGCAGCGGCTGGCCGTCCAAAGGGAGCATGGCGATCTTTCGGTCGCCAAGGAATTGATCTATCGGCCCGGCAAGCGGATGAATCTGGCGTCGCGGGGCGAAGGGGAGGAAGTGGCATGATCGCTGTTCTGGCCGCGCTGTCGGCCGCCATCGCCATCGGCGCGGGCGCTTTCGGAGCGCATGGCGCCGCCAGTCCGCAAGCGGCGGAGTGGCTGCGGACGGGCGGCATCTATCAGATGGTCCATGCCGTCGCGGCACTGGTGCTGGCGGGGACGGCGCGCGGACCGGCGGCGCTGCTGCTGATCGGCGCGGCGATCTTCGCCCTGACGCTCTACATCATGGCGGTGGGCGGCCCCAAATGGCTGGGCGCGGTGACGCCCATAGGCGGGACCCTGATGATCGCGGGATGGCTGTGGGCCGCGTGGAGCTTCTGGCGGGGATGAACCGGCGGCTAAGCCTTGCTCCGGGCCTTGTGCAAGCCTAGATTAAGCCCATGGCCGACCATCATCACAACCATCATGAGCCGACCGGCGCCAGACTGGCGGACGCCGCGCAGGCCACGCTCGAAACGCAGGGCGAGCAGTGGACGCCGATGCGCGCCGCCATTTTCGACGCCCTCGCCGCCGAGGAAAAGCCCGCTTCGGCCTATGACATCGCGGACACGGTATCCAGGGCGCGCGGCAAGCGGGTCGCGCCCAACAGCGTCTATCGGATATTGGACCTGTTCGTCGCGAACAACATCGCGATGCGGGTGGAAAGCGCCAACGCCTATATCGCCAACGCCCATCCCGGTTGCCATCATGACTGCATCTTCCTGGTATGCCGCAACTGCCATCAGGCCACGCATGTCGACGATGACAAGGTGACAAGCGATGTCCGCGCCGTGGCCGAGCATGAAGGTTTCCGTCCGGAACGCCCGGTGATCGAGATTTTGGGCACCTGCGCCCGCTGCGCGGCCTGACCCCCGGCGTTGCTTTCACGCCCGGAACGGCCTAGCGGCTTGATGAGTATATGTCTTCGATGAACGACCGTCCTTCCACGCCCCTGCTCGACCAGATCCACTGGCCGTCGGAGTTGCGCGGCCTCAAGCCCGAACAGCTTCGGCAACTGGCCGACGAACTGCGGCAGGAAGTGATCGCCGCCGTGGGCGTGACGGGCGGCCATCTGGGATCGGGGCTGGGCGTCGTGGAACTGACCACGGCGATCCATTATGTGTTCGACACGCCGCAGGACAAGCTGGTCTGGGACGTGGGCCATCAATGCTATCCGCACAAGATCCTGACCGGGCGGCGCGACCGCATCCGCACCTTGCGGCAGGGCGGCGGCCTGTCCGGCTTCACCAAGCGGACCGAGAGCGAATATGATCCGTTCGGGGCCGCGCACAGCTCCACCTCCATCAGCGCGGCGCTGGGCTTCGCGATCGCCAACAAGCTGGCCGACCGGCCCGGCAAGGGCATAGCGGTGATCGGCGACGGTGCGATGTCGGCCGGCATGGCCTATGAGGCGATGAACAACGCGCGCGAGGCGGGCAACCGGCTGATCGTCATCCTCAACGACAATGACATGTCCATCGCTCCGCCGGTGGGCGGGCTTTCGGCCTATCTGGCGCGGCTGGTGTCCAGCAGGGAATTTCTGGGGCTGCGCGGCCTTGCGAGGCGGCTCGCGCGCAAATTGCCCCGCCCGCTGCACAATGCCGCCCGCAAGACCGACGAGTTCGCGCGCGGCATGGCGATGGGCGGCACCCTGTTCGAGGAACTGGGCTTCTATTATGTCGGGCCGATCGACGGGCATAATCTGGACCAGTTGATCCCGGTGCTGGAAAATGTGCGCGACGCGGCGGAAGGCCCCTGCCTCATCCATGTCGTCACGCAAAAGGGCAAGGGTTACGCGCCCGCCGAAGCGGCGGCCGACAAATATCATGGCGTCCAGAAGTTCGACGTCATCACCGGCGCGCAGGCGAAGGCCCCGCCCGGGCCGCCCAGCTACACCAGCGTCTTCGCCAAGGCGCTGATCGCCGAAGCGCAGCGCGACGAGAAGATTTGCGCCATCACCGCCGCCATGCCGTCCGGCACGGGCCTCGACGCATTCGCGGAGGCTTTCCCCGACCGTACATTCGACGTGGGCATTGCCGAGCAGCATGCGGTGACCTTTGCGGCGGGCCTGGCGGCGGAGGGGATGCGGCCCTTCTGCGCGATCTATTCGACCTTTCTCCAGCGCGCCTACGATCAGGTCGTGCATGACGTGGCGATCCAGAATCTGCCGGTGCGCTTCGCCATCGACCGGGCGGGGCTGGTCGGCGCGGACGGTTCCACCCATGCGGGCAGCTTCGACATCACCTATCTCGCCACCCTGCCCCATATGGTCGTGATGGCCGCCGCCGACGAAGCGGAACTCGTGCATATGGTCCACACCTGCGCCCTGCACGACGAGGGGCCGATCGCGGTGCGCTATCCGCGCGGCAATGGCGTGGGCGTGACGCTCCCGGCTGTCCCGGAGCGGCTGGAGATCGGCAAGGGCCGGATCGTCCGCGAAGGGCGGCAGGTCGCGATCCTGTCGCTCGGCACGCGGCTGGAGGAAGCCTTGAAAGCGGCGGAAACGCTGGAGGCCAAGGGGCTGTCCACCACCGTCGCCGACCTCCGCTTCGCCAAGCCCCTGGACGAAGCCTTGATCCGCCGCCTGCTGACGACCCATGAGGTCGCCGTCACGGTCGAGGAAGGCGCGATAGGCGGCCTGGGCGCGCATGTGCTGACGCTGGCGAGCGACGGCGGCCTGATCGACAATGGCCTCAAGCTGCGCACCATGCGCCTGCCGGACATGTTCCAGGATCAGGACAAGCCGGAAAAGCAATATGCCGACGCCAGGCTGGATGCGGCGGGCATCGTGGACACGGTGTTGACGGCGCTGCGCCACAACAGCGCGGGGGTGGAGACAGCGCGGGCCTGATTCCGGGCAGGGAACGGAAATCCGTCTGGCGCGTCCTGCGATACATGGCGCTTTGCGCTTCAGGCGGGGGGAATGGATGGGGCGATCCACACGAAAGGCGGCGGGCGGCGACAGGCATATGCTGCGCCATGCCGTCCTGCTGGGCCTTGCAGGACTGGCGGGCAGTTGCTCCCGGCCCCCTCCGGCGGAAGCGCCGCCCCGCGCCGATGATCCCGTTCCCGTTCCGAAAGAACCCTCCATCCTTTCCGTGCCGGTGGACATCGACTCCGGCGCCATCCGGCAAGCGGCGGAACGCGCCATTCCGCGCCAGCTATGGACGATTAATCAGCATTCCCCGCGCTGCATCCCGCCACAGAAGGTCAAGATCCTCGGCGCGAAGCTGAACGTCACGCCCGCGATCAGCTGCACCATCGTGGGCGTCGTCACGCGCGGGCCGATCCGCCTGCGGGGCGAAGGGCGGGACATCATCGCCGATGTCCCCATCCACGCGCAGATCAGCGCGCGCGATGTCGGCGGCCTGTTGAAAGGGGAAACGGCCACCGGCTCGGCGCTGGCCCATGCGCGGATCAAACTGGACCTTGGCAAGGATTGGAAGCCGCGCGGGACGGTGCGCCTGCATTATGACTGGACCAAAGCGCCCGGCATCGATTTCCTGGGCCAGCGCATCACCTTCACCGATGAAGCGGACCGGAAATTGCGGCCCATCGTCGGGACGCTGGAGCGCGACCTGCCACGTGAACTGGCCCGCGCCAACGTGCCCGCCCAGGTCGAGCAACTGTGGCGCAAGAGCTTCGCCGTTCTCAGTTTGAACGAGAAGAATCCGCCGGTCTGGATGCGCGTTTCGCCGATCAAGATCCTTTATAATGGCTACACGGTGCGGGAAAGCCGGGTGCGGTTCAATCTGGGCATCGAAGCCATCACCGAAACCTTTGTCGGTAACCGGCCGGATGCCACGGAACCCACCCCGCTCCCGCCGCCCGCGGCCGGCCGGACGGACGGTCAATTCCACTTCTTCATCCCCGTGACCGCCGACTATCGCGAGTTGGAACCCGTCATCATGCGCGCCTTGACCAAGCGATCGCAGCGGCCCTTCGACCTGCCCGCGATCGGGCCGGTCATCGCGCGATTCGAAAAGGTCGAAGCCTATGGAACGACCGGCGGACGCATCGCCGTGGGGCTGACATTGACGGCCCGTCCGGCGAAAGGCGGCAAGGCGCAGGAAGTCCATGGCCGGATATGGATGACCGCCATGCCCCGCAACGCGCCCAACTCGCCGGAAGTCCATTTCGACGCCTTGACGGTCACGGGCAATACCGATGCCCTGAGCGGCGACCTGCTGCTGGCGCTGGGGAATAGTCCGGCGGTCGGCGCGCTGATAGCGCAATCCCTGACCCAGAATTTCTCGAAGGACATCGCGGAACTATTAGGAAAAATCCGGCGCGCCATCGACGAAAAGCGGGCGGGAGAATTCCTGATCACCACCGATCTGGACCAGGTGGAAATCGGGCAGATCAAAGCCTTTGGGCAAGGACTGCATCTGCCCGTCCGGGCGAAAGGGACCGCCCGGATCGCCTATAAGCCACAGTCCTGAGTCAGAAAGGCAATTTATCGGTTGCCTTTCCTTGCAACCTCTTGCATATAAGCAACCAGGAGGTTGCTGATGATCGATGCCATCGTCAAGACGATTGAAATCGAAGCCCCCGTGGAGCGGGTCAGGGATGCGCTGATCGACCATTGGAAATTCGGGACATGGTTTCGCGTCACGCTCGACCAGCCCTTTGAACCGGGGAAGCCCTCCACCGGACATATGACCTATCCCGGCTATGAGGATTATCGCTGGGAAGCCCGGATCGTGGCCATCGACCCCATGAGACGGTTCGCCTTCGAATGGCCCGCGACCGGCGGCGACAAGGAATGGATGGATAGCGGCGTTCCGGTCCCGGAATGGACGCTGGTCGAGTTCGTGCTGGAACCCACCGGGAGCGGCACCCGCCTGACCGTCACGGAAAGCGGCTTCGACAAGGTGCCCGAGCCGCGCCGCACCCACGTCATGCGTGACAATGAAGGGGGCTGGGCCGAGCAGGTCGGGAATATCCGAAACTATGTCGAGGGTTGAAAGCCCCGATCCGGCTCGTCTGTTCGCCGCCTTGGGCGATGCGACGAGATTGGGCTTCATCGCACGACTGGCGGACGGACAGGCGCGATCCATCGTGCAAATGGGCGATGGCCTGCCGATCAGCAGGCAGGCTGTCGCCAAGCATCTGGACGTGCTGCGTCAGGCCGGGCTGGTGCAGCGGACCCGCAGCGGCCGCGAAGTCCATTTCGCGCTGCGAAGGGAAGCCATCGAAGACGCCCGGCTTTGGCTCGACACGGTGGACGCCCAATGGGCCGGCACTTTGGCGCGGTTCAAGGATTTTGTTGAAAACGGCCAGTAATGGCTTGTTTTATAGAATGACGGGCCGAATTTTTACCCGGCCCACACCCATCGATTATGGCTGGGGCACGGACGCCCGCGCATCCTGCCCGTCGCCCTCCGGCGCGGCGATGATGTCGCGTGTGGTTTCCCCCTTCTCCACTACTTCCGTCGCCGGATCGCCCGCGGAGGAACGGATGCCGGGCGCGGCATTGCCGCGGCCCGCGGCGGAAAGGGCGGCGTTCTCCGTATCGCTGCGCGCCGAAGGCCCGCCGAACATCGCTTCCATGGCGGCGCGGCTCGAATCGACGGTCGCGGCGGCGGGTGCGCCCGGCGCCGGGGGAACCAGCGCGAAATCGGGCGGGATCACCAGCGGAGCCTGACGCGACACCGCGAATTCATCGGGACGGTCGCGGTTGAACAGGCCCGACGAACCGCAAGCGGACAGGGAGGCGACAAGGCCAGCGGCAAGGATCAGTTTACGCATCAGTTCAATGACTCCGTCTTTGCGCTCTTCTCGCGCAGCAAAAGCGCCCGCGCAAGCAGGATCAGCACGCCAATGGTGATCGCTGCGTCGGCCAGGTTGAAAATCAGGAAGGGCCGCCATTCGCCGAAATGCAGATCGGCATAATCGACCACATAGCCCAGCCGCACGCGGTCCACGATATTG
Source organism: Sphingobium cloacae (assembly GCF_002355855.1). Classification (NCBI taxonomy): domain Bacteria; kingdom Pseudomonadati; phylum Pseudomonadota; class Alphaproteobacteria; order Sphingomonadales; family Sphingobiaceae; genus Sphingobium; species Sphingobium cloacae. The sequence continues at coordinate 1,001,034 of NZ_AP017655.1, forward strand.
CCGATGGCCCCGCCCAGCACGAGACCCAGCGCCGCCACGTCCTGCCGCGCCCTTTCCCGCCACATCCATACGCCCACGAAGATCGCGATGACCATGGTCATGCCGACCAGCAGCCAGCGCATCAGATCGGTGTCGGCATGGAAGAAGCCCATGGAAACGCCGCGATTTTCCAGCCAGCGCAAACGGAAGATCGGCAGGATGTCGATCCCCTCCTCGCCCCGGCTCTTGAGCGCGAGCGGATAGGTGACGGTATATTTGATGAGCTGATCGAGCGCGAGCGTGACGATCGCGACGGTCAGGCCCAGCGGGCGATGATTGACGGCGGGAACGGTCATGCCTTCAACACCTCGTCACAGCGATTGCAGAGCGCGCCATCTTCTTCGACTTCTGGCAGCAACCGCCAGCAGCGGCCGCATTTGTGCCATTCGGACGGATTGACGACGATGCCGTCGCCCACGCCCATGTCCACGCGGGCGACAATCGCGACCTCCGCGAAGTCCACGTCGCCCACCGGCACCCGTTCGCCCATCATGACGTCCGCTTCCAGGCTGGAGCGGACGATCTTTTCCCGGCGCAGCGGCTCGATGGCTTCGTTGACCTGATCGCGCTGGTCGCGGATTTCCGCCCATTTTTCGCCGAGGCCATGGTTCGCCCAGTGGCCGTCCACTTCGGGCCATTCCAGGAAATGGACGCTCTCCGCCTCATCGGGGAAGCGGCTTTGCCACACTTCCTCCGCCGTGAAGGGAATAATCGGCGCGGCGTAGCGGACGAGCGCGTGGAACAGCGTGTCCAGCACGGTGCGATAGGCGCGGCGCCGGGGGTCCGACTTCGCATCGCAATAGAGGCAGTCCTTGCGGATGTCGAAGAAGAAGGCGGAAAGATCGCTGTTCGCGAAGTCCATCAGCGCGCGGGTATAGCGGCTGAATTCCAGCCAGTTCTCGCTGCCCGCCTTCCGGTCCACGATGCCGCGCAGTTCCTCGTCCAGCTTGGCGAGAAGGTGGAGCATGTAGCGTTCCAGCTCCGGCATTTCGCCGACGGGGATTTTCTCTTCCTCAGAAAAATCGGAAAGAGCACCAAGCAAGTATCGGAAAGTATTACGGAGTTTGCGATAGGCGTCGGACGATCCGGCCAGCACTTCCTTGCCGATGCGAACGTCGTCGAAATAGTCGGTGCTGGCGACCCAGACGCGCAGGATGTCTGCACCGCTCTCGGCCATGATCTTGAGCGGATCGACGACATTGCCGAGGCTCTTGGACATCTTCCGCCCCTGCCCGTCCAGCGCGAAGCCGTGGGTGAGCACGGCGTCATAGGGCGCCCGCCCGCGCGTGCCGCAGCTTTCGAGCAGCGAGGACTGGAACCAGCCGCGATGCTGGTCGGAGCCTTCGAGATAGAGGTCGGCGCGGACATCCTCGCCATAGCGCGCCTCGACGGTGAAGGCGTGGGTCGAGCCGGAATCGAACCAGACGTCGAGAATGTCGTTCACCACCTCATAGTCGGCGAGGTCGTAATCCGAGCCGAGCAGCGCCTGATGATCCGCGCCGAACCACGCATCCGCGCCGCCCTGCCGGAAGGCTTCGACGATGCGTTCATTGACTGCCTTATCAACGAGATATTCGCCGCTCTTGCGATGAACATAGAGCGCGATGGGCACGCCCCATGCGCGCTGCCGCGAGATCACCCAGTCCGGGCGGCCCTCCACCATGGAGCGGATGCGGTTGGTCGAGCGCTCCGGCACCCAGCGGGTATGGGCGATGGCGTCGAGCGCCACGTCACGCAGCGTCGGGCCGTTGCCGACGATGATGGGGGTGGGCAGGAAACTGCCGTCCACATCGACCGGCACGCCGTCCTGCGGCCTGTCCATCGGGATGAACCATTGCGGGGTGCAACGGAAGATGATCTTCGCCTTGGAACGCCAGCTATGGGGATAGCTGTGCCTGAAATCGTCCGAGGCGGCGAGCAGCGCCCCCGCTTCGCGCAGGTCGGTGCAGATGGGGCCGTCCTTGCTGACGAATTTGGGGTTGATGACGCTCCCCTGCCCGCCGAGCCAGAGCCAGTCCGGACGGTATTTGCCGTCACCCTCGACCGCGAAGACCGGGTTGATGCCGTTTTCCTTGCAGAGCGCAAAGTCATCCTCGCCATGGTCGGGAGCCATGTGAACGAGGCCGGTGCCCGCGTCGGTGGTGACGAAATCGCCAGCGAGGAGCGGGCGTGGCTTGGCAAAGAAGCCGCCGAGATGGTGCATCGGGTGGCGGGCGACGGCTCCGGCGAGTTGGGAGCCTTTGCCGGTCCATGCAAAAGATATCCCCTGACCTTCAGACAACCAAGCACTTTCGCCGAGCCTCGCCAGAACTGCGGAAACCAGATTTTCTGCAATCAGAAGATAGCTGTTTCCGATGGCTACAAGAACGTAATCAATGTCCGCACCATAGGCGAGCGCCTGATTAACGGGAATCGTCCAAGGCGTAGTAGTCCAGATCAACGCATAAACTGATCGGCCTGCGGCTTTAGCTGTAGTTACCCATGATTGCAGACCAGAATCTGCGGCATCCACGATCTCGAACGCCACGTCGATCTGGGTCGAGGTGATGTCCTCATATTCCACTTCCGCTTCGGCGAGCGCGGTCTTTTCGACCGGGGACCACATGACGGGCTTTGCGCCGCGATAAAGCTGGCCGCTTTCCGCGAATTTCAGCAGCTCGCCGACGATGGTCGCCTCAGCGTCGAACTTCATGGTGAGATAGGGATCGTCCCAATCGCCCATCACGCCCAGACGCTTGAACTGCTCCTTCTGGACGCCCACCCACTTGTCCGCATAGGCGCGGCACTGGGCGCGGAATTCCTGCGCGGGAACCTCGTCCTTGTTCTGCTTCTTCTTGCGATATTCCTCCTCGATCTTCCATTCGATCGGAAGGCCGTGGCAGTCCCAGCCGGGGACATAGGGCGCATCCTTGCCGAGCAGCGACTGGCTGCGGACGATGATGTCCTTCAGCACCTTGTTCATCGCATGGCCCATATGGATGTCGCCATTGGCATAGGGCGGGCCGTCATGGAGGATGAAGCGTTCGCGCCCCTTCCGCCGCTCGCGCAGCTTGCCATAGAGGTCCATCGCCTCCCAGCGCGCGAGGATCGCCGGTTCCTTCTGCGCAAGGCCCGCCTTCATCGGGAAGTCGGTGACGGGCAGGAAAACGGTGCTTTTATAGTCGGGCTGGTCGGTCATGAGGTCCGGAGAAATAACTGACAGTCAAGTTCGCGGCCCTACGCGACGTGAGGCGTTCCCGCAAGGATTTGCCGCGCATCGTCGCAGTCCTTCGCAATCTGCGCGGTCAGGGCGTCCATCCCTTCGAACTTCGCCTCCGGCCGCAGGAAACGGATCATCTGCACCTCGATCACCTGATCGTAGAGGCTTTCGGAAAAATCGAAGAAATGCGGCTCCAGCAATTCCTTGGGCGGATCGAAACTGGGACGGATGCCAAGGTTCGCCGCGCCGTCCAGCACACGGCCATCGGGCAGCAGGCCGCGCACGGCGTAGATGCCATAGGCAGGCCGCAGATATTTGCCGATGTCGATATTGGCGGTCGGAAAGCCGATGGTGCGGCCCAGCTTGTCGCCATGCTGGACCTGGCCCTGGATGGCGAAGGGGCGGCTGAGCAGGCGGGTGGCGGTTTCGCAATCCCCGGCCTTCAGCGCATCACGGATGCGACTGGAGGAGATGACATGGCCGTCCTTGCCGATGACGGGCGCCACGGCCTGCGCGGCCATGCCGACCGCGGCGCTGAGTTCGGTCAGGCGTTCGGCGGTGCCGCCCCGGTCCTTGCCGAAAGTGAAATCCTGGCCCGTCACCACCCCCGCCACACCCATGTCATGCGCCAGCAGGCGCACGAATTCCTCCGCAGTGCGCGTCGAAAGGGCCGCGTCGAAGGTGAAGACCATCATGGCGTCCGCCCCGGCCCGGGCGAACAGGACCTGCCGCTGATCCAGCGTGGTGAGGCGGAAAGACGGCGCGTCAGGCTGGAAAAAGCGCATGGGGTGGGGATCGAAGGTCGCGACGATGGCGGGACGGCCTTCGGCCTTCGCCCATTCGATGGCGCGGGCCACCACGGCCTGATGACCGCGATGAAATCCGTCGAAATTGCCCAGCGCCATGATCGCGCCGCGCAGATGCGCGGGGACAGGGGCACCGCTCTCCAGCCGCTCCATGGCGCGGGCTATAGGGACAGGAAGGGCCGGGCGCAATGCGTCGAAATCATGCGCCGGCCCTGCGCCGGAAGGTGACGAAGCTGTAGGCCGGCGCTTCGCCCGCCGCCGCATGATCCCGGCGGGACGCTTCCTCCCAGCAGGCGGGGTCGGGATAGGGAATGGCGGTATCGCCGACCGCATCGATATGGATTTCGGTCAGTTCGATCCGGTGCGCCAAGGGCAGGAACTGGCGATAGATCTCCGCGCCGCCGATCACCATGACGGCGGGCGCGGCGGCGAGACGGAGGGCGCCATCGACATCATGTGCGACTTCCGCGCCCTCCCCCATCCACGCCCGATCGCGAGTCAGGACGATGTGGCGGCGTCCGGGCAGCAGCCCGGGCAAGCTGTCAAAGGTCTTGCGGCCCATCACCATCGGATGCCCGAGGGTCAGCGCCTTGAAGCGCTTGAGGTCGGCGGAAAGACGCCAGGGAAGGCCGCCGTCCCGGCCGATCACGCCATTGTCGGCGCGAGCCAGGATCAGGACGATCTCCGGCGCTTCGCTCACAATGTCAGCCGCGTGACATGGCCCATCTTGCGGCCCGGACGCGCTTCATGCTTGCCGTAGAGATGGAGATGATTGGCGGGATCGGACAGGATCGCCTGCCATTCATGCGCCTGCGCGCCGATCAGGTTGCGCATCTCCACCTCTTCCGCCGCGAGCCTGGTATCGCCGAGCGGCAGGCCGCAGATCGCGCGGACATGGTTCTCGAACTGGCTCGTTACCGCGCCTTCAATGGTCCAATGGCCGCTATTGTGGACGCGCGGGGCCATTTCATTGAAGACGGGGCCGTCCGCTCCGGCGAAAAACTCCAGCGTCAGCACGCCCACATAATCCAGCGCGTCCGCCACCTGACGCGACAGGGCGCGGGCCTGATCCACCTGCCCTTCGATCAGGGGGCCGGCGGGGACGGTGGACGTGGCGAGGATGCCGTCGACATGCACATTGGCGGCGGAATCCCAGAAACGGACCTGCCCATCGGCGGCACGCACGAGGATCACCGAAAATTCCTCCTCGAAGATCACGAAGCCTTCGAGAATGGCGCTCTGGCGGCCGATGGCGTCCCATGCGGCCGAGGCATCGGCAGCGCCGGAAAGCCGCGCCTGTCCCTTGCCGTCATAGCCCATGCGGTTGGTCTTGAGGACGGCGCGGGGGCCGACCTGTCCGATGGCGGCTTCCAGATCGGCAAGGCTTTCCACCGGAGCGAAAGGCGCGGTCAGCCCGCCCAGATCGTTGACGAAGCGCTTTTCGGCGAGGCGGTCCTGCGCCACGCGGAGCGCCTGCGCGCCCGGACGGACGAGGCCGTGGGTGGCGAGCACCTCGACCGCCGAAGGGTCGATATTCTCGAACTCATAGGTGACGACATCGACCGCATCGGCGAAGGCGGCGAGCGCGGCGGCATCCTCATAGGCGCCCCGCGTCCAGCCGGAGGAAACATCGGCGGCGGGGCCGCTATCCTCCGGCGCATAGATATGGGTCCGATAGCCCAGCTGCGCGGCGGCGATGGCGATCATCCGGCCCAGCTGGCCGCCGCCGAGGATGCCGATGGTGGAGCCGGGCGGGATCGTCGACATCTTATTCCGGCGTCTCGGCGACGTCGTTGGTCTGCTTCGCGCGCCATGCGTCGAGCCGTTCGGCCAGCGCGGCATCCGTGGTGGCGAGGATGGAGGCGGCGAGCAGCGCGGCGTTGATCGCGCCGGGCTTGCCGATGGCGAGCGTGCCGACCGGGACGCCGCCTGGCATCTGGACGATGGAAAGCAGCGAATCCATGCCCTTGAGCGACTTGGATTCCACGGGAACGCCCAGCACGGGCAGACGCGTCATGGAGGCCGTCATGCCGGGCAGATGCGCCGCGCCGCCCGCGCCCGCGATGATGACCTTGAGGCCGCGGCCGACCGCTCCGGTGGCGTAATCGTAGAGGCGCTGGGGGGTGCGGTGGGCGGACACGACCTTGCACTCATGGGCGACGCCCAGAGCGTCCAGCGTTTCGGCGGCATGGCGCATCGTATCCCAATCGGACCGGCTGCCCATGATGATGCCGACCTGCGCGGCTGCGCTATCCCCGCTCATTCCCCATGCTTCCCGTCAAGGAGCAGTCCCATGCTGCCCGGAAAGCAAAGCCCCTTAGCGGTCGGGCCGCCAAGGGGCAATGCGGGATTTGCTTCCGCCCCGGTTCGTGTGCGGAATATCCTAGCGTTCGGACAGGTAATAGCGGTCCTTCGCCGTCAGGTCGTCCGCCAGATCGTAGACGATCGGCTGGCCGGTCGGGATTTCCAGCTCCGTGATCTCGTCGTCGGGGATGTTGGACAGATGCTTCACCAGCGCGCGCAGCGAATTGCCGTGGGCGGAAATGAGGACGCGCCTGCCCGCCCTCAGTTCCGGCGCGATGCGGCTTTCCCAATAGGGCAACACGCGGGCGATGGTGTCCTTCAGCGATTCCGTCGAGGGGATGGCGATGCCGTCATAGCGACGGTCCTTCGACAGGTCGAATTCGCTGCCCGGCTCCAGCGGCGGGGGGGGCACGTCGAAGCTGCGGCGCCAGATCTTGACCTGCGCGTCGCCATGCTTCGCCGCCGTCTCCGCCTTGTTGAGGCCGGTGAGGCCGCCATAGTGGCGCTCGTTGAGGCGCCAGTCCTTCTCGACGGGGAGCCACAGTCGGCCCATTTCCTCCAGCGCGAGGTTCAAGGTCTTGATCGCGCGGGTCTGGAAAGAGGTGAAGCACTGGTCGAAATCCAGCCCCTTTTCCGCCATCAGCCGACCGGCGGCGCGCGCTTCCTCCGCGCCCTTCTCGGTCACGTCCACGTCCCACCAGCCGGTGAAGCGGTTTTCCAGGTTCCAGGCCGACTGGCCATGACGGATAAGGACGAGTGTGGGCATGAGGCGCGTCTCCTGCACGATGGGCTTTGCGTTGCGCTTCCCATAGCGCGGGAAATCGCGGGCGCAAGCTTGTCGCCCCGCCCTTCCGCCCCACATTGCAGTCGGACGGGCGATAGGATAGCCCGGTGGCAAGGCTTGAAAGAGGAACCGGCAACTTGGCATTCGTAAAAGGCGCCTGGCGCATATTGGTCGCGATCAAGGACGGGCTGGTGCTGCTGCTCCTCCTGATGTTCTTCGGCCTGCTCTATGCGGCGCTGTCCTTTTCCCCCAAGCCGAGCGCGAGCGTCCGTTCCGGCGCGCTGCTGCTGGATCTGGACGGCACCATCGTCGAGCAACCGGCGGAAATCGATCCGACGGCCCTGCTGGCCGGTTCCGGTCCGAAGATGAAGGAATATCGCCTTGCCGACATCGTGACTGCGCTGGAGGCGGCGAAGGACGACGGCAAGGTCAAGGCCGTCGTGCTGAACCTCGACGGCTTCATGGGCGGCGGGCAGGTCGCGCTGGAGCGGGTGGGCAAGGCGCTGGACGCCGTGCGCGCCGCGAAGAAGCCGGTCTTCGCTTTCGCCACCATCTATAGCGACGACGGCTATCAGCTGGCCGCCCATGCCAACGAGACATGGCTCGACCCGCTGGGCGGCGTGGCGATCATGGGGCGTGGCGGCTCCTCCCTTTATTACAAGGGGTTGATCGACAAGCTGGGCGTCAACACCCATGTCTATCGCGTCGGCACCTACAAGAGCTTCGTCGAACCCTTCATCCGCACCGATCAATCGCCCGAAGCGAAGCAGGCCAATCAGGCGCTGGCCGATGCGCTGTGGCAGGATTGGCAGGAGGATGTCGCCAAGGCCCGACCCAGGGCGAAGCTGGCCGCCTATGCAAGCGATCCGGCCGCCGCGGCACGGGCAGCGGGCGGCAATCTGGCCAAGGCGGCGGAAAATGCCGGGCTGGTCGACAAGCTGGGCGACGAAGCGGCCTTTGGCGAAAGGGTGGCGAAGGTCGCGGGCGAATCGCCCGACGCGCGGGCGGGCCGTTTCGCCAGCATCGATCTTTCGACCTATGTCCAGGCGCGCAAACCCGCCAATGACGGGCAGATCGGCATCCTGACGGTCGCGGGCGAGATCGTGGACGGGGAAGCCGGGCCGGGCACGGCGGCGGGCGACACCATCTCCAACCTCCTCTACAAGGCATTGGCGGAAAAGGACCTGAAGGCGCTCGTTGTCCGGGTCGATTCGCCGGGCGGATCGGTGATGGCGTCCGAGAAGATACGCGGGGCCGTCATGGCGGCCAAATCGCAGGGACTGCCCGTGGTCGTGTCGATGGGCAATGTCGCGGCCAGCGGCGGCTATTGGGTGTCCACCCCCGCCAATCTGATCTTTGCCGAGCCGGCGACGATCACCGGCTCCATCGGCGTATTCGGGATATTGCCGAGCTTCGAGGGCACGCTGGCGAAGATGGGGATCACCACGGACGGGGTGCGGACCACGCCGCTATCGGGACAGCCGGACCTTGCGGGCGGCACGACGCCGGAGTTCGACCGCATCATGCAGATGGGGGTCGAGGATATCTACGGACGCTTCGTCGGCCTCGTCGCGCAATCCCGCCGCAAGTCGCCGGAGCAGATCGACGCCATCGCGCAGGGCCGGGTGTGGGACGGCGGCACGGCGCGGCAGATCGGGCTGGTGGACCGTTTCGGCGGGCTTGAGGACGCCATCGCCGAAGCGGCGAAACTGGCGAAACTCGATCCGGCCAAGGCCCGCCCCTACCGGATCGAAAAGGAACCGGATAAATTCACCCAGTTCCTCCAGTCCGTTCTGGAGCGGGAGGATGATGGGAAGGATCGCTCCCGCGACATGCTGGCGCGCCAGGCGATGCTCCAGCGGCAATGGGCCATGCAGGCGATTGGCGATGTGAAGGCGATGGTCGGCGGCGCGGGCGTGAGGGCGGATTGCCTGGAATGCCGGGCCTATGGCGCACCGCGTCCGGTGAGCCACGCGGATGAGCGGGGGCTTTTCGCGATGCTCGCGTCGCTGTGGCGGTGAAGGGCGTATCGTTCAGGACGGTCCTATTCCCGGCGGATGCCCCTGTAGACAGGCAGGCCCCATCCCCGCCAAATCGCCAGCGCGCGTAGCAGGAAGCCTAGCAGGACCGCGATCACGCTGGCGATGGGCACGTCCAGTCCGCCCCAGCGCAGCAGTACGAAGGAACCGGACGAGACGACGGCGGCCGTCACGTAAAGCTCCGGGCGCAGCAGGATGGAGGGCTCCCCGGCCAGAAGATCGCGCATGATGCCACCGACGCAGCCGGTCACCACTCCCATGATCGCGGCGACGAACGGCGGGATGCCGAAGCTCATCGCCTTGGCCGCGCCGAACACGGCGAAGGCGGCGAGGCCGACGGCATCCAGCCAGTCGAGCGCGCGGTCGCTCCAGAAAGAGCGCGGCGTTATCCAGACAAGCAGGGCCGCGGCCATGCAGGTGATGGCGGGCGTGGCATCATGCACCCAGAAGACCGGCGCATCGATCAGCAGGTCGCGCACCGTCCCGCCCCCGACACCCGTCACCAGCGCGAAAAAGGCGAAGGTGACGAGCGTCTGGCGCAAGCGCGCCGCAGCCAGCGCACCCGATGCCGCAAACACGAAGATACCGACGATGCTCAGGACTTGCAGCACCGTGCCGATCTGCGGCGTGAAATTCTCGGGAGGGGGCAGCATCGGAATAAGCCGTCAGGCCGGGACGCCATGGCCGCGCCCGGCCCCTGCCCCGCATGGCGGGCGCATCGCAGCGCCCTCCGGCATGGGAAGGCCAGCCGCCGAACCGGCCGATGTCGGAACGGCGGCGTTCGGGATCACTTTGCCAGCTCGGCCTCGATCGCGGCGATCAGCGCGGGATCGTCCGGCGCGGTGGTCGGCGCGAAGCGAGCCGCGACGGAACCGTCCCTGGCGATCACGAACTTCTCGAAATTCCAGAGGATTTCGGGTTCGGGATTGGGTTCCATGCCATAGCCTTTCAGCTTTTCGCGAAAGGCGTCGCCGTCGCCCTCGGCCTTGGGCCACGCGCTGGTCAACGCGGCGTAAAGCGGGTGCTTTTCCGGGCCGGTCACGACGATCTTCTCGAACATCGGGAAATCCACGCCGAAATTGGTGGTGCAGAATGTCGCGATCTCGTCATTGCCGCCCGGTTCCTGCGCGCCGAAATCATTGGCGGGAAAGCCGGCGACGACAAGGCCCTTGTCCTTGTAATCGGCATAGAGCTTCTCCAGCCCTTCATATTGCGGGGTCAGGCCGCATTTGGAGGCGACGTTGACCGCCAGGACGACCTTTCCGGCGTAGTCGCCCAGGCTGGTGTCATCGCCCTTGATGGTCTTCAACGGAATTTGCTGGATCACGCTCATCATCGTCTCCTTGGAAATGGGGTCGGCGCGGACCTTGCCACTATAAGGCCGCGCCGAAAAGCCTGCCGATGCCCGCCGTCACCACCATCGCCAGCACCCCCCAGAATATGACCCGCACGATGGAAGGCAAAGGCTTCCCCCCGCCCAGCCGCGCGCCGATATAGCCGAGCAGGCCAAGGCAGAGCAACGAGGTCAGGGCGATGACGGCGATCGCCTGTGGCGCAGGACTGAACGCGGCGGCCAGCACCGGCGCGATGGCCCCGGCGGAAAAGGTCGCGGCGGAGGTGAACGCGGCCTGCACCGGCCGCGCCGTCGTCACGTCCGAAATGCCGAGTTCATCGCGGGCATGGGCACCCAGAGGATCGGCCGCCATCAACTGATCCGCAACCTGCGCCGCCAGATCGGGCGACAGGCCGCGCTCGACATAGATGTCGCGCAGTTCCGCCCATTCCTCTTCGGGCTGCTGGACGATGGCGCGGCGTTCCTTGGCCAGATCGGCGCGTTCCGTGTCGGATTGGGCGCTGACCGAGACATATTCCCCCGCCGCCATCGACATCGCGCCCGCGAACAGCGCGGCGATGCCCGACAACAGGACCGTATCCCCCGGCGCGCCCGACGCCGCGATGCCGGTGAGCAGGCTGGCGGTGGAGACGATGCCGTCGTTCGCGCCCAGCACGGCAGCACGCAGCCAGCCGACCCGGTTCACATAATGGACCGCATGATGCGGACGGGGCGGCCCGACGGCCTGCCCCTTTTCCCCCGTCGAGGATTGTGCCTGATGACCGGCGACCATGCGATCCGACCTCCCTGTTGCTTTTCCACCGCTACCAGATGAGCGGCGGATCGCAAATTCAACCGCTTAGCCCTTCGGCCTTTTCGGCGAGTTCCAGCCAGCGCTCCTCGGCGGCGTCCTTGTCGGCGCGCGCCTGCTCGACGGCCCTGGTGAGGGCGTCGAACTTCTGCCGGTCGCGGGCATAGAGATGGGGATCGTGCAGCGCCTCCTCATCGCGCGCGATGGCGGCTTCCAGTTCCTCGATCCGCCGCGGCAGCAGGTCGAGGTCGCGCTGATCCTTGTAGCTGAGCTTGGCGGGCGCGGATCGGGGCGGCGCGGGAGAGGCGGGCGTCTTCTTCTCCGCCTTGGGCGCATGGCGCTGCTGGCGCTTGGCCACCCAATCCGCATAGCCGCCCACGATCACATCGACATGGCCGGAACCGTCCAGCCCCAGCGTCACCGTCACCGTGCGGTCGAGGAAGTCGCGGTCGTGGCTGACGATCAGCACCGTGCCGTCATAGTCGGCAATGACTTCCTGCAACAGGTCCAGCGTTTCCAGGTCGAGATCGTTGGTCGGCTCGTCCAGCACCAGCAGGTTGGATTCGCGGGCGAACTCCCGCGCGAACAACAGGCGCGAGCGCTCCCCGCCCGAAAGCGTGCCCACCTTCGCCTCGGCCAGCGCCGGATCGAAGAGGAAGTCCTTGAGATAGCCGTGCACATGCTTGCGCGCGCCCCGCACGTCGATCCAGTCGCCGCCTTCGGCCAGAACGTCACGGACCCGCTTGTCGGGCTGCATCAGGCTGCGCTGCTGGTCGATGAAGATCATGTCCAGGTTTTTGGCCAGCGTCACCGAGCCGCTGTCGGGCGCCAATTCGCCCGTGAGCAGCTTGAGCAACGTCGTCTTGCCCGCGCCGTTGCCGCCGACGATACCGATGCGGTCGCCGCGCTGGATGCGAAGCGAGAAGTCCCTGATGATCGCCCGTTCCCCGAAATTCTTCGTGACATGATCGGCGGCGATGACGCTTTTCGTCTTGCTGTCGTCGCTGGCGGCGGCGATCTTCGCCACGCCCTGCGGCCCGACCATCGCGGCGCGTTGGGCGCGCATCTCATGCAGTTGCGCCAGGCGGCCCTGGTTGCGCTTGCGCCGGGCGGTGACGCCGCGCTGGAGCCAGTGCGCCTCGATCTTGAGCTTGGCGTCCAGCTTCTCGGCGGCGCGGCTTTCCTCGGCATAGACCGCTTCCATCCAGTCCTCGAACCCGCCGAAGCCGATTTCGTTGCGACGGAGCGATCCCCGGTCCAGCCACAGCGTCTGCCGGGTCAGCCGCGTCAGGAAAGCGCGGTCGTGGCTGATGACGATGAACGCGCCGGAATAGCGGCCGAGCCACCCCTCGATCCAGTCGATCGCGGCAATGTCCAGATGGTTGGTCGGCTCGTCCAGCAGCAGCAGGTCCGGCTCGCTCGCCAGGGCGCGGGCAATGGCGGCGCGGCGGCGCTCCCCGCCCGATGCGGTAGCGGCTTCGCGGGAAAGGTCGATGCCGAGCTGGCTGGCGATCGCCTCCACCTCATGCGCGGGCGGCGCATATCGGCCGGCCAGCGCGAAATCGCGCAAGGTCCGGAACGCGCCGACATCCGGGTCCTGCTCCAGCATGATGACGCGCGCGCCGGGGCGGACGGAACGGGTTCCCTCATCCGCTTCGATCTGGCCGCCCAGCAGCTTCAAAAGCGTCGTCTTGCCCGCGCCGTTGCGGCCGATCAGCGCCAGCCGGTCCCGTTCGCCCACGAAAATGTCGATATGGCGGAACAGCCAGTGGGTGCCTTGCGAAAGGCCCAGATTTTCAAAGGAGAGGATGGGTGCTGCCATGGCCGTGCAGCTAGGGCTTCGCGCGCGCATGGGCAAGAGGCATGGAACCGAAAGCTGTCTGACGGCTTTCAACGCATGTCAGCGTCCATTCATCGCAGCCGTCACAAAAGGCCGCATGGCTCTATAAAGGAGAAAAGCCCATGAAATCCGCCCTCGCCCTGATGGCGCTCGGCGTTGCCGCGCTTCCCGTTGCAGCGCTCGCCCAGACCAGCGTCACCATCGCCGAGACGGCGCCGGTCGTCACGCTGAACGTCACCGAAACGGTGGAGGCCGCGCCCGACATCGCGACGGTCGGCACCGGCGTCCAGACCCGCGCACCCACCGCCCAGCAGGCCATGACCGACAATGCGGCCAAGATGGACAGGCTGATCGCGGCGTTGACCAAGGCCGGGATCGCCCGCAAGGACATCCAGACCAGCGGCGTCAACCTCAATGCGCAATATGATTATGGCAACCGCGATGGCGATAATTCGGCTCCGCGCTTCCTGGGCTATGAGGCGTCGAACCAGCTGAGCGTCACGCTGCGCGACGTGAAGCGGGTGGGGTCGCTGCTCGACACGATGGTGAAGGCGGGCGCGACCAACATCAACGGGCCCAGCTTCTCCATCGACGATCCCACGCCGATGATCGCGCAGGCCCGCGCCACCGCCCTCAAGACCGCCAAGGCGCAGGCCGATTTCTATGCGCAGGCCGCCGGTTTCCGTACGGCGCGGCTCGTCTCCATCTCGGAAAGCAACAGCGGGGGCAATCCGCCCATGCCGGTGCTGCAAACGGCCCGCTTCAAGGCGGACGCGGCGGCCGCGGCGCCGACGCCGGTCGAACCGGGACAGGTGGGATCGTCGGTAACCCTGACCGTGCAATATGCGCTGGACCGATAAGGCATAGCGCGACGTCAAAAAGCTGGCGCGGCAGGGGTCGCGCCAGCTTTTTATCTGGGAAATGGCGTGGCTGAGAAGATTCGCGCAACAGTTCCGGGTGGGGAGCGGACGGTTTGCTTTTCTCTACCTCCGTTCGCCCTGAGCTTGTCGAAGGGATGTCTGGAATCACTCAAAATTGAAATGTTCCGCGCTCCTGCCTTCGCAGAAGCACGTATATGTCTAGGTGTTCAGTCCGCAACCCACCCAAAAGCCGCCTTTGGCATTGAGGGACTATGCAAATCATGAAAAGCCCGCCAGGATCGCTCCCGGCGGGCCTTTTTCCATCCGATGCTGCCCGGTCAGGCGGCGTCTTCGGCGCGCTTTTTCTTGTCGCTGAAGACGCGGATCGGTTCCTTGCTGCCCGCGACCACATCCTTGTCGACGACCACTTCGCCCACGCCCTCCATCGAGGGCAGGTCGAACATGGTGTCGAGCAGGATCGCTTCGAGGATCGAGCGCAGGCCGCGCGCGCCGGTCTTGCGTTCGATGGCCTTTTTCGCGATCGCCGTCAGGGCGTCGTCGGTGAAGCTGAGTTCCACATTCTCCATGTCGAACAGCTTCTGATACTGCTTCACCAGCGCGTTCTTCGGCTCGACCAGAATCTTGACCAGAGCGGTCACGTCGAGGTCTTCCAGCGTTGCGATGACGGGGAGACGGCCGACAAATTCGGGGATGAGGCCGAATTTCAGCAAATCCTCAGGCTCGCTCTGACGCAGCAGTTCGCCGGTCTTGCGCTCCTCCGGCGCGGCGACGTGGGCGCCGAAGCCGATGGACTTGGCTTCCAGACGGTCGCCGATGATCTTTTCCAGGCCCGCGAACGCGCCGCCGCAGATGAACAGGATGTTGGTCGTGTCGACCTGAAGGAATTCCTGCTGCGGGTGCTTGCGGCCGCCCTGCGGCGGGACGCTGGCGGTGGTGCCTTCCATCAGCTTGAGCAGCGCCTGCTGCACGCCTTCGCCCGACACGTCGCGTGTGATGGAGGGGTTTTCCGCCTTGCGGCTGATCTTGTCGATCTCGTCGATATAGACGATGCCGCGCTGGGCCTTCTCGACATTATAGTCGGACGCCTGGAGGAGCTTGAGGATGATGTTCTCCACATCCTCGCCCACATAACCCGCTTCGGTGAGCGTGGTCGCGTCCGCCATGGTGAAGGGGACGTCGAAGGTCTTCGCCAGCGTCTGCGCCAGCAGCGTCTTGCCGCAGCCGGTGGGGCCGACGAGCAGGATGTTGGACTTGGCGAGTTCGACCTCGCCCGCCTTCGCGCCGTGGTTGAGGCGCTTATAATGGTTGTGGACAGCGACCGACAGGACGCGCTTGGCGCGCTGCTGGCCGATCACATAATCGTCGAGCACGTCGCAGATTTCCTGCGGGGTCGGCACGCCGCCATCCTTCTTGCCGACGAGACCGCCCTTGGTCTCCTCGCGGATGATGTCGTTGCACAGTTCCACGCATTCGTCGCAGATGAATACGGTCGGCCCCGCGATCAGCTTGCGTACCTCATGCTGCGACTTGCCGCAGAAGGAGCAGTAAAGCGTGCTTTTGGAATCGGAGCCCGTCAGCTTTGTCATTCGTCATTCTTCCTTCCCTGCCGCCCGCGAAAAGCCGCTTTTGGCGAGGGATATTGATCCAAGGACCATCCTAGCCCGCGGCGCGCCCGTTTCACAAGGGGTGAAAATGGATACGCCGCGGGACAGGAAAGCATCAACCCTCGAATGTTTCCGTAACTGCCGGACGGCTGCTCCATACCTCATCTACCAAGCCAAATTCCTTGGCTTCCTCAGCCTCCAAGAAGGTGTCGCGATCCATCGCACGTTCCACTTCCTCCAGCGTGCGGCCGGTATATTGCACGTAGAGATTGTTGAGGCGGCTGCGGATTCGCAGGATTTCCTTGGCCTGGATCTCGATGTCGGACGCCATGCCCTGCGCGCCGCCGGACGGCTGGTGCACCATGATGCGCGCGTTGGAGAGCGCGATGCGCTTGCCCGGTTCGCCCGCCGCCAGCAGGAAGCTGCCCATGGAGGCAGCCTGCCCGATGCAGACCGTGCCGACCTGGGGCCGGATATATTTCATGGTGTCGTGGATCGCCATGCCGGCCGTCACCACGCCGCCCGGCGAGTTGATGTACATCCAGATGTCCTTCTTCGGATTTTCCGATTCGAGGAACAGGAGCTGCGCCACGATCAGCGAGGCCATATGATCTTCCACCTGGCCGGTGACGAAGATGAGCCGTTCACGCAGCAGCCGCGAATAGATGTCGAAGCTGCGCTCGCCACGGTTGGACTGTTCGATGACGATGGGGACCAGCGCGGCCATGGGGTCGGACATGATATCGGTCATTTTTGCTCTTTTCCGGGTAATTGCTTTTGCCCGATCCCTACATCGGCACAAAAGCGGAATGGTTCAAGGGGGGCCGTGCGCGCTTCGCCCCGTTCAGTCGCGGCGGGCATAGTCCGAAGGCGCGCGAAAGGCCAGATAGGCGAGCCGCCGCACCTCCCTGCGCCCGCGCACCACCGTGTCGAGGATGAGGCCGCACATCGCAGACAGGGTGGCGAGGATCATGAGCCCCGTCACGAGGATCGCGGTGGGGAAGCGTGGCACGAGGCCGGTCCGCATGTAGGTGACGATCAGCGGTTCCGCGAGGATCAGCGCGGCCACCGCGAGCAGCGCCGCGATGACGCCGAAGAAAAGGACGGGGCGCTCGACACGGTAGAGGGTGATGATGGTCCGCAGGATGCGCCAGCCGTCGCGGTAAGTGGAGAGCTTGCTTTCCGATCCTTCGGGCCGCGCGCCATAGGCGGTGACGACCTCCGCCACCGGCATGGCGAGTTCGAGGGCGTGGACGGACATTTCCGTTTCGATCTCGAAACCCGCCGAGAGGACGGGGAAGCTCTTCACGAAGCGGCGGGAAAAGACGCGATAGCCCGACAATATATCGGTGAAGCTGCGGCCGAAAAGCTGCTTCAGAAGGCTGGTGAGCGCCCAGTTGCCGAAGCGATGGCCGCGGCGATAGGCTTCCTCGACCCCGCTCCTGCGGGAACCGACGACCATGTCGAGATTGTCGGCGAGCATGGCGGCGACCATCCGGGGCGCGGCGGCGGCTTCATAGGTCGCGTCGCCATCGGCCATGACGTAGATGTCGGCGTCCACGTCGGCGAACATGCGGCGCACGACATGGCCCTTGCCCTGCTGGCTCACGCGGCGGACGATGGCTCCGGCTCCGGCGGCGAGTTCGCGGCTGCCGTCCGTGCTGTTGTTGTCGAAGACATAGATGTCGGCATGGGGCAGCGCGCGGCGGAAATCCTCCACCGTCCGCACGATCGCGCCCGCTTCGTTATAGCAGGGAAGGATGACCGCGATGCGCGGCGTGGCGATCCCCTCCCCGCTGCTGATTGCCGGAAATTCCTTCATCTGTTCTTCGACCCCTGCCCGTTCATGGCCGTCATGCCCGAACATCCGTTAAAATGGGGTCTGCCATGACGGGCCGGAAATGAAAAGCGATTGCATGTTCTGCAAGGCCATCGTCGGGGGATGGCTGGTTTTGGCCAAAAGGCGCTCATTCAATCTCCGTTCGGGCTGAGCCCTTCACTGAGCGGAGCGAAGTGGCCTCCCTACGGTCGGCCGTGCCCTTCGACTTCGCTCAGGGCGAGCGGAGTTAGGAAAGCAAACCATCCGCTAACCACCCAAAAATCGGCATTCAACACACATGGCAGGATCGCCAAAGGAAAAGCGCCCGGACTTCGCGGGGAAGCCGGGCGCTTGCTCGGTCAAGCCGATATGGCCTTATTCAGCCTTGGCAGCGGCCTTTTTGGGTGCGGCCTTCTTGGCGGGAGCCTTCTTCTCCGCCTTTTCGGCGGCAGGCTCAGCGTCGGCGGCAGCGGCCTTCTTCGCCGGAGCCTTCTTCGGCTTGGCGGGAGCTGCCTCGGCCTTCTCCTCGGCGGCAGGCGCTTCCTCGGCCTTTTCAGCGGCGGCCTTCTTGGGCGCGGCTTTCTTGGCTTTGGCAGGCTTTTCGTCGTGATCGTGGTCATGACCGCAGCCGGGGCCGTGGACGTGGGGCTTCAGGTCCCCGTCATCGGCTTCGATAGCGGCTTCCAGTTCCTCGCGGCTGACGGCGCGGTCGGTGACTTCGGCCTTGTCGAAAAGGAAATCGACGACCTTGTCCTCATAAAGCGGGGCGCGAAGCTGAGCGGCGGCCATCGGGTCCTGACGGACATATTGGACGAATCGCTCGCGGTCCTGCGGACCATATTGCTGCGCGGCCTGAAGGATCAGGCGGTTCATTTCCTGATCGGACACGACGACGCCATTGGCCTGACCGATTTCCGAGAGCAGCAGGCCCAAACGGACGCGGCGCACGGCGATGGCGCGATAATCGTCCTTCTCCGCTTCCATTTCCTTGAGGGCCGCTTCGGGATCTTCCTCATGGCTGGCTTCGTGCTGAAGCTGCGCCCAGATCTGGTTGAATTCGGCTTCCACCATGCTGGGCGGCACGTCGAAATCGTGCGCGGCGGCCAACTGGTCGAGCAGCTTGCGCTTCATATAGGTGCGGGTCAGGCCGTTATGTTCCTGCTCGATCTGGCCCTTCAGAAGCTCCTTGAGCTTGTCGAGGCCTTCCAGACCCAGCGACTTGGCGAAATCATCGTCCAGCTTGGGCTTGTCGCCGTTCAGGATCGCCTTGACAGTGACGTCGAAGGTCGCCGCCTTGCCCGCCAGATGCTCCGCGCCATAATCCTCGGGGAAGGTGACGGTGATGGTCTTCTCGTCGCCCTTCTTGACGCCGGTCAGCTGCTCTTCGAAGCCGGGGATGAACTGGCCCGAGCCGATCTTGAGCTTGATGTCCTCGGCCGAACCGCCTTCGAAGGGTTCACCGTCGATCTTGCCGACGAAATCGATGGTCAGCGTGTCGCCGTCCTTCGCCTTGTGCGAGGCGGCATATTCCTCCAGCGCGCCCTGCTGGGTCGCGATGCGGCCGGCGGCTTCATCGACCTGAGCGTCGGATACTTCGACGGTCAGACGCTCCAGCTTGATGCCATCGGTGCTGGGGGCCGCGATTTCGGGCAGCACTTCCAGTTCGACCTTCACCTCGGCGTCCTTGCCGAACTCGAACGTCTCGTCCAGCTCGACGGAGGGCTGCATGGCGGGGCGCAGCTTCTGATCGGAGATCAGCTTCTGGATGCTTTCCTGAATCGAGCTGTTGAGCGCGTCGCGCTGCAGCGATTCCCCGTGCATCTTGCGGACCAGATTGGCGGGCACCTTGCCGGGACGGAAGCCGGGCATGCGGACCTGCGGCGCGATGGCCTGCACTTCCTTTTCCACGCGGGCGTCGATGTCCTTCGACGTGATGGTCACGGTGTAGGCGCGCTTCAGGCCCTCGTTCAACGTCTCGACAGTCTGCATCTTTTCTCTCAAACGCTTTCTAAGCTGAATATCGTTGGCGCCCGCGATGCGAGGGGCCTGGCGCACTGGTGCGGGCGAAGGGACTCGAACCCCCACATCTTGCGATACCAGAACCTAAATCTGGCGCGTCTACCAGTTTCGCCACGCCCGCATCGGTCGCCGGTCGGCGCGGCATAGAGAAAAGCGCGCGGGAGGGCAAGTGATAGTCGAGAAAAGGCGGGAACCGGCGTGATGCCCGGTGCGTAGAGGAGGAAACGCCCCTTTTTCAGGAGAGAGAATTTGGCCACGCAACCCGATGGCATTCCGCCGCCCGACACGATCGAACCGCAATCGCCGCCCGAAGCGCCTCCCCCCATCGGCCCGGATGAGACGCCCGCCGGCCAACCCGACGAGATCGAGCCGCAGCAGCCCGATTACGACCAGCCGGATCGCGCGCCGCCCGAGGTGCCGCCGGACAGCTTCCCTTCGTCGGAATAATCCACCAAAGCGGTTCTATGCAAGCAGTTCGCGCACCAATTCGGGCACCAGGCTGCTGGCGGGTCCCATGCGGCTTTCGTCGAAATAGACGCTGCCCGCCGAGGGATCGAGATTGAGTTCCAGCGTCCGCGCGCCGACATGCCGCGCTGTCTGCACAAAACCCGCCGCCGGGTAGACCGCGCCGGACGTGCCGACCGAGACGAACAGGTCCGCCTTGCGGATCGCCTCGTCTATGACCTCCATTTCATAGGGCATTTCGCCAAAGAACACGATGTCCGGGCGGAGCCGGAGTTTGCCGCAGCCCGTGCAGGCCGTTTCCGGGGGTAGCGAGCCTGTCCATGGCACCGCCTTCCCGCAGGCGGCGCAGAGGGCGGAGCATAGCTCGCCATGCATGTGGATCAGGCGCTTCGCCCCTGCCCTTTCGTGCAGATCGTCGACATTCTGCGTGACGATCAGCAGGTCGCCCGGCCATGCGGCGTCGAGGGCGGCGAGCGCCTCATGGGCGGAGTTGGGCTTTACGGCGGCCAGCTTCGCGCGGCGCTCGTCATAGAAGCGATGGACCAGCGCCGGATTGCGGGCCAATGCTTCGGGGGTGCAGACATCCTCGACGCGATGGCCTTCCCATAATCCGTCCGGGCCGCGAAAGATGGCGAGGCCGCTTTCGGCGGAAATGCCCGCGCCGGTCAGAATCACGATGTTGCGAATTTCGCTGTCCATCGCACGGATTTAGCGGATGAGCGGGGGATGACAAAGCCCGCTCGCTCTGGCATCGGCGGGCGATACTTCATATTCGGACAGTGACATGACCAGCATAGGCATTTTCGGCGCGGCGGGCCGCATGGGACGCGCCATAGCGCAGGTGGCGGCGGAGGCGGGCATCGCCGTCGCGGGCGGCACGGATCGCGACGGCAGCGGAGAGCTTGCGCCCGGCATCGCCATCGGCTCCGATCCTGCCGCGTTGGCGCGGGAGAGCGACGTGCTGATTGACTTTTCGGTGCCTGCCGCGCTCGCCGCGCATCTGGACGCCTGCGTGGCGGCGGGGAAGCCGGTGCTGGTCGGCACGACCGGGCTGGAGGCCGGGCATCATGCGCTGATCGATAAAGCCGCGAAGGCCATTCCGGTGCTCCAGACAGGCAATACATCGCTGGGTGTCAATCTGCTGGCGGCGCTGGTGGAGCAGGCGGCGGCGCGGCTGGGTGACGATTGGGACGTGGAGATCGTGGAAATGCATCACCGGCATAAGGTGGATGCGCCGTCCGGCACGGCCCTGCTGCTGGGCGAGGCGGCGGCGCGGGGGCGCGGCATCGCTCTCGCCGACCATAGCGAGCGCGGGCGCGATGGCATCACCGGCGCTCGGGCGAAGGGCGCGATCGGTTTCGCGGCGCTGCGCGGCGGATCGGTGGCGGGCGATCATCAGGTGATCCTGGCCAGCGAGGGCGAGCGGATCGAGCTGGGGCATCGCGCCGAGAACCGCGTGATCTTCGCGCGCGGGGCGGTGAAGGGCGCGCTGTGGCTGGGCGGGCAGCCGGCGGGGCGATACGACATGAAGGCGGTGCTGGGCCTCTAGGCGCATGAACAAGGCGCAGATCTTCGAATTTTTCAGCCGTCTGGCGGAGGCGAATCCGGCGCCCCGCACGGAGCTGGAATATGGCAACGACTATCAGTTGCTGGTCGCGGTGGTGCTCTCCGCGCAGGCGACGGACGTAGGCGTCAACAAGGCGACCCGCGCCCTCTTCCGCGAGGTGGAGACACCCGCGCAGATGGTGGCGCTGGGCGAAGAGGGCCTCAAGCAGCATATCAGGACCATCGGCCTCTACAACGCCAAGGCGAAGAATGTGATCGCCCTGTCGGACATACTGGTCCGCGATTTCGGGGGAAAGGTGCCGCGGGATCGCGATACGCTGACCACTCTGCCCGGCGTCGGGCGCAAGACCGCCAATGTCGTGATGAACACCGCCTTCGGGGAGGAGACGTTCGCGGTCGACACGCATATCTTCCGCGTGGGCAACCGGACCGGACTCGCGCCCGGGAAGACGCCGCTAGCCGTGGAGCAGAAGCTGGAGGCGCGCGTGCCGGGGCCGTTCCGGCGGGACGCGCATCACTGGCTGATCCTGCACGGCCGCTATGTGTGCAAGGCGCGCAAGCCCGAATGCTGGCGCTGCGTCGTCGCCGACCTGTGCCGCTACAAGCCCAAGACGCCGCCGCCCGCCGCCGCGAAGGCCGCCTGATCCATTCCGTTCTCGTCCGGTTCAGACAAGTTGTGGCAGGAAAGAGACGGATCGCCATGCCCCGCGTCGTCGTTATGGCATGGCAAAGGAGAATGAACATGCCTTCTCATAACAGCTATCGCCGCCTCGCTTCGCTGGCGCTGGGCGCCGCGCTCATCTGCTCCGCCCTTCCCGCCGGCGCCAAGACGAAGCCCGACAACCTCGTCCCGGCGGGCGATCCGGTCGATTGCGTCCAGATCGTCAATATCCGCAACAGCGACGTGCGGGACGACCGGACGATCGACTTCGTGATGAACGGCGGGAAGGTCTATCGCAACACGCTGCCCAACAGCTGCCCCAGCCTGGGTTTCGAAAAGCGATTCACCTATGCCACCAGCCTGTCGCAGCTTTGTTCGGTGGACATCATCACCGTGCTGCAAGGTGGCGGCCCCGGCCTGATGCGCGGCGCAAGCTGTGGCCTCGGCCAGTTCCAGCCGATGCAGAAGACCGCGAAATAAGATTGCCGCGAAAGGCATTTTGATGCTGGCGCGGGCCGCTTCCCTTTGCTAAGCGGCCTGCCACGGCGATATGCACTCGTAGCTCAGCTGGATAGAGCGCTGCCCTCCGAAGGCTGATGTCAAGCGGAACGAATGTGAGAAGGAGGTCGAAAAACACTTGAAATACAGCGCTTTGAGAGCACCGAGGTTGGCGCTTTCAACTCTCAGATTTTTCGCGTAAGCACCGCGTAAGCATAATGCACCCGTAGCTCAGCTGGATAGAGCGCCACCCTCCGAAGGTGGAGGCCACACGTTCGAATCGTGTCGGGTGCACCAAATTCCGCCGCCGGGCGCCGTTTATGCGCGTAAGCCGCACAGGCTACGATCGGCGCAAACTCAGTGTTTGCATGATCGTAGGCACGGCGGTCATCGACGGGAAAAAAGTTCGAGTCCTGTGGGGTGCAACGAACTTTCATTACATGAAGAATCGGAATTGGTAGGGTGTGCTGCCAAGATTCGTCATGCGCTTGAGGACACGCGCAAGCACCTTCGCATAACTCATCGTTACGGGTAGCGGATCATACAGCCCATCATTGTTCCAGTTCATCTTCGACAAGGCGAGCGCCGCGCGGGCGCTGTCGTCCCACGTGCCGTGCCCGGCATGGCGGACAAGTCGGATCGGACGCGGCGTGCCGCGCTGACCCTGAAAATAGGTTTTCGATCCCAAAGTCTCCACGGCGCCGTGCATCCACAGTAGTGCCTCGCGCTCGCCAAGCCCGATCAGTGAGCCACGCTTGACTGGAAACGCCGCCGCCTTACCTCCGGGACTGGCCTGGTCGCGTTCCCAACGCGCGCCGCGCCAGCCCACATCCTCGACCACTTGGATCAAATCGACCGCTTCGCACAGCGGTAGCGCCTCGAAACAGCCGAGCACTTCGGCATCTTTGAACTCGGTTGATTTGTGGACCATCACCCGGCGCGGCGAGCGTCCGCCATGTCGGTGGCGATACAGCGTCATCGACCGCGTGATGACACGGAACATCTCGGCCTGTGACAAAAAGGGATTATCGCGTTGCACCTGCACATCTGCCGTGTCGTAGGCGATAAATTCCAGGCCAGCGCCCTCCGCGTCGAACACCTGGCTACAACAAGTCACAAATCGCGGTTTGTCGGCACCGTTCGACCGCACCGCATAGGAAATGCCGATATAGGCTGTTTCTGGATCCACGTCGGCTAGCTTCCAGGGAACGCCGCCGGCCTTGGCATACAGCGCCAGCCCGACTCGCCACATCACGCTCGCACGGCAGCGATAAGCGAGCGCCTTGTCTTCGCGAACGATCTGGATCGGCATCCCGCGCGCGGCCGTATAGGCTTTGAGATGATCGTGGAGATCGAAATCGTCCCCCGTGCCATAGAAGCCACGCTCCCATCGCTGCGGTAGGTAGATGAACAAGACGTCGAACTCGCTGCGGAACGCCTCAAGCGGCTGGATCGCACGAACGAGCTGTTCGGCGAGCAACACGTGCGGCATCGCCGATTGCGCCATCTCGCTCTCAAACGATCCGTCCAGCTCGACACGGCATTTCTTGGTTGCCGCCGTCACGCGCATGTCGAACACGGTATTGAAGCCCGGCCAATCCGGCAGATAGTCGGTTCGCTCGACCGGGCGCACGCTCTGGCTCAGCTCACGCATGAATGCGAACAGTCGCTCGGACTCGCCCTTCGGGGCCAGCGTCGCTACGCGGATCGGCGATTGCACCAAACCGCGCGAATGGGGGCCGAACCGCTTGAGCCCGCGCAGCGGATGAATGTCCCGCTCGCTCGTTCGCTCGGGATGAAACACCAGCTCGGGTTCCGGATACCATATGGTCGGGGCGATCTCGCTCGTCATGGCTGTACCAGCTTAGAGAAGGCCGTGTTTTTCCCGACTGCGAAGCGAGCATCGATCCCGTCGCCAATCGACAGCGCCGGAAGCGCTTCGCCGGCAAGGTGCTTTGCCCAAAAATCGATAAGCCGATCGAGGTCACGATTATAGCGTTTCACCGTCCGTTCGCGCGCGAAATCGGCGGTGATCGCTTTGGTCGCGTCCGTGACACCCTCAAACACGATCTTTGGATCAAGCAGCAGCCAAAGACCGTCGTCCGCCCAGTCAAGCCGGACCCCGACCCCCTCGTGCCATTTCAGGTCCGGGTGTTTGGGCATGGTGCCAGTCGTCTGACGAGTTATCGCGCGAAGCCCATCCCATGCGCTGTCGGCGGCATCTACTGGCACGAGCAAATCAGCGCTGCGGCGGCGGATCGCACGAACATTCTTGGCGGCACACAGCGCCTCTACCAAGGCGTCGCGTAGCAGGCCACGTTCGCCGGACTCATAGCGCAGGCGCCGCTTCTCGAAGGTGGCCAGATCGAAAGCAGTGATTCCGAACGGGTCGAACACTCGACGGAACTCGGCATCGCTGCCGAAACCGAGCACGCCCGCTTGCGTGCGCGTCACGATCAGGCGTGCGTTCGCCTCGGCGACAGCGGAGCGCGCCGCTGCGACACCCTCGATCGTGCATACCAGCTTGCGGCAATTGGCCGGGATGGTGACGGCAAGCCCGTTGAGCCGAATGAGGGGCCAGCCCCGCTGGCCGGAGGGCTCGGGAGCGCCCGACACGCGCGACCGTCCTGTTGCCAGTGCGTTGAGAGCGGATGTGTCGAGCGCGGGCAGCAGCCGCACGAGATCACGCAATATCTCATCGAAGCTCTCAATCCGCACCAGCCCGCACTCAACGCCCGCGTCGCTGGCGCGCTGGAGAAGTCGGATGACCCGTCCGAGCGGTGGATCGCTGCCGCGATGCAGCCAGAACAGTCCGCCAGGATAACCGCCCGGCTGATCGAGCGCCGTTTCAAGCGCGTCCATCACTGAATGTCAAACGGCGTTCAAAAGGGACCCCCGATCGGCGTCGAAGAGGGACCCCCTTTTTCGGATATGATGTTGGTTTGTTGAAGATGGCCTTGCGCTGCGTGCGGCGGAGGGCGGGCGTAGCCCGACCGGAGGCGCGCGCAGCGCAAGATAGATTTTTGAAGGCGCCGAAGGTAGCGGTCAGCTGCGGTTTTTGAAGCGCCAGCTGTCGTTGCCCGTCTCGATGATATCGCAGTGGTGGGTGACGCGGTCGAGCAGCGCCGTAGTCATCTTGGGATCCCCGAAGACGGTAGGCCACTCGCCGAAGGCAAGGTTGGTGGTGATGATGACGCTGGTGCGCTCATAAAGCTTGCTGATGAGGTGGAACAGCAACTGCCCTCCCGAGCGTGCGAACGGCAGATATCCAAGCTCGTCGAGCACGATCAGATCGAGCCGCGACAGCTGCGCCGCCAGGGTCCCGCCTTTGCCGATCCGGGTCTCCTCTTCGAGGCGTGTCACCAGATCGACGGTGTTGAAGTAGCGGGCGCGAGCGCCCCTTCGCACGACATTGGCGGTGATCGCGATGGCGAGGTGGGTCTTGCCTGTCCCCGTGCCGCCGACCAGCACGATATTGCGGCGAGGCGGGAGGAAGGAGCCATCGTGAAGGGAGCGGATCATCTCCTCATTGATCGGTGTGCCCTCGAAGCTGAACCGCTCCAGGTCCTTCACCACGGGCAGCCTCGCAGCCGTCATCCGATAGCGGATGGAGGCTGCATCCCGGTGGGTCGCCTCAGCACGGAGCAGGTCGGTCAGTATCTCCATGGTGGTGCGCTTGCGCTGGAGGCCGGTGGTGACCGCCTCGTCGAACGCCGCCGCCATGCCCTTGAGTCCGAGGCCGCGCATCGTGTCGATCATATCATGCCGCTGCATCATAGCCTCGCAGCAGATCATAGCGGGCACAGTCGGCGAGCGGAGGATGCTGCAGCATCCGGTCTTCCGAAGTGACGATGCTGTGGGGTGTCGCCGGCTCGCGGCGCCGGGAGAGGATGTTGAGGATCAGCTCGTCGCTGGCCGTTCCGTTCGCCAACGCTTCGCGCACGGCAGCCTCTACCGGCTCCAGGCCATCGGTGAGCACCGCCGAGAGGACCCGCACGAACCTGCGATCGGCCTCGTCCCCGGTGCCGAGCCTTCGCCGTAATCGGTGCAGGGCGGGCGGCAGATCCCAGTCCTGGAACGGTGCGCCGTTACGCAGCGCGCCGGGCTTGTGCGCGAGGACCGGCAGATAATGCCAGGGATCGTATATCGTGCGGTTCCGACCGAAGTGGCGCTCATGCTCCCCGACGATCGCATCGCCGCAGCGTATGACGATGCGATCGGCATAGGAGCGCACCTGAACGGTCCGGCGTGCGGCCGTCGACATGACCGAGTAGCGGTTGCGATCGAAGCTGATGAGGCAGGTGCCGGTGACGGCATGCTCGCTCTCATGGAAGCCGTCGAACGGTGCCAGGATCGGCTGCAGGGCCGGTCGCTCCATATCCAGCGCCTCGGCGACGGTAATATCCCCGCGTTCGGGATGGGCATGATGCTCGGCCCAGCGCCGGCACTCGGCCTCCAGCCACCCGTTGAGCTCGGCCAGGCTGGCGAACCGGAGTCGCGGCTGGAAGAAGCGGCCTCGGATCGTCTGGACCTGCTGCTCGACCTGGCCCTTCTCCCATCCCGCCGCCGGCGAGCAGGCGGTCGGCTCGACCATGTAATGATCGGTCATGATCAGGAAGCGGCGGTTGAACACACGCTCCTTGCCGGTGAACACGGCCGTCACCGCCGTCTTCATATTATCGTAGATACCGCGTCGCGGCACACCGCCGAAGAACGCGAACGCCCGGGCATGGGCATCGAACAGCATCTCCTGGCCCTCGCGCGGATAGGCCCGGACATAGGGTGCGCGCGAGTCGCAGAGACGCATATGCGCCACCTTCACCCGCATCGGCTTGCCGGCGATCTCCACATCCTCGTGGCTCCAGTCGAACTGGTAGGCCTCACCCGGCTGGAAGGTCATCGGGATGAACGCCGGTGCGCCTTCGCCAGCATCCTTCCGCCGCGCAGCACGCCAGCGCGCCGCATAGCGGCGCACCGCATCATAGGATCCATCGAACCCCTCGCGCACCAGCAGGTCATGGATACGCGTCATCCGTAGCCGATCGCGGCGGCCGCGCCCCTCGTTCTCCTCAAGCAGCGCATCGAGACGATCCTGATAAGGACCGATCCGCGGCAGCGGCTGGACTTTGCGCTGATAGTTGAACGCCGCCTCCGGCGACCGGATCGCCTTGCGGACTACCTTCCGCGACAAACGAAGGTCGCGCGCGATCGCCTTGATCGCCTTCCCCCCTGCATGCTCACGCCGAATCCGAACCACTGTCTCCACGATCAACATCCCGTTCTCGCCAACTGATCAAAACCAGTCGGCCGACTAAATCCCCGGGATGAAGGGGTCCTTTTTGCACGCCGATCACCCCACGAAGGGGGTGCCTATTGCACGCTGATCCTCAGTCCCGGTCCAGGGCGTAGGCCGTCTGTTTGAACTCGATCCCATCCAGAAGCCCCTGAATGTAGCCCGAGATAGTGTCGGCGGCCATGATGAGCGCGGTATCGAGCGTATGGATGTAGTTGCTCGTGACCGATCCCTTCGCATGCCCGACCAGCGCGGCGATCGTGACTTCGGTGAAGCCGAGATCGTTGGCGATACTGGCGAAGCTGTGCCGCAGGACGTGTGGCGTGATGTCGGCGAGCGCGGTGTCCGCGAATATCTGCTCCCAATGGTTGGGGAAGCTCCCGAACGCATTGTCATCACCCTGGCCGGGAAAGACGTAGGTGCCGGTCTGCTCCTTCCGGCGGTTTTCGAGATACTCCACGACAGGCAAGCCGATCGGACGGATCGAGCTTCCTTCCTTACTGTCGATCAGCCGGAGACAGCTTGAATCGGTGTCAGCCTCGCTCCAAGCCAAGGTGATCATCTCGGTCCGACGGCATCCGGTGAGCGCGAGCTGCCGGATGATGTCGACCGACAACTCATACTTCCCGTTCTCTGCAGCCTTGGTCAGGATGTCGCCGAGCAGGCGATATTCGGCCTCGGTCAGGCGCCGTCCGCGCACATTGTCCTTCGGCCGCCGGACGCCGTGGACGGGATTGAGGTCGATGATGCCTGCTTCAACCGCGTAGGTGAGGATGCCGCCGAACAGTCCGATCGTCCGGGTAGCCGTTCCGGCACCGCCGCGTACGATGGCGCGGCCGCGCAGCTTCTTCGTCTTGACGCTGCAGCGGGTCTTGCCGGCCATGATGTCTTTCAGGGCCTTCGTGATGTCGGCCTTCACAAGGTCCTTGACCCTCCGAGTGCCGAGCAAGGGCACGATGTGGCGCTCGATGCGTCCTGTATCCGAGAGGATCGTGCTCGCCTTCTTTGGCCGGCCACCCTTACCCAAGATGAGGCCAGCCTTGAGATCAGCGACGTAGAGGTCGCACAGCTCCTTGACGGTGATCGCCTTGTTGTCGAGCTGCTTCTCCTCGGCGGGATCTTCACCCTGAGCGATGCGGCCTAGTTGGACCTTCGCTTCCTGGCGCGCGCGCTCGGGCGTCCAGATGCCATGCAAACCGATGGTGAACCGACGCGAACGCTTGCCGAGGCGATACTGGATGACGTAGCTGCGCTTTCCCGACGTGAAGACACGGAGGCCGAAGCCGGGAAGTTCGTCGTCCCAGATGACGTAATCTTTGGAGCGGCTTTCAGCGGCGTCAACGACCCTTTTGGTGAGCTTAGACATGGGCTTTCTCCGAGCCGACAGCGCTCTCTCGCGTAAGCATCACGTAAGCAAGCGGGCGAAAACTGTGGCGAGACAGAGCGTACTTCCGGCGGAAGCCGAAATCAAATTCTTTAGCGATTACAGGGAGATAGGCGGTCATCGGCGGCTCCTGGCGTTTATTGGCGGAGCCAGCGATAATCCCTCCGAAGGCAGAGGCCACAGGTTCGAATCCTGTCGGGTGCACCACTTCGGAACAAAGCTGGGCACTGGCCCCAGCTTTGTTCCCGGACCCGGTTTTCCGGCGAGAACCTCGAACAGCCGCGATTTCGAGCCGATGATGCGAACCTCGCCTTCGTCCACTTCCACGTGCTGGGCGAGCGCACGCAGGTGATCGCGGCGGTAGCCGCCACCCTCGATCCTGATTCTCTGACGGGCGGTGCTGGCGAAGCTGGCGAGCATGTCCGGGGTGATCGACTTGCGCCCTGAGCTGTCCAGCGAGGCGATGGCCCGCTCGGCATCGACGCGGGCCTGATCGCGGGTCGCCTTCAAGGTGGCGATGCGATCCTTGAGATCGGCATCGTCGAGGTCGGCGATGCCGGATTCTATCGCGTCGAACAGCCGCTTCAAGCGCTGGTCGGCTTCCGTCGCCCGCTTGTTGAGTTCAGCGATATGCGCGCGCTTGCGTGTGGTGCGCTCCTCACGCCGGTCCAGCACGCTGGTCAGGATGGTCTCCAGCCGCTGCGGCTGCAACAGGCGGTCCTCAAGGTGCCCCGCGACGAGATCGTCCAGCTTCTCCATCGGCACGGTCATGCCGGTGCAGCCGGTCACGCCCTGCCGCGCCTTGGTGGAACAGGTATAGTAGCGATAGCGCCCGCCCTTGCCGGTGCGGATGGTCATGGCCCCGCCACATTTCGCGCAGTGGATGAGGCCGGTCAGCAGAGTGGGGCCGCCCACTACCTGCGGCGGCGCAACCCTGGGATTGCGGGCCTTCATGCGGGCCTGAACGGCATCAAAGATCGCCTGATCGATGAGGGCGGGCACGTCAACGACGACAATCTCGGAAGCCGGGTTCCGCTTGCGGCCCTTGCCGGTCCGGTTGAACTCGTGGCGGCCGGTGTAGGTCGAGCGGGTCAGAATCTGATGGACCGCGCCGACACCCCAGCGCCCGCCGTCGCGGGTGGTGATCCCGTTGGCATTGAGCCAGGTGGCGATGGCCTTGACGCCCATAGGGCCGTTGGTGCCGTCACCCTGCGAAGCGAGACTGAATATCCGCCGCACGGTATCGGCGTGCAGCGGGTCGATCTCGATCTTCTTCTTGGCCTTGGCCCCGCGCTGCTCGGCCACGACCGTGCGATAGCCGATGGGTGGGAGCGAGCCGTTCCAGAAACCCTGCCGTGCATTCTCGCGCATGGCGCGCAGCACATGCTTGGCGGTTTCCTTGGACTGGTATTCGTCGAACAGCGCCATAATCTGCCGCATCATGTTGTGCATCGGATCGTCGCCCATTTCCTGGGTGATCGAGACGAGGCGGACGCCGTTCTTGGCGAGCTTGCGGATGTAGAACTCCAGCTCGAAGTGATCGCGGAAGAAACGTGAGAAGCTGTGAACGACAACGACATCGAACGGAGCGGGCTTGGACGTGCCCGCCTCGATCATCCGCTGGAACTCCGGGCGGCGATCATTGGTGGCGGTGGCTCCCGGCTCGATGAAGGTTTCGACGAGCTGGTAGCCGCGCGCCTCGCAATAGGCTTCTCCCTGCCTCTGCTGATCGGGAAGCGATACGGCATGTTCGGCCTGCCGGGCGGTCGAGACGCGCAGGTAAAGCGCCGCGCGCTGCTGGATGGTGGAAACAGGGGCGTTCATCGAGATATCTCGCTACTCAGGCTGCGTGCTTCAACGGGCGGGCACGCTCGACCCGCTCACGTTCCCTTGGCGTGTTCATCACTTCCCACAGGTCGTTGCGCCGCTGGAGGTTGAGCCAGAAGTCGGGAGTGTTGCCGAATACGCGGGCAAGAATGAGCGCGGTCGCAGCGGTGATGTTCCGGCGGTTTCCGCACAGTTCGTTGACGTGCTTGCGCTGCACGCCCATCGCTTCGGCCAAGGCGCCCTGGGTCAGCCCCATCGGCTCCATGAATTCCTCGGTCAGGATTTCGCCGACAGAGGCCGGCTTGCGCTTAGTCATCAGCATTGTCGCCTCGCTTTCATCGGTAGCTGTGGTCGTCCAGATAGATCCCGTCCGCCTCTCCGTGCTCCCCGTCCCAGCGGAAGATCAACCGCCATTGCTGGTTGACACGGATCGAATGAAACCCCGCCAGATTGCCGCGCAGCTTCTCGAAATGATTACTGGGCGGCACGCGAAGGTCCGAATCGGATACGGCATCGTCAATCATCTGGAGCTTGCGGAACAACCGGGCTTCGAGGTCGGACGGGATATTGCGGGAGTGGACATCATCCACGAAAAAGGCCCGCAGCCAGTCATCCCGAAAGCCGACGATCATTCGCTTCTCCGTTGTTGAGGCTATGTACCGCACTATGACCCAAATAACAAGGGTTAGTTGGGGCCCTGCCGGGCAAAGCGTTCAGATGTCGCCGAACAGTTCGTCGAACAGGTCGCCGAACCATGCCTCGAACACGTCGATTTCGGCCTCGCTGACCGGCACCGGGTCGAGCCAATCGTCCGTGACCGTCCAGGTCGCAAGGTCATGCTTGGGCGGACGGCCCATTGGCAAGCGGTAGCCCAGCAGCGCCTCAAGCTGCTCGGAAGCGGTCGGCGGATATTGCTTGCGCGGGCGGACCATGAGGCGGTTCAGGCGCGCGGGCGATGGGCGCTGCGATGCCAGCCCGCCGGGTCGGCGATCCAGGCGTCGATGGCGCTCTCGTGCCACCCCGCGCCGTGGGTGCCGATCTTGAGCTGCGGCGGGAACGTGCCCTCGGCGATCTTGCGGTAGATGCTGGATCGGGACAGGCCGGTGCGGTGAAGCACGGTCCTCATGCGGATGATACGCTCGGGAGGCTGCATAGTTTTGGAGTCGCTCGCTGGATCGTTGCAACATGCCCCGGAACCCAGCAGGACAGCTGCGCACCGAGCGTGCAAGAGCTGTGGATGGAGCGTAGCAGGCTGGCGCAGAAAAACAGGCAATCGGCGGGTAGGTGTCCACCTGGATACAGGCAGGCACCCGGCATCGACCTACATCCCGATGCCGATGCCCCGCCCGATTCCATAATCGATGCCGTGCTTGAAACACAGCTCCCGGCCGATCGATCGCTGCGAGTCCATCGCGATGCCAAGCGCAGCCTTGCGGTTGGCGAGCACCGATTTAAGCTGGGGATCGCGTTCGAGCTTGTAGGCCATTTCGCCCATCGTGCGGCGGGTGGCGCGATAGCCGCCGATGTCGCTGCCCTGGTATTGAGCAAGGCTCTTCGCTTCCAGCTTCTTCCAGTTGTCGATGAACCGGTCGGCGCGCTTGCCGAGGTCGGCCCGATCGGTGCGGATTTCGGTTTCGAGCTGGAGTGCGGTGATGGCGCGCTGGACCCTGCCGCTGGCCGCTTCGGCGGGAAGCGCCGGGTTCTTGGCATAGGCGGCTTCGGCATCGCGCCAACCAAAGGGCCGCACCTCCTCGAACGCCTTGCGGGAGTCGGTCAGCTCGCGCATCCCGCACGGTCGACGTGCGATCCCTCATTCATGCTTGCTGCGTGACATTGAGTACGACGCCTATCGCCTGCGGCAAGGTGTCCGTCGTTCCCGTGATCTCGGTAGGGTTTCCTGCGCCGGATATTGCTATCCACGGCGGCGACCGGGATTCGGCACTGCTGCGGTCCGCCAGCGAGGCACTTGAGGCCGCATCGCCGGGTGGCATATCGACTGTGTCGCCCGCCTACGAAAGCGACATGGCTAAGGCCGCCGCACTGCTGTCGGCGGTGGCAAGCGCGCCCACACTTGCATGGCAACCTGTGCGGAATGCCGAAAGCGCCTGCGAAATCTTGTACCGCGAGGCTTTGCTGCGGACCGTCGATGCGCATGGAGTCGCCGCGTCGGCCGGTGCCGCCGTGCAGGCGATCGAGCGGCTTGAGTGTGGGCCGGCGCTCGACTGCCTTATTGTGTCAAAGGTTCCCGACCTGCCTGCCGAAATGCTGCGCACGAGCGTCGCCGGGCCTCCCGCCCCTGCCGCCGCATCCCCCGACGCAGTCGCTGGCGCGACGCTAAATGAAGTTGCCGCGTCGGGCCAGGCGCCGGGCGGCTCCGCGCTTCAGATCGGATTTGAGTTCGGCAATGTTACCCCGACGGGCAATGCCCAGGCGATCCTGGACCAGATCGCGACGCTGGCGGCCAGCGGGCCGGTCAACGTCATGATCGTCGCCAGAGATACCGAGAACTGGGACCCGGCGAAGCGCGACAGCCTGCTCGACGAGCGCCTGGCCGCCATCGTTTCCGCGCTGGCCAACCGCGGCATCGCGCCTGCCGCGATCGCCGTCACCTGGCGTCCCGATCGCGCGGACACGTCCATTCATCGTGACGGGCCCGGCTTGCAGGAAATCGCGCGCATCCAGGTCCGAAAATGAAAGGAGAAGGAGAATTAGGTGGCCCGCAGCCGGTCAAGATTCCGCATTTTGAAATTTAGATCACCAAACAGGGGATTATCCATGAAAAGAATGACTTCACTTCGTTCCACGCTGCTCGCAGGCGCAAGTATAGCCGTTGCGGGCTTCGGATCGTCCGTCTTTGCGGCTCCTGCCTATACGGGCCCGTCCGTCAATGTCATAGGGGCGGCCACGCTCGACGCGCAGCAGTCCAATGGCACCTATGAAGGCCTCTCCGCCGTGACGCTGGGCGCCAACACCGATGGCGTGATTTCCGTCCTGCTCAACAGCAACGACCCCGATGTCTATGCGCTGACGGGCGGCACGGTGACCGTGGGCACGACGGGCGCGGGCAACGGCAATACCGCAAACGCGACCGGCTATGCCAACACCGCCAGCCTCGCGCTTGAACTGACCTCGGCCAACACGCTGACCGGCTCGGGCTCCGCCAACGTGCTGGCGACCGCTAATTCGGGCTCTGTCACCCCGGTGGGCGCCACGGTCACCGCAACCGACGATCTTGGCGTGCATGTCGCGCAGCAGAACAACGGCGTCGACGCGACGGTGACGAACGCCACGCAGATGAAGATCGCTCTCGACCATGGGGCAGAGAACAGCACGCTCACGCAGGCGGGCAACGCCATCAGCGGCACCGGCGTGCTGAACTCCACCAACTCGTCGTTCACCGGCTCGAACGTCAATGCCTCGACCGCCTCCCTCGGTTTCGGCTCGGCCCAGTCGAGCGTCGCGTCGAGCCTGTCGGTGACGGTCGGCGGCCTTAACACCGTCACCACCTCCAGCGACGCCGACGAGGATACCTTGGCCCGAAGGGGGGACGTTAGGTTGGAGCTGCGTAAACCTTGAATAGCGTCACTCAATGGCGCGTCGTTTGATGACATTCCTCTCGTCGATGTCGAGAGTGAATGTCGGCTATTGGAGAGCGACCGAAACTGGGGCCCAAAGCAGGAGGCTGACTTCTGGGCCGTCAGCAGAACGTCGGTTCGAATTGCAAGCACCACGAAATCGGCCACGATTTGCTCGTGGGGAGCGACGGTCGCTCCGGAGGCTGCGGACAGCTATTTGAACACCCTTAGCGGATCGGCTCGCAATTGCTTAGACTGCGGGTCGTGACTGATTCCGATCCCAATCCTTCATTCGCCGAAGCAGCGCCTAACGAAATCAAGAATCATGCCCGGGGCGCAGCACCTGCATCGGGTCTGAACTTTCAAGCTGTTGTGACAGCAATCGCGGCCGCTCATTTTCTCGATGGCAGCAAGATTGGATGGCTCGACGAACTGACGGATGACACGCCGATGGCGATCTGGGCCGAAAGTGGCGGGCCGGGCGACGATGTCCGCCTCGAATTGCGGTCAGCGACGGCTGAAGTGCAGGCCAAGCGCGGCCTCACCGCAAATGCGAGACTATGGGACGCGATGCTCGATCTCGCGCGCGGCGTGCACGCGGGCCGGATCGACTTTGGCATTCTGGCTGTCTCTCCAGACAGCAGTCAGACCGTCACGCACCATCTCGAACAGAACCTGCGCCATATCGGCAGCGGACGCACCGATCGGCTTCACGATGTCGGGCGCAAATGGATCGCCAAGCTCGAATCTGCCGGTCTCGATCCGGTCACCCTGTCGCGCGCGATCCGTATCCAGACCGTCGCCGCAACCGACGGTAATGTCGACGCGATCCGCGCCGCGAAATCCATCCTAACACGCATTTGTGGCAGCGCGGCGATGGCCGATCTCGCCTGGCAAGCGTTGGTCGAGGGCGCGCACGCCCTAGTCGCTCGCAAAGGGCGATGGGATTTCCTGGCAGTCGTCCGACTGCTGTCCGCGGCCGGTGTCTCCCTCGGAGATGCGAGCAGCCCGGTCGGCGCGACTGCGAAGGTGATCGACTGGGCAAGAACCTCCAATCAGACTTTCACGGTGTTTGGTGCGGGGCGTCCGGTCTTGCTCGACGCCGCTTGGATACCGCTTAGTGCACGCCTGATCGACCGAATGACGACACCTGCCGACCCCGCCGCCGCGATGGCGCGGTACCGCGATGTGGAAGCGCGACGCTGGGGGCCCGAGCGCGAGGAAATCTACGACGCCGAATTTCTTGGATGGTTCAAGCGCAGGGGCGTGATCATTGCTGGTCCGGGGCTCGGCAAGTCGACCTTGTTGCGGCGGCAGGCGCAGCGTTACGCCAGGGATGGCTATCCCGTGCTGAGGGTCTCCTTGCGCAGGGTCGCTGCAAGCCTTGCCGCCGGGGAAAGGTTCGAGACGGCCATCCTGCGGCTCGGGCTGGAGGGGTCCGGCATCGACGAGTCCCAACTGGCGAATGTCGGCGCGGACGGCTGGGTATTGCTTGCCGACGGGCTGGACGAATGCGGGCCCGCGCAGGAGTTAGTCGCCGAGGCCTTGAACCGTTTCAGCCTCGGCCATCCGGCGTGCCGGATCCTCGTGACGACCCGCCCGATCGGCTATGAGACCGCGGCATTGGCGGACTGGCAGCACTATGAATTGGTCCGGCCGGAAGGCAGCAGCGCGACGGCGCATGTCGGTCGCCTGGTCAGCGTGATCGCCCCTGAAGGCAGCTTGTCGGCTGATGCCGGCTATGCTGTCGCAACGAAAGCATTCGGGCGGAGTGAACCGGCCAATGCCATTGCGACCGACCCGCAACTTCTGGGAATGGCGGCCTCGCTCATCGCCCGGAACGAGCCGCTCGGACGATCGCGGATCGAGCTGTTCCAGCGGCTCTTTTCCTCGGTCGAGAGCAACGCTGCGGCGAAAGCCAGCAACGCCGCGATCGATCTCGATCTCTGCCATGCTGTGCTCGACCGCATCGGCTGGCGACTGACCGAAGATTCGCTGAGCGGATATGACTCCATTCTCGCCCATGTCACAGTCGAGATGACGGCGTTGCTTGGGACGACACCCCTGGCGGCGGCCCGGCAGGTGCGCACCGCGGTGCAGTTCTGGGAAGAAATCGGCGTCATCGAGCGCGTCCATCACCGCAGCACGGCGCTCCTAGCCTTCGTGCACAAGAGCTTCGGCGAGTATGCCGCCGGCCGACTGCTCGCGGGGCCGGATGCCGGCAAACGGGCCGACGCACTGGACCGGATCGCGACCCTGCCCGATTGGGCGGAGGTCATGACGTTTGCCGCCAGCCTCGGCGCGGGCGTTGAAGTGATCGATGCGCTCCTGTCCGGACAAGAGGTGAAACGGGCGGTGGAGATCGCGGCTGACCCTGCGGTCGATCTAACCAATCCGGATGCCAAGCGTGTGACGAAGACGGCGTTCGCCGAGGTCGACAGGGGCCGCGATCGTATGAAGATCGGCTTCGCGCTGATTGGCCTAGCGGCGCGCTATCCCGCCGCGGTCGGCCCAGAAGCAGCCGCGCGCATCGAGAGTACCGACGCAAGTATCTGCCGCATCGCCTGGGCCTGCGCGGTGGAGGCGGGCTCGGAATATCATGACCCCGATGTCGCGGCGCAGCGAGCCCTCGATATGCTTCGGCGCGAGGATTCGGGTGTGCGGTCGTCCCTGATGGGCGGCATCCGGCTGATCACTTCCGATGGCGCCGAGATCGCACCGCGGATGGCGCTAACCAACCTCAAGGTTCTGGTGAAGCGCTGGCCCGCCTCCGACATCGAGGCCCATGCCGAGCAGCTGATCGGAGACGGCAATCGCGTTTCCGTCTCCTTTGTTCAGGACGCGATACGCATCATCAAGCCGCTCGGCATCGATCTGAAATGGCCGCGGGAGTATAACAGCTCGATCTCCCAGCTGATGCAGCCGGACGGTGCCTATCGCGCCGCGGAGAAGAAGGCGCTCGAAGGACTGCTCGATGCCATTTCCCAGGCTATCGGCTTGGACCGAGCGGACGCCCCTACGACCACATTGGACTTCGCGCTGCACCCGCCGCTACAGATTGCGGGCCTGATCCGGATCATCAGCTTTTGGGAAGTACCTGGAAGTGATGTCTGGGCCTGGACCGAACCTTATGACCGCGCGCCTGTCGCCGAGCTGCTAAGGATCATTATCACCCTGTCCGGGTTCGATAAGGCCCGCCTGGCGCGTGAGGTCGCGACCATCCGGCAGAAGCTTGCCGAAGGCGTGCACCGGACCTTTTTCGGCGTGCTCGACGATGTCCACCATGTTCATATCGACGATCCGCAATGGGAACCCCTGGCGCAGATCGAACCCGATCTTGCGCTGGTCGAAAAGGCACTCGGTCATGAATCGGTGTGGGTCGTGCAGGTCGCGACCGAAATCCTCGCGCATGCCGAACTGAGGCCAGAGCGCATCGCGCAAATGCTCGCCACGACATCCGCGCTCGGCTTTGCCTCGGCCGGCTATCTGGCGACGCGGCTTCCCGAGCCCATTGGCAGCGACCTCATCGTCGAACGTCTGGAAGGCCCCCCTCAAGTCGGGCTGCGGTATCTCTTTCGCCAGCTCGGTTCGACGAACATTGCCTGGACGCCGCGCGTCGCAGCCGCCACCGAAAAGCATCTGCTGGCCCAATCCCACTGGACCGCAATCGCCGCCGCCCGTTTCGCCCTACAAAAAGCCGAGGCAGGCGCCGAGATCGATCCCGATTTGCTGTGGCGGGCATATCGGCACTGGCAGTCCCATGAACCGAAGCCAACCGATGAAGGGTCCATTCCGGACAGCCCGCGCGATGCGCTGTTCAAGGCATTGCTGGTAGGAGACGCCGTTTCCGACACGGCACTTATCGAGGCGAGCGGGGACCGTCATCATGACGTGGGCAAAGCCGCAACCGAACGGCTTCTATCTCGTGCCGCGCAGGATCCGATCGTCGTCCGGTCGATCGGCGAGGCGATCGAAGCCGGGTCGGCCGGCCCCCATTTCTTGCGCCAGTTCCTTTCGCAGCGCCCGTCCCTCGACCAGAAAACAATCGAGGCGATCGCAGGGCGATTGGAAGATCCCAGTCCGCAGTGGCGGCTTGCTGCCACTGGAATATTACAGGGCGACTATCTGCCTTCGGATCGGGTTCGGCATTACGCCAGCATCCTATCGGGCGACGACCAAGTCGAGATTTGCGAGGCCGTCTCGTCGATTGCGGTCGATTGAGCCGACTCTTGCAATGGATCCGCCTTCGACACGGCAAAGCGCCTGCCCTCCCGGACGAACGGCAGGTTCTAGGTTAACCACGGCTCGAGCTGAACGGCCGAGAATAGGGCGCGTTGCCGATCGTCCACTTCGATCAATTCTAACGACAGTTTTTGCCGCGAGCTGACATTAGCTGTGTCGGCGCTGAACAGCTGATCCTGGTCGGAAGCCGTATAGACGACGCCCTGCTGGCGGGCGCTGCGCGCATCGCCGGGGTAGCGACGATACTTTTCCAATCGCGCGAGCACGCGGCCTTCCCAGGTGTCGGGGGCATTGCTCGATGCTTGCGGCGCTGGTGATGCCGGTGCCGTCCTGGGCGCGGCCGTCTCCGGCTGTGGCGGCGTCGGGGCCGGTGGCGCGATCGGTTGAGCCTGCGGTGCCGGCAGGGTGGCGACGGGCGCAATCGTCCGCATGATCGGTTCGACCTTGGGCGGGGTCGGCTTCTTGTCCTGCTTCTCGATCGGCTTGGGCGCTTCCTTCGGTTTGGGCGGTGTCTCGGGTGGCGAGGCGAGCGGGAGCAGCGTCACCACCAAGGGAGCGGCCGGCTTCGGCGGCGGCGAGCTGACCTCGAACGACAGGAACAGGCCCACCGCCACCAGCGCATAGATGCAGCTCGTGCCGACGAACGCCAGCACCCGCCGTCCGGGCGGCGGCGCATAGCCGTGGCGCTCCGCCGGGATCGGCAGGACGATCGGCGCGGCATCGGTGTCATAGTCGGCCGCCATCGCGTCCTCCGATGGCTCAGGACGAACGAGCGCGAGCATGGTGCGGCCTCCCTTGTCGGGCGCGGCGGAGATGGTGCGCGATCACCAGCAGCGGGGCGGCGAGCGCCGCCCAGGACAGCCACCACCAGATGCCGCCCTCGCCGATCAGCGCTGAGATCAGGCCGAACAGCGTCAGCACGGCCAAACCGATCGGCCAGCCCCATTGCGCCGCGAAGGTAGCTTGCCGGCGCGGCTTCATTCGGCGGGTTCCACCACCGGCATTGCGCCATGAGGCGCGTGGGGGGGGCTTCGCGGCCCTTTCCCGTCTCGGGCGGGCGATCCACAGATAGAGGCCGCTGCCCAGCACGACGATCGTTACCAGATCGAGCAGCGCCCAAAGAATCTTGAGCGGCATCCCGCCATAGTCGCCGAAATGCAGCGGTCGGGAGACTTCCAGTGCGCGCAGATACCAGGGCATCCGTACCACGGCCGTCAGCTTGCCCGTGCGCGCATCGACGAGAACCGGACTAAATAGCCTCTCGGTCAACGGCGATGCGCCGTGCGCCCAAATTAGGTAATGATGGGGGCTCCCATCATCGTCGCCAGGGAAAGCAATACTTGTTGCAGTCATTCCGGGTAGTTGGTGCAGCGCCGTTTTGATTGCAGCCTGCGGTGAAGAAAGTTCATTCGGATTTGGTGGCGTTTGTCCCTTCCACGGGGCCAGCATCTCCTTCACGTCTGTTTGCTGCCAGGCCGCGAATAACGGCGTCGAAAGCTCATTCATTACGCCCGTCGCACCGACCACGAACGCCCAGGCGAGGGTTACAACCCCAAGGAGATTGTGAAGGTCGAGCCAGCGCGTTCGTTGCGAACGTTCACTACGCACGACGCCAAATTCGAGCTTTCGGGTAAAGGGACCATAGAGAACGGCCCCGGAGACGATGGCAGCTAGGAAAAGAAGGCCGATCCCACCAAGAAATAATTCACCCGGCAAACCGGCAAACAGGTCCATGTGCAGCCGCAGCATGATGGTGATGAAGTTCATGCGTCGTTGGCCTGGCGGCTTCGACTGCCCGATCACCTTCCCTGTATGAGCGTCAAAGCGGACAAAATGCTTTAACTTCGGATCAGATTCTAACGCTTTGAACGAAGGTGCCAACCATATGTAAACTTGGGGCTCATCGTCATCTGTGAATATAGATGTGACGATCTGGCCCGGATACATGCTCTTGGCAGCGGCCATCAGATGATCCACGTCCTTGCGAGCCGTTCCAGCGGGAACGCTAGCATAAGGCGGTTTTGGGTTACTCAGATCAGCGATCTCCTCCGCGAAAATCAGCGGCAAGCCGGTTAGGCAGAGGATCAGCAAGAAGGTTGTACAAACAAGGCTGGACCATTTGTGGACCCACCGCCATCTGAGCAAAGCGGTCGGAGGGGATTTTACCCCCTCAGACCTCCGCAATGCTGCAACAGGCCTTGGCATCAATATTTGCCCCGTAGCGAGATCATGAAGCTGCGAGGCTCGCCGTAGTAGTTTCCGCGACGAATACCCGTCAGGGTTGTATAATAGCGTTTATCGAAGATGTTGTTGACATTAACACTCGCAGAAAGATTCGGGCTGATTTGATAGGCTATGCGCGCGTTGGCGAGAGCATAACTTCCCTGAACGAGACGGAAGGCACCATCATCGACATAGAATCGCGTCTGAAATTGAACGCCGGCACCGACCGACCACGCCTTCAAGTTTGACGGCAAGGTGTAATCCGTCCAGACCTTGAAAAGATGCTTGGGCGTCGTTGAGTTGAAAACCTGTCCTTGAGCGTCAGGGTCTCGAATATACTTGGTTTCTGTATAGGTGTAACCCGCCGAGACTTTCCAGTCATGAGCCAGATCGCCAGTCGCTTCCGCTTCAAATCCGCGACTACGAACTTTCCCCTGGGCGACAGAAAAATCCTCATGGTCCGGATCGGTGATGGCACGATTGGTTTGCTCAATCTGGAAGAGGGCAAAAGACACATTGAGTCTATCTTCGAAGAGACCTCGCTTGATGCCTAACTCATAGTTCTTGCCCACCACGGGTGGAAGGATCCCACCTGTGTAATCTGTGGCAGATTGAGGCTGAAAAATATCGGCGTAGCTGGCGTATAGAGAGGTGTCAGGGTCAACCTTGAAGACAAGGCCACCGTAGGGTGTAAAAATGGCGTTCTTCTTCGATATTTCGGGCGGGAAATATAGGAGGGCAGGCTGGTCATAGAGGGCTTGATTTTCCCACCATGAAAGCCTTGAGCCAAGAATGACGGTTAGGCTATCGCTGATGCTCAGTCGCGCAGTCGCGTAGATACCAGCCTCCTTATCCGTGCCATGAACCCGGAAGCTATAAACGCCGTTGAATTTGTATTCTGGCACAGCGTAGGGGTCGAAATTGAACACGTTGACGGGGGGCGGCGGAGTCACCGGGCTCATGTTCTCGTAAGAGAACCCATTTTTACGTATCCTCGCTGTCCCGCCAATCAGGATCGTATGATCACGACCAAATAGGCGCAGGGGGCCGGTCAGAAACGCATCGATGCCAGTCTGCTTGTCGCGGTAATCCGGGTTTGACAGATAATTCAGGCGTGGCCCAAGCCCGGTCACAGGGTTGGCGGCACCAAATACGCCGACACTATATAGATTGTTATGTCCCGTGGCCCGACGAAATACGGCTTTCGCGTTCCAGCGACCAATACTTTGACTAATCTCCGCGAAAGCCTCTTGGTCATTGAAGCGGAATCTATTCAACGCCGAATCTAGGAAGGTCGATCGAGAGAAGTTCAGATCGGCTCCGGTCGTGGCGCGCGGGAGACCATTGAGAGTCGGGGTAGATCGGCTACCCATGTAGTTATAGCCTGCGGTGATCTTCGTTGTGTCGGTGAGATCATACTCGGCAATGCCGTAAACAAGCCACCGTCGCTGATGCGCGACATCGTAGAAGTAGTCGTTATCCTGAAACGACCCAACTACCCGAACACGCAAACGGCCAGCCTTGTCTAACGGACCTCCAACATCCAGTTCAGCGCGGTAGTTGTTCCATGATCCAGCACTTACCGCGCCGGAGATCGCAAGCTCGGATGTAGGGCGTTTTCTAACCAGATTGACCGATGCAGATGGATCGCCTGTACCTTGGAGAAGGCCGTTGGGGCCGCGAAGCACCTCAACGCGATCATACATCGAGAGATCGGCGCTTAGAAGCGTATCTGTATCAAGGCGCGTTGGAAGGCCGTCGATTTGCAATATTCCCACTTCGAATCCCCGCACAGTGTAGCTGTTGCGTTGGGTTCCGTTCGTGGAGATAGAGACGCCGGTTGCCTGAGCCATCGCGTCCGAGAGAGTGAATAAATTCTGATCCTCGATCCGCTGGCGCGTGACTACACTGACGGATTGAGGGATGTCGCGCGGGTTTAAGACTGTCTTCCCGATGGTGACGGCGTTGGTAGTATAGGACTTTGTTCGCTCGGTTGTGGCGGCGGAGGATGGAAGGCTACCGCCGCTGGCATAAGTATCAGAGCCTCCCTCGACCCGCACCGGACCGAGCTGCACCGCACCGGCGTCGGCCGTGGGCGCGCGTTCGAGGGTGAACATGTTCGGGCCGGTCTGGCGATAGGTGAGCCCGGTGCCGGCGAGGATGCGTGAAAGCCCCTCGGCCGCGCCGAAGCTGCCTTTGAGACCGGAGCTTGTGGCGCTTTGCGTCAGCGGCGCATCATAGATCAGCTCGACATGCGCCTGGCGCGCGAACTGATTGAGCACGGTCGGAAGTGGGCCTGCCGCGATGTCGTAGCTCGTGGCCTGCTGCGCGTAGGCGGGGGCAGCGCTCAGCGCTGCAACCGAAAGCGAGGTGGTGGCAAGAAGCGCGAGCGCGATCCCGCGAGCCGGGCTTGCCGGGTGGCGTGGGCATGTCAATTTCACAGGTCAGTCCCCCGATCGTCAAAACAGATGGGAGCGCCCGCTATTACTAATGCGAGCGGCTCTCATATGGTTGACGAGTGAGCTTTCCGAAGCGGGACTTCCCGTACCAAAAAATCTGCGATCAGACGAAAATCAGGATAAGCTTGTCGGTGATGTGGACCGCGCGCAGGCCCAGGGACCGTTGCAGCCTGGCGACCGCGCCGACAGGATCGGCGATGCTGAATACGCCGCTGACACGCCGATCGCGCACATTTTGGCCGATGACCCGGATATAGCCGGTGTGGTAACGCCCAAGCTCCGCCACGACTTCCGAGAGCGGGCGGTTCTCGAACACCAGCTCGCCCTGGGTCCAGGCGTCGGCCTCTCCGGCGCGGATCGGCTCTTGTGCACCCCAAGGCCGATCGGGACCATAGACGAGGCTCTGCCCCTCCCTGAGACCGATCGCGCTCGATCCGCCGCGCGCATAGGCGACGCGCACGACATGCTCGGTGACGGCGACGCGCGTGTCGTTGCCATCCTCGCGGATCACGAACCGGGTGCCCA
Organism: Sphingobium cloacae; assembly: GCF_002355855.1. NCBI lineage: Bacteria > Pseudomonadati > Pseudomonadota > Alphaproteobacteria > Sphingomonadales > Sphingobiaceae > Sphingobium > Sphingobium cloacae. The sequence continues at coordinate 1,045,230 of NZ_AP017655.1, forward strand.
GTGCCGTGCTGCTGCCGCCATTGGCTTCCACGGTGAAGGGCCGGCTGCGATCAGGGGCGACGGTGAACGCCGCCTCCCCTCGCAGCAGTCGCACGATGCGCCGGTCATTCCGGTAATCGAACGCGACCGCGCTATGGGTATTGAGGACCACGCTCGATCCGTCCGGCATGGCGATGGTCCGCCGCTCGCCGGTCGCCGTCACGGCATCGGCACGCAGGCGCATCGGCCAGTCATCGACGAGGCCGATCGCCACGAGCGCAACGCTGGCGGCAACCGCTGTGGAGACCCAGGCGCGCCGGGTACGATGATTGTCGTTCCCATGCGCGCGCACGGGTGGCGAGGGAATCGAGGCGCGGACCGCCGGCGAAGGCTTGACGCCGCCAAGATCGGACCAGACCGCTTCCATCTCCGCGAACGCGCGGGCATGGCGCGGATCGGCGGCGAGCCAGGCCCTCAGCCCGGATTCGTCGCCCAGCAGTCCGTTGTCGCGATCCGCGAACCAGCGTGCCGCTTCGTCGGCGATGTCCTTCGGTATCGGTTGGTCAGCTGGCACGAACGCGCTCTCCCCCTGGCGAGCGGCTTAGGTCCGTCGCTATGGGCCTTCTGACTCTTAGACGATTGAAAATCGAGGATGAGGACTGTCGGATAGAAATAATCGGCGTCACGCGTCGGGATCATCCTGCATCCTGGCATGGCAATGGCGCACGGCGATGCGGACATGCTTGGCGACGGCATTGACCGTGATGCCAAGGCGCGCGGCGACTTCACCCGGGGTCAGGCCGTCGATGCGGCGGAGCACGAACACTTGCCGGCAACGCAGCGGCAGCTCTTCCAGCGCCGCCTCGAAGCGACGCATCCGTTCGCTGTCGAGCATCTGGCGATCGATCGACGGGGTGTCGGACGGCACGTCGGGCGTTGGATCGAACATCTCGAACAGCGCATCGTGCCGCTTCTCCGCGCGTAGCCAGTCGGTCGCGAGATTGGTGGCGAGCCGGTTGAGGAAGGCGCGCTTATTCAGGATGGGCGGGTCGTCATCGATCCGCTGAACCTTGAGATACAGGCTCTGCGCAACGTCCTCCGCCGCCGGCTCGCTGCCCAGCATCCGCGCGAGCCGGCGCACGAGCGACGAACGCTCCGCGATCAGCATACGGGACAGGGCAAAGGCGTTGGTCGGCATTGCCGCATAGTCTTAGCAGATTGCGAACCACTCGCAACAATCTGCTGCGGTCAAGCGGCCAGACGGTAGGTTTTGCCATGAGCGGGCATTCGCTGGCCGACCGGCCACGTCTTAAGTTGGTCGGCACAGGCCCCAAAGCAAGTCGCGCGCGCAAACGTTCTTCATATGGCCAATGTGGCCATAGGAGAACGACCATGGAGATGCCTGAAACCGAACTCACCGCCACCAAGCGCCCGGTCTGGAATGCCGGAAGGACCGTCGGTGCAAAGCGGGCTCTGAAACCAAAGCAGATCTGGGAAATCCGGTTTTACCTCAATCAGCGCCGCCGCCTGCGGGATCGGGCGCTTTTCGATCTGGCGATCGATAGCAAGCTTCGGGGCTGCGATCTGGTGCAGATGAAGATCGGCGACATTGTCAGCGGCGGACAAATCCGAACGCGGGCAATCGTGATGCAGCAGAAAACGGGACGGCCCGTTCAGTTTGAGCTGCTGCCGGATGCTCGGGCGAGCCTACTGGCTTGGCTGGATCGGCGCGGCGGCACGGTGGACGACTATGTCTTTCCCAGCAGGGTCGATCATAATGGGCATCTCAGCACTCGCCAGTATGCCCGGCTTGTCGATGAATGGGTAACAGGAGTCGGTCTCATGCGAAGCGATTAGCGCCGACTTAGCTGTCATTCGTGGGGGCGGATTCACTCGTTGATACCTGCCGGTCGTTCATATGGGCGAACCGGCTTCCCTGAGATATCGAGAAGCCGGAATTTTCAAATTTCGGTCCGTTCGGACAGCGTCAAAGCGTCATCAATATCCACGCCAAGATATCTGACCGTATTTTCGATGTTGGTGTGACCGAGCAGGATTTGCACGGCGCGAAGATTGCCTGTGGCTTTATAGATCAGTGCCGCCTTTGTCCGCCGCATCGAGTGGGTGCCATACTCTCGTTTGTCGAGGCCGATCGTCGACACCCATTCGTCGACGAGGCGCGCATATTGCCGTGTGCTCAAGTGACCAAGGTAATCGATCCTGCTTGGGAATACGAAGTCACGGATCGTTCCGCCGCGCCGATCAAGCCATGCTTTTAGGCTTTTGCGTGCCTCCGACATGATCTCGAATTGCACCGGACGGCCCGTCTTTTGCTGGATAACGGTCGCACGATCACGAAAGGACCCTGCGCTGATCAGGTCGCCTATCCTGATCTTGACCAGGTCGCAGCCACGCAATTTGCTGTCGATGGCAAGATCGAACAGGGCCCGGTCACGCAGACGCTTGTGTTCGTCGAGATAGAAACGAATTGCCCAGATATCGCGCGGCTTCAGTGGGCGCTTCGGCCCAACATTCTGCCCTGCATTCCAAGGGCGCCGATCATGTATGGCTGGGTCGAGGTCTGAATGTCCCATGATAGTTCTCCGATAGCCGGAATTGGCCAGCGCGAGTATAGTCCTCATGCCCGGCTACCTTAAGACAAGTGTCGCGCGACACTTGACGATCTCACATTGCTGCGCTATATCCCGGGAATGGAAATCGAAAGCATCAGGCACAAAGGCCTGCGCCGCTTCTTTGAGACGGGCAACGCTAAAGGCCTGGTTGGGGATGCTGGGCGATTGCGTAAGATGCTTGCTTTCATCGACGCTGCGGAAAGCTTCGAAGAGCTGTCGGTGCCTCCGAATTTCGGATTGCATGAGCTGACAGGTGACCGGAAGGGAAGCTGGTCGATGACGGTTACGAGAAACTGGCGGATGACCTTCGGGTTGAATGACGAAGGCGCGCTAATCGATATGGATCTGGAGGATTATCATGGCGCTTAAGATGCACCCTTCGCTGGCCGTCCACGTTGGCGACTGGTTGAAGACGGAAATTGTGGAACCCGCGCAGGTTAGCGTGACGACTTTGGCCCAGCATTTTGGCGTATCGAGGCAGGCCTTGAGCACCTTACTGAATGGCAATGCGAACCTGTCTGCCGATATGGCCATCCGGTTTGAGAAGGCCTTCGGCATCAAGGCCGACACTCTATTGCGGATGCAGACGACTTATGAGCTGGCCCAAGCCCGCGAGCATGAGCAGGATATTAAGGTTCAAAAGTTCGCTAGAGCAGCCTGAACCGCGAACATAACGTCATTAAAAGTCCTAGTGCACTGACTCAGTCGGTTGGTACAGGCAGCCGCCTGAGTTTGGCGAGAATGGTCTCGGCCGGCTTGGTCCAGACGAAGGGCTTAGGGTCGGCGTTCTGCTTTCGGATGTAAGCGCTAATGGTGTCCTGGAGGTCGACGACGGAGGTGAAGACGCCGCGCCGGATGACCCTTCGGGTGAGCGCCGAGAAGAAGTTCTCGACGGCGTTGAGCCATGAGCCCGAGGTCGGGGTGAAATGGAACACCCAGCGTGGATGATCGGCGAGCCACTCCAGGACCTTCGGATGCTTGTGGGTGGCGTAGTTGTCGAGGACGGCGTGGATCACCTTGCCGGCAGGAACGGCGCGCTCGACGGCGTTGAGGAACTTGATGAACTCCTGGTGCCTGTGCTTGGGCATGCAGCGACCGACGACTGTGCCGTGGAGGACGTCGAGCGCGGCGAACAGGGTGGTCGTGCCATTGCGTTTGTAGTCGTGCGTCATTGTTCCGCATTTGCCCGGCTTCAACGGCAGACCGGGTTGGGTTCGGTCGAGGGCCTGGATCTGGCTCTTCTCGTCGATCGAGATGACGACGGCGTGAGCCGGCGGGGCCATGTAGAGACCGACGATGTCTTCGACCTTGGCGGCGAAGGCGGGGTCGCTCGATCTCTTGAAGGTTCGCAGACGGTGGGGTTGGAGGTGATGGACCTGCCAGATGCGCTGGACGGTTCGGAGCGAGACGCCGAAGGCTTTGGCCATTGCGCGGCCGGTCCAATGGGTCACGGCACCGGGCGGTTCGGAGCAGGTCAACGCAACGATCCGTGCGACGACGGGCGCGGCGATCGGCGCCGTACCGGGCTTGCGCGTCTTGTCGCGGAGAAGACCATCGACGCCTTCCTCAGCGAAGCGCTGTTGCCAGCGCCAGACCGCAGGTCGGCTGACGCCGGCGCGGCGGGCCACTTCGAGCACCGGCAAGCGGTCGCTGGAGAGCAGCACGATCCTGGCGCGCAGCACATGCTTGAGCGGGCAGTTGCGGTCGCCGACGATTTGTTCAAGCCGAGCACGGTCGGCGGCGTTCAAGAGGATGTTGACGGTCTGGGCCATGACGGGAGAGTCGCATGTCCTAGACGATTTGTGAATCTCCCGTCTGCGTCATTGCACTAGGTTGGGGACTCATTTGCTCCACTCTGCGACGACGGCGACGAGAGCGATAGCGGCGAGATAGTTTTGGGCGTGTCGGTCATATCTGGTGGCGATGCGCCGCCAGTTTTTGAGGCGTCCGAAGAGCCTCTCGATGACGTTTCTCCTTCGATAGATACGCCGGTCGAGAGGATATGGTGTTCGGCGCGAAGCAGTTGAAGGGATCACGGCTTTGACGTTTCGGGCGGTCAGCCAGTTGCGCAAGCTGTCGGCGTCATAGGCTTTGTCGGCGAGGAGACGCCTTGGTGGAGCGACCGTACCGAGTAGCGGAATGGCGATGCTGATGTCTGCGATGTTGCCGGGTGTCAGGGTGATGGCGACCGGTCGGCCGCGATCGTCGGCCAGGCAGTGGATCTTGCACGTCCTGCCGCCCCGTGAGCGACCGACCGCTTCTTCATACTCCCCCTTTTTGAGCCTGCCGCCGAACGGTGGGCTTTGACGTGGCTGCTATCTATCGACAGTTCTTTCGGCACAGGCCCCGATGCCGCGACCTTCTCGAAAAGGCGCTGCCAGATGCGCCGCTGAGACCAGCGGTTGTAGCGGTTATAGATCGTTGTGGGCGGCCCATAAGCGGCGGGTACGTCGCGCCAGCGGCAGCCTGTCTTGAGCACGTGCAGGATGCCCGAAATCACCGTTCGATCGTCAACTCTCGGCTTGCCAGCTTTGCCATGCGGCAGATGTGGCTCAATCGCTAACCATGCCTCATCCGACAGCCAAAACAGATGGCGTGACATACTCTCTCCTGCACAAACTCACAGAGACAGGATATTTATCTCATAATATCAAACAGGTGTATAGGTTCTCAACGTAGGCGCTGTCCCTGAAAGCAGTCGTCTGCTCATGTAAGCTGATTTGGCGCCTCTTGGGCCGTGTCGTACTGGTGGCTGTGCGATAGGAAAGCTGGAATGTAGCCGCGCGCTCGCTTTCGGGCTGACATTTCTCCCGGATCGTTGGTCTACCGATTCAGTTCCCGTCCTCGGCATCCGGATCGGGCGTCAAGATCGGCCAAGGGCGTCCTGACGCAAAATCGGGATGGCGTGGTTCCGATTCTGGAGCACCGTACTCGTCCCGGAGTTTGTCTATAAGATTGAGACAGCGGGCGGCGGGGTCATCCTTGCCGCCGCTGCTTGTCATCGCCAGCAGCTTCCGGCGCAGTTCGGCCGCCGGGACGGGCACGACATTGTAAGCACCCTCCCAGTTCTCTGCCGGGACGTGGTCCGTGACAGCGCTTTGGATCGACTGCCACGTCATGAACGAACGTCTGGTTTTCCTCTCAAAATCGATCAGCATCAGTATGCCGTCCGTGCCAGGGTCTTCAGCAACTGCGCTAGCTAGCAAGGCAAGGCGCGATCGGGGAACAGAAGAAAGAAGCAGACCCCCGCTCCCGCGAGGACAGCGAACGCGAGCGCAGAACGCAACACTAAACCGATACCGACTGACAGCGCTTCCATTTACCCATCCCAGACAAGGCGGACGCGAAGGTCGCCGCGATCGATCAGCGAGGTCGGTCGCCAGTCCGCCGCAATGATGAATGGACGCAGCTTCGCCACCGTCCGGGTCAGGCGCGCAAGATCGTCGAGGCGAAGGTCATGAAGGCACCGCGCGCGCAGGATCGCCGCGACGGCGCGCGTTCCAAGGCCCGGCACCCGCAGCAGCGCTTCGCGCGGGGCGCGATTGATATCGACTGGGAACAGGCCGCGAAACTTCAGCGCCCAAGCCAGCTTCGGATCGATATCGAGCGGCAGCATGCCCTTGTCGTCCGCTGCCTCCTGCACCTCCCCGGTCGAGAAGCCATAGAAACGCACCAGCCAGTCCGATTGGTAAAGCCGATGCTCGCGCATCAGTGGCGGTCTCTTGAGCGGCAGGACCGCGCTGGCGTCCGGAATCGGGCTGAAGGCCGAATAATAGACGCGGCGCAGCTGGAACCGATCATACAACATATTGGCTCGGCCAATGATCTGGCTGTCGCTCGCGCCGTCCGCGCCGACGATCATCTGCGTGGACTGGCCGGCAGGCGCGAAGCGCGGCGCATGGCGAAAGCGTTTGCGCGCATCCCTGGCTTCGGCGATCGCATCGCCGATATCGGCGATCGCGCCTTCAATCTGCACGCTGTTCTTGTCAGGAGCGAGTCGCGACAATCCCGGTTTTGGTCGGAAGTTCGACATTGATCGATACGCGATCGGCCCAGAGCCCGGCCTGCCGCACCAGTTCGGGGTCTGCTTCCGGAATGGCCTTGAGGTGGATATAGCCCCGGAAGCCGTGCTCCTCCCGCAACATGCGGGCGACTTCCACCAGTTGCTCCATCGTGTGTGAGGAAGATTTGATGATCCCGGACGAGAGAAACAGGCCTTCGATATAATTGCGGCGATAGAAGCCGAGCGTGAGATCCACGACTTCCCGCGGCGTGAAGCGGGTCCGTACGACGTTGGAGCTCTTCCGATTGACGCAATAGTGGCAGTCGAAGATGCAGTGGTTGGTCAGCAGAATCTTGAGCAAGGAGATGCAGCGGCCGTCCGGGGCATAAGCATGGCAAATGCCCATGCCCTGCGTGGAGCCGATGCCCTTCCCATCCCGGCTATGCCGCTTCGACGTCCCCGACGATGCGCAGGATGCGTCATATTTGGCCGCATCCGCCAGAATCGCCAACCGATCGCCGACTCCCATGTTCTTCATATGTACTATATATGTTCTTTTATTCCTGTGCGCCAATGATTCTGCGACGAACGGTAAATTTGCAGAAGGGGGCGCAGCGATAGTCTTTCCCGGCTCCAAAGGAGAGCGTTGCTCGATGCAATGCGCGCCTTTGGCCGCCGTTCGTCCCTCGGACTACCGCCCTACCTCGAAGGCCGCGTGCCGCACGGCTTCCAACGTGGTGCCGGGCGAAATCGCATCCGGATCGAGCAGGCAATGGAGGATGGCAGGCTTGCCCGACGCGCTGGCCCGATCGAAGGCGTCGGCGAAATCGGATGTCCGCGCCACCGTCTCCCCATGGCCTCCAAAAGCCCGCGCATAAGCGGCGAAGTCGGGATTGGTGAGTGCCGTCGCGATGGGCCGTCCGGGAAATTCCCGCTCCTGATGCATGCGGATGGTGCCGTACATCCCGTTGTCGATCAGGATGACGATGATCGCCAGCCCATATTGGACCGCCGTCGCGAATTCCTGCCCGTTCATCATGAAGCAGCCGTCGCCCGCAAAGGCGATCACGGCGCGTTCGGGGAACATCCGCTTGGCCGCGACCGCCGCGGGAACGCCATAGCCCATCGACCCCGATGTCGGCGCAAGCTGCGTCCCGAACCTCTCGAAACGATGGAAGCGATGCACCCAGGTCGCATAATTGCCTGCGCCGTTGCACAGGATCGCATCCCGCGGAAGCTTCTCGCGCAGCCATGCCATCATCCGCGCGGGGTGGAAATCGCCGGGGCTGACGATCCGCTCCGGATCGGTCCAGGCGAGGAAGTCCGCCCTGCCCGCTTCGCGGAAATCCGCGCGCGACGGCGACGGCGATGGTACGGGGCCGACGCCCTCCAGCGCCGCGGCGAACGCTTCCGGAGCGGCGTTGATCGCCAGCACCGGCCGATAGAGTTTGCCCAGTTCCGATGGATCGGGATGCACATGGACAATCCTCTGTTCCGGCTCGGGGATGGAGATCAGGCCATATCCCTGGCTCGGCACCTCCGCCATGCGCGCGCCGATCAGGAGCAGCAGGTCGGCGTCCCTGACTCGCGCGGCCAGCTTCGGATTGGCCCCGAAGCCCAGATCGCCGGCAAAGCTATCGTGGCTCGCCGGAAACAGCATCTGCCGCCGGAAGGAGACGGCCACCGGCAGATCCCATCGCCCCGCGAACGCCGCCACCTGATCCACGGCCACCTGCGACCAGCGCGATCCGCCCAGAATGGCCAGCGGCCGCTTCGCTTCGCCCAGCAATTGCCCCAACCGCGCCATCTGGCCGGCGCCCGGATGCGCTTCCACGACGGCAGCGCACACGGCATCCCCTGCCTCCACGCTTTCCCGCAACATATCTTCCGGCAGGGAGACGAGGACCGGCCCCGGTCGCCCCGACATGGCCGCATGGACGGCGCGGCTGACGATCTCCGGGATGCGTTCCCCATTGTCGATTTCGGCCACCCATTTCGCGATCGAGCCGAACACCGCGCGATAATCCAGTTCCTGAAACGCGCCCCGGTCGCGGACATCCCGTTCGACCTGCCCGACGAAGACCAGCATCGGCGTCGAATCATGCTGGGCGATATGCAGGCCCGGCATGGCGTTGGCCGCGCCCGGCCCTCGCGTCACGAAGCAGGCCGCGGGACGGCCCGTCAGCTTGCCATGCGCTTCGGCCATCATCGCCGCGCCGCCCTCGGCCCGACACACCGTCACCTTGATCGGGCTGCCGATCAGCGCGTCGAGCACGGCCAGATAGCTTTCGCCGGGAACGCAGAAGATATGGTCGATCCCATGGATTTCCAGCTGGCGGACCAGGCATTGGGCGGCGTTGCGTCCTTTGGCTGCGCTCATTTCCGCATTTCCCTCATGCCATCCATGGATTTCACGCAGGCGCGCGCCCCGCGCGGCTTTCCTTCCTGGAGGATTATCGCATGCGCCCTTCCCGCGCCAGCATGCATCATCGAATGAGCAACGGCATGGCCGCCGCTCCGATCCAGAGTATAGCGCAGGCGCGCAGATAGACCCGCAATGCCCGCTGGATGTCTTGCGCGAAAACCCGGTCACGGCCTTCGCCGATCCACGGCTTGTCATGGGCCACGCCATCATAGCTTACGGGTCCGGCGAGACGCAGCCCCAGCGTTCCCGCCATCGCCGCCTCCGTCCATCCCGCATTGGGAGAGGCATGTTTGCGCGCATCGCGCCACATGATGCGCCAGCCTCCTCCGCCGGCCAGACAGATCACCGCCCCGCCCAGCCGCGCGGGCAGGAAGTTCATGACATCGTCCGTCCGCGCCGCGGCCCAGCCAAAGGCGCGCCAGCGTTCTTCCTTGTGACCGATCAGGCTGTCGGCGGTGTTGATGGCCTTGTAGGCCCAGATTCCCGGCAGCCCTCCGACGATCAACCAGAAGAGCGGCGCGGCCACTCCATCGCAGAAGCTTTCCGACAGGCTCTCGATCGCGGCGCGGGCGATGCCGGGTTCGTCGAGCGTTTCGGTGTCCCGGCCCACGATCATCGACACGTCCTGCCGCGCACGTGCCTCATCGCCCTCCCCCAGATGGCGGGCGATCGGCCGGACATGCTCGAACAGGCTGCGTTGCGCGAGGGCGGGCCAGGCAAGAATCGCCATGCCAAGCCATGCAAGGGAACCGAGCCAGCGGCGGCAGAGCCCTTCCAGCAGAAGAGCGCCGCCGGCCGAGACGGCCAACAACAGCATCACGGTCAGAACCCCGATAGCGCGGCGAAGCCCCGCGCTCCATCGCGCTTGGTTCCCGTAACGTTCGGACAGGGTGATGATCCGGGCGAAGAAACCGACGGGATGGCCGATCCGGGCATAAAGCGCGCGCGGCCATCCGATGACCGCATCGAGGGCAAGGGCCGCGAAGGCGATCGGCTCAGCCAAGGAGGGCCCTTTGCAGGCGGTCGAGCGCCTCCTCCGTTTCGGGGAGGCCGATCCGCAGCCAGCGGGGTTCGTAGTCGAAGGGACGCGTCAGGATGGTCTGTTTCGCCAGTCGCTCGAACAGCGCCATCGCATCGTCGGCCACGATCAGCCGGAACAGCGGACAGGCGCCGACGGGCGAGTATCCGCAGCCCGTCAGCACATCGTCCAGCCGCCGTCTTTCGCGGGGCAGGCGCTCCCGCATCGCCGCGATCCAGTCGCGGTCGGCATAGGCGGCTCTCCCGATGGCGATGGCGGCGGCGGAAACCGGCCATGCCCCAAGCTTTCGCCGCATCCGGCCGACGATGGCTTCCGGGCCGAGCAGGAAGCCGAGCCTCAAGCCCGCCAATCCGAAGAATTTGCCGAAGGAGCGGAAGATGAGCAGCCGTCGATCATCCGCTATATCCCGCGCCAGACTGGTCGCCGGATCGCTGTCGGCAAAGGCTTCGTCAACGATCAGCCATTCCTCGTCCGCTCTGCGGTCGGCCAGGTCGAGCAGCGCGTCGCGCGGCCAGCAATGGCCGTCGGGATTATTGGGATTGGCGAGAATGATGGTGCCGCCATCCGGACTCTCCATCGCCGCCGCCGTTATCGCCGAGGATAGCGGGAACATATCCTCATGCGTGCGATAGCAGGGGGCAAGATATCGCGCGCGCGGGCCGAGCAGATCGCTGGCCAGGCGCAGGCCCGTTTCGGTTCCCGGAAGGGCGCAGACATGCCGGGGGTCCACATCGAAATAGACGGCCGCGATTTCCTCCATCTCCCGCAGATCGGTTTTCGAAGGCAGGCCGCGCCAGTCGATGGCCATCCCCGCCGCGCCCGGCCAGCCATGCGGGTTGATGCCGGTCGACAGATCGATCCACGGATCGCCGCCTTCGCCGAACCACGCCCGCGCCGCGTCGAGATCGCCGCCATGCCATGTCCATGGGCTTTTCATGACAACCGCGCTCCCACGACCAGCGCCATCAGGAGCGCGGCTTCGATCCACTCGATGCCAGCGCCGTGGCCGTCACCGGAAATGCCGCCGATATGGCGCTTGATCCACCAGCCCCAGAGCGGAATCAGGATGAGGGCAACGAGCAGGGCCGGGAACAGAAAGGAAGCGGCAAGCGCCGCGCCTGTCCATGCCAGCATATCGAACGGGCGCACGGCGCCCCGGAAGCGGGAAGCCAGACCTTCGTGGAGCGGCGGCAGCCCATAGGTCCAGATCAACGGGCCGATCCGGGCGATGAAGGGAATGGCGACGAGCCCCAGCCATGGCGGACGGGCGGGGCCCGGCAGAGTGAGGAGGGCGTGGACCAGCACCAGCTTGCCCAGGAGCAGGAGGACGATGGCGATGGCGCCGAAGCTGCCGATATGGGGATCGGTCAGCGCGGCCATCATCCTTTCGCGATGGCCATGCGCCGCGCCGCGGGCGTCGGCGATATCCGCCAGTCCGTCGAGATGAAGGCCGCCCGTCACCGCGACCCACAGAAGCAGTCCGGTCAGCGCCCCGACCCATGGATCGACCAGGCCGCCAGCCCAGATACCCCATGTGACGATCAGGCCCACGATCAGGCCGACGGCGGGGAACCAGCGCATGGCCGGGGGGAAATCGGCAGGCGTGAAGGCGATCCGGGGTGTGGGCAGCCGGGTCAGGAACTGCGTGGCGATGATGAAGCCCTTCACGGCCGCGCCCCTGCCCATGGGTGGAGGGAGCGTTCGCGATTCCATGAAGGAGATGGCGAAGTGATCGTGTTTCGGGATTCGGGGGGCATGGTGGACCTTCCGCAGCGAGGGCCGGCCCGGAGGAGGCGGACGGGGCGGGTGCCGCCGTCCTGCCTGCCGCCCGGCGCGGTGGGACTGTCGCCACGCGGGGGAGCCCGTCCGCATGGCGCACCCTGGCCGCGCGGAGAACGACTGCGGCGGGCCGGTATCCTGGCTTGCGGGTCAGGGCCGGATGCGCCGCCTTCTCAGAACCATGCGATTCCAATGACTTATGGCGCGCGGCTATCCGCTCACAGTTGCAGGGGCAGCTGAGGTTCTTCCCCTCATTCCCGTTTATCCCTTTCGGGAACCTGTCGCATGGCGCGGAATAGGAAAGTTATGATCCCGCGTCAATCGAGGCCCGACCGGCGGCCGACGCCCCGCGCCGTCCGCCCCCTTAATAGGAGCGCCCGACCAGAACGCGCTCGACCGCCGCCTGCCCGGTGAAGATGCAGGCGCCGTCGGCCGCTTCCGCATCCAGCGGCACGTTGCGCAGGGTCAGCTTCTCGCCCTTCAGCCATTCGACCACCTTGTCGAGCGCCGCGCCGGTCGGCCTGCTCCACTGGACGAGCGCCCAGCCCGGCTTCGCGCTGGCGGCGAAATAGGCCTTCAGGGCATCCAGCGACGCAATATCCTTGTCCACATGGCCGTGCAGCCGGCCGTGCGCCTCGGCGAACAGCGCCCGCTGGACCTCTTCCAGCGCGGCGGCCGCTCCGGCGATGAAATCGTCCCGCGGCACGACCTGGCTGTCGAGCTTTCCATCCGCCCGATAGAGCCGGTCGCGGCGCAGCACCGACACATTGCCGCCGGCGACATCCCGGCCGCCGACCTCGATCACGATCGGCGCGCCCTTCTTGACCCAGCCCCAGCGCTTGTTGGCGGCCTTGGCGGGGCGCTTGTCCAGCAGGGCGCGGACAGGCTCGCGGAACACGTCCCTGCCGTTCAGCTCCTCCACCAGCGCGGCGCAATAATCGAGGATCGCGGCGTCCTCCTCCGTATCGCGCAGCATCGGCACGACGACGATCTGATAGGGCGCGACACGCGGCGGCACCCGCAGCCCGTCATCGTCGCCATGCACCATGATGAGCCCGCCGATCATGCGCGTGGACATGCCCCAGCTGGTCGTCTGGGCCAGTTCCTGCTGCCCTTCGGCATTCTGGAACCGGATATTCTGCGCCTGGCTGAAAGTGGTGCCCAGGAAATGGGACGTGCCCGCCTGAAGCGCCTTCCCGTCCTGCATCATCGCTTCGATGGAATAGGTGGCGACAGCGCCCGGAAAACGCTCATTTTCCGGCTTTTCGCCCGCGATGACCGGCAGCGCGACGCATTCCTCGGCGAAGCTGCGATAGACTTCGAGCATCTTCATCGTCTCGTCCATCGCTTCGTCGACCGAGGCGTGGGCGGTATGCCCTTCCTGCCAGAGGAACTCGCTGGTGCGCAGGAACATGCGGGTGCGCATTTCCCAGCGCACGACATTCGCCCACTGGTTGATGAGCACCGGCAGGTCGCGCCAGCTTTGCACCCAGCGGGAGAAAGCCGCGCCGATCACCGTTTCGGACGTGGGACGCACCACCAGCGGCTCTTCCAGCTTCGCTTCGGGGTCCGGCACCATCCGGCCGTCCTTCTGGATCAGGCGGTGATGGGTGACCACCGCCATTTCCTTGGCGAAGCCGTCCACATGCTCGGCTTCCTTCTCGAAATAGGAGAGCGGGATGAAGACGGGAAAATAGCAGTTTTCGTGACCCGTGGCCTTGATCCGCTCATCCAGCAAGCGCTGGATGCGTTCCCAGATGCCATAGCCCCAGGGGCGGATGACCATGCAGCCGCGAACGCCGCTTTCCTCCGCCATGTCGGCTTCGGAGACGACCGCCTGGTACCAGGCGGCGAAATCCTGTTCACGGGTGACGGAAAGGGCGTGTTTCACAGGGCCTGCCTTGGATGTCTGAGTGCGAATGATGGCGCGCCATAGGGCAAGCGCGCCGTTTCTGTCGACCCCCCAAGCGTCGCAGGCAGGACTTTAGCCGAGCTTGTCGATCTTGGCGTTCAAGGCCGCGAGCTGGGCCTTGAGGCCGGCGATCTCGTCATCCTTGCTTTCGTCGGAACGGGCGTCGGAGCGGGACGTTTTGGCGGCGGGCGGGGTGGCGCCCGCGCCGAAGGCATGGGTGGCGGCCTCGAACATCTCCATGTTGCGCTTGGCGATTTCCGCGAAGGGGCCGCCGCCGAAGGCGCCCTTCATCGCTTCCTGGAACTGCTGCTGGTTCTTGCGGAACGCCTCCATGGACGCTTCGAGATATTGCGGCACCATGGACTGCATGGAATCGCCGTACATGGAGATCAGCTGGCGCAGGAAATTGACGGGCAGCATGTTCTTGCCGCGCTGTTCCTCCTCCATGATGATCTGGGTCAGGACATTATGCGTGATGTCCTCCCCCGTCTTGGCGTCCACGACGACGAACTCGCGCCCCTCGCGGGTCATCTGCGACAAAAGATCCAACGTGATGTAGCTGGAGGTTTCCGTATTATAGAGCCGCCGGTTCGCATATTTCTTGATGATCACCGGTTCGGATTCGTTCGTCGTCTTGGACTTCGCCATGGAAATCTCTCCCACTCCTGTTCCTTCCGCATTAGCACAGGGCGATGCCGCGCCGCAACATGGGCCCCGCCCCCTGCCGCTTTTCCTGGACATGCTGTGGCGGGAGACGGAGGACGACCCGGACCTGCGCCGCCGCGCCTTTCTGGGCCTGCGGAAATATCAGTCGGCGGAGCGGCCCGTCCCACCCCCTCCCCCCGCCGTGGCGGCGTCGGCGGGACAGGCGCGATTGCTGCGATACGGCACGGGAAAGCGCGGCGCGCCGGTCGTGTTCGTGCCTTCGCTCATCAACCCGCCCACCGTGCTCGACCTGTCGGAAAGCCGGTCCATGCTGCGCCACATGGCCGCGCAAGGCCATGACGCCTATCTGGTCGATTGGGGGACGCCGGCGGCCGCGGATTCGATGCTGGGGCTGGAAGGCCATGTCGCGCGGCGATTGGTTCCGATGCTGGAAACGCTGCCGGAGCCTCCCCTTGTCGTGGGCTATTGCCTGGGCGGCAGTCTGGTTCTGGGCGCGGCCATGCTGCATCCCGTCCGCGCCATCGCCACCATCGCCGCGCCATGGCATTTCGACGGCTTTCCGCAGGCCGATCTCGACCAGATCGTCGGCTTGTGGAGGGGGGCCAAAGCCACCTGCGAACGCCTGGGCTATGTGCCGATGGAGGTTCTTCAATCGGGGTTCTGGGCGCTCGACCCGCGCCGCACCGTCGGGAAATTCGCGGCCTTTTCCGACATGGCGCCGGGGACGGACGACGAACGCGCCTTCCTTGCCGTGGAGGATTGGGCGAATGGAGGCGCGCCCCTGACCTTCGCCGCGGGACGCGATCTTTTCGAGACATTCTATGACGGGAATGTCAGCGGGTTGGGGCAATGGATGATCGGAGGAAAGGCCGTCGATCTTCCATCCCTGTCCTGTCCCGCCTTGTCCATTCGATCCGCGACCGACCGGATCGTCCCGGCCAGCGCGGCCCCCCGCCTGGCCCAGGGCCGGACCCTGCAAATGGGCCATGTGGGCATGATCGTCGGGCGGCAGGCGCGCGCGCTTCTGTGGAATCCTTTGTCCCAATGGCTTTGCGACCATGGCGGATGATGTTATGTGCGCTTGCGAACAAAAATCTCAGCATCGAGGACCTGAACCGTGTCAGACATCGTCATCACCGCCGCCAAGCGGACCGCCGTCGGCAGTTTTCTGGGCGCTTACGCCAATACCCCCGCGCATGAACTGGGCCGGACCGCGATCGTCGCCGCCCTCGCGCAGGCGGGACTCGCGCCGGAGGAAGTGGACGAAGTCATACTGGGCCAGATCCTGACCGCCGGGCAGGGACAGAATCCCGCGCGGCAGGCCGCCGTCAACGCGGGCATCCCGGTCGAGCGCACGGCCATCGGCATCAACCAGCTTTGCGGGTCCGGGCTGCGCGCCGTGGCGCTGGCGGCGCAGGCGGTCAAATCGGGCGATGCGCGGATCATGATCGCGGGCGGGCAGGAGAATATGTCCATGGCCCCCCATGCGCAAAATCTGCGCGGCGGCGTGAAGATGGGCGCGCTGTCGCTGGTCGACACCCTGATCCTGGACGGCCTGACCGACGCGTTCCACAATTACCATATGGGCATGACGGCGGAGAATCTGGCGGAGAAATACCAGATTTCCCGCGACGCGCAGGACCAGTTCGCCGTCGCCAGCCAGAACAAGGCGGAGGCCGCCCGCGCCGCCGGCCGCTTCAAGGACGAAATCGCGCCCGTCACGATCAAGGGCCGCAAGGGCGACATCGTGGTCGACAGCGACGAATATATCCGCGCCGGCGCCACGCTGGAGGCGATGCAGGCGCTGAAGCCGGCTTTCAAGAAGGATGGCTCGGTCACCGCGGGCAACGCCAGCGGCCTCAATGACGGCGCGGCCGCGCTCGTCGTGATGAGCGGAGCGGAAGCGGCCAGGCGCGGCGCGACGGTCATGGGGCGCATCGCCTCCTTCGCGACCTGCGGCGTCGATCCGGCGATCATGGGCATCGGCCCCGCTCCCGCCACGCGCATCGCGCTGGAAAAGGCGGGCTGGGCGCTGGGCGACCTCGACCTGATCGAGGCCAATGAGGCTTTTGCCGCGCAGTCCCTGGCCGTGGGGCAGGAACTGGGCTGGGACCCGGAAAAGGTGAACGTCAATGGCGGCGCGATCGCCATCGGCCATCCGGTCGGCGCGTCCGGCGCGCGCGTGCTCACCACCCTGCTCTACGAAATGCAGAAGCGCGACGCCAGAAAGGGCCTCGCCACATTGTGCGTCGGCGGCGGCATGGGCGTCGCCATGTGCATCGAGCGTTGAACGGAAGACGGGAGCCGCAGGTCAGCCGGTCGGCGGCTTCCGGTCAGAAAAGCCGTGAGCCGTTCGGGACCGGCTGGTCGGGAGCGAAGAGGACGACCGCTCCCTGCGAGTCCGCGAAGCCCAATGTCAGCACCTGCGACATGAACTTGCCGATCTGGCGGGGCGGGAAATTCACGACCGCCGCGACCTGACGCCCCGGCAGATCGGCGAGGTCGTAGCGGTCCGTGATCCGGGCGCTGGATTTCCTGCATCCGATGGCGGGGCCAAAATCGATCAGCAGCTTGTAGGCCGGCTGGCGCGCTTCGGGGAAAGGTTCGGCCGAAACGACGGTGCCGACCCGGATGTCGACCTTCAGGAAATCGTCGAACAGGATCGCATCGGCGGCGGGAGCGGCGGGGTCATGGGAAGCGTGCATGGCCCGACGATAGGCCATGGGGCGGCAGGATCGCAATCGCCTTCCATCCGCCATCGGCCGGTCGACCGGCGGAAACGGCCGGGCGCAAGGGAGGCCGCGGCCTTCCCGTCGCGCCCGGCGGACGCGGTTATTCCAGTTCCAGGATGATGGCGTCGACCGGCAGGCTTTCGCCCTGCGCCGCCGACACGTTCTTCACCACGCCCGCCTTCTGCGCGCGCAGGATATTCTCCATCTTCATCGCCTCGATCACCGCGAGCGGCTGGCCGATCTCCACCTTGTCGCCGGCCTGCACGTGGAGCGCGACCAGCAGGCCGGGCATCGGGCAGATGAGGAATCGCGAAAGATCGGGCGGGATCTTCTCGATCATATGCTTGGCATAAGGCGCGGCGTGCGCGGGCAGGATGCGCAGCTTGTGGCTGGCGCCATGCGCGGTCAGGACGAAACCGGCGCGGACCGGCGCGATCCGGACCGCCAACTGCTCGTCGCCGAACTCGGCTTCGATCAGACGGTCGCCGGGCGTATATTCCAGGCTCATGTCCAGCGGTTCGCCGTCGACGGCCACCTTGTCGCCCCGGATGACGACATCGTGCAGCGCCCCCTCTTCTCCCGCGCCGATCCTCACCTGCCAGCCGGTCGGGGCCCGCAGCTTCCTGCCGAGCTGGCCGTCGATGCGGCGCGCGCGGTCGGCCTGCGCCATGGCGGCGAAGGCCCCGATCGCGGCAAGCTTGCGGAGCAGGTCCGGCGACGCGGGCGCGCCTGTGAACCCTTCGGGATATTCCTGCGCGATGAAGCCCGTGGTGATGTCGCCCGACCGGAAGCGCGGGTGCTGCATCAGGGCCGACAGGAAGTCGATATTATGGCCCGGCCCCTCGATCTCGAACCTGTCGAGCGCCTCGATCTGCTTGTCGATGGCCTGTTCGCGCGTGGGCGCCCAGGTGATGAGCTTGGCGATCATGGGGTCGTAGAACATGCTGACCTCGCCCCCTTCCTGCACGCCGTCGTCGACGCGCACCAGAGCGCCCGTCTCGTCAGCGCCGGTTTCGGGCGGCGTGTAGCGGATCAGGCGGCCCGTCGAGGGCAGGAAACCGCGATAGGGATCTTCGGCATAGACCCGGTTCTCGACGGACCAGCCGTTGATCTTCACATCGGCCTGGGTGAAGCCCAGCTTCTCGCCATTGGCGACGCGGATCATCTGCTCCACCAGATCGAGGCCGGTGATTTCCTCCGTCACGGGATGCTCGACCTGCAGGCGGGTGTTCATTTCGAGGAAGTAGAAGCCGTCGCCGGTCTTGTCCGTGCCCGACACGATCAGTTCCACCGTGCCCGCGCTGAAATAGCCGACCGCGCGCGCCAGGGCGACGCATTGTTCGCCCATCTTCTTGCGCATTTCGGGGCTGACGAAGGGCGACGGTGCTTCCTCCACCACCTTTTGATGGCGGCGCTGGATCGAGCATTCGCGTTCATTGAGGTAGACGATATTGCCGTGCTGGTCGCCCAATATCTGGATTTCGATATGGCGCGGGCTTTCGATGAACTTCTCGATGAACACGCGGTCGTCGCCGAAGCTGTTCAGCCCCTCGCGCCTGGTCGCCTCGAACCCTTCGCGCACGTCCTGCTCGCTATAGGCAAGGCGCATCCCCTTGCCGCCGCCGCCCGCCGACGCCTTCATCATGACCGGATAGCCGATCTCGTTGGAAATCTTCACCGCATGTTCGGTGTCCTCGATCACGCCGACATAGCCGGGGACGACATTGACGCCCGCTTCCATCGCAAGCTTCTTGGACTCGATCTTGTCGCCCATGGCGGCGATGGCGTTGGCGGGCGGGCCGACGAAGACGATGCCCGCCTCGTCCAGCGCCTTGCGGAAGCTTTCGCGCTCCGACAGGAAGCCATAGCCCGGATGCACCGCATCCGCGCCGGTCGCCTTGCATGCCTCGATGATCTTGTCGGCCAGCAGGTAGGATTGCGCGGCGGGCGGCGGGCCGAGATGAACCGCTTCGTCCGCCATCAGGACGTGGGGGGAACGCGCATCGGCGTCGGAATAGACCGCCACGGTCTTGATGCCCATCTTCCGCGCCGTGCGGATCACGCGGCAGGCGATCTCGCCACGGTTCGCGATCAGGATCTTGGTGATTGCCATCTTTATCCTTGCCCTCGTCCTTGGTTCCAAAATCCGTTCAGGCCGCGCGAAGCCGAAGCCCTCGCCCGAGCGCAGCGAAGGCACCTCGCTCTGCTCGGTGGAGCCCTTCGACTTCGCTCAGGGCGAACGGAGATAAATGCCTATTCAGCCGCCTCCAGATGCCCGTGCGGCTGGGCCATCATCGGCGTCAGGCCCAGCTTGCCGAGCAGCGCGCTGTCCTTGTCGTCGCCCGCATTGGCCGCCGTGAGCAGCTTGTCGCCGGTGAAGATGCTGTTCGCGCCCGCCATGAAGCAGAGCGCCTGACAGGCTTCGCTCATGCTTTCCCGGCCCGCCGAGAGGCGCACCATCGACCGCGGCATGACGATCCGCGCCACGGCGACGGTCCGCACGAACTCGATCTCGTCGATCCTGGCGAGCGGCGTGTCGGCCAGCATGTCGCCCAGCACCGTGCCCTTGACCGGCACCAGCGCGTTGATCGGCACGCTTTCGGGATGCGGCATGGTGGCGAGCGCGTGGAGGAAGCCGATGCGGTCGCCCCGCGTTTCGCCCAGTCCGACGATGCCGCCGCAGCACACGTTGATGCCCGCATTGCGGACATTCTCCAGCGTCTCGATCCGGTCCTCGAAGGTCCGGGTGGTGATGACGTTGGCGTAGTTTTCCGGCGAGGTGTCGATATTATGATTGTAGTAATCGAGGCCCGCATCGGCGAGCTGCCTCGCCTGCCCCTCGCTCAACATGCCGAGCGTCATGCAGGTTTCCATGCCCATCTGGCGCACGCCCTTCACCATCTCGATGAGCCTGGGCATGTCGCGATCCTTGGGATTGCGCCATGCCGCGCCCATGCAGAAACGGCCGGAGCCATGGTCTTTCGCCTGCGCCGCCGCTTGCAGCACGGCCTGCACGTCCATCAGCTTGGTAGCCTTGAGGCCGCTTTCCGCTTCGGTCGACTGGCTGCAATAACCGCAATCCTCCGGACAGCCGCCGGTCTTGATCGACAGCAGGGTGGAAAGCTGCACTTCATTGCGCGGGAAGTTCTCGCGGTGGATCGCCTGCGCTTCGAACAGCAGGTCGTTGAAGGGCAGGTCGAACAGCGCGGCGATTTCCTCGCGCGTCCAGTCGGTACGGGGTGTCATCTGGCTCAAGCGGCTTCCTCCAGCCCCGGCGGGGGCATGTTGTGGCCGAGGAGGCGCAGCACGTCGGCCGCGCACTCCACGACATTGGAGCCGGGACCATAAATGCCCTGCACACCCGCGTCACGAAGGAAGTCGTAATCCTGTGGCGGAATGACGCCCCCCGCGATCACTTTCACGTCATGGCGTCCCGCCTCCCGAAGCTCCCTGATGAGTTCGGGGATCAGCGTCTTGTGCCCCGCCGCGAGGCTCGACGCGCCGACCACGTCCACGCCCGCGTCGAGCGCCAGCACCACCGTTTCCTCCGGCGTCTGGAACAGCGGGCCGGACACGACATCGAAGCCCATGTCGCCAAAGGCCGACGCGATGATGTTGGCGCCCCGGTCGTGGCCGTCCTGCCCCATCTTGGCGATGAGGATCTTCGGCTTGCGACCAAGGCGCCGCTCGACGGCCTGCACACCGTCAAGAACCTGTTTCCAGCGGCTGTCGTCCTTGTAGGGCGCCGCATAGACGCCCTTCACCGGCGTCGGCACCGTGCCGTAGCGATCGAAGCTCTCCTCCATGGCGGAGCTGATCTCGCCCAGCGTGGCGCGGGCGCGGGCGCATTCCACGGCCAGCGCGAGCAAGTTGTTCTCGATGCTCGCGGGGCCGGCCGCGCCCTTGCGCAGGGCGTCGAGCGCCGCTTGGCATTTGGCCTCGTCGCGTTCTGCCTTCATCTTGTTGATGCGGGCGATCTGCGCTTCGCGGACCTTGGTGTTGTCGACCTCCAGCGTCTCGAGCAGGTCTTCGTTCGCGAGGCGGTATTTGTTGACGCCGACAATCACGTCCTCGCCCCGGTCCACGCGGGCCTGGCGGGCGGCGGCGGCTTCCTCGATCATCGCCTTGGGCCAGCCGGCCGCGACCGCCTTCGCCATGCCGCCTTCACCCTGGACGCGGTCGATGATCGCCTGCGCCTGGTCCACCAGTTCCTGCGTCAGCGCCTCGACATAATAGCTGCCGCCCAGGGGATCGACGACATTGCACATGCCGGTCTCTTCCTGGATGATGATCTGCGTGTTGCGGGCGATGCGCGCGGAAAAGTCGGTCGGCAGCGCGATGGCTTCGTCCAGCGCGTTGGTGTGGAGCGACTGGGTGCCGCCCAGCATCGCGGCCATCGCCTCGATGGTGGTGCGCATGACGTTGTTATAGGGGTCCTGCTCGGTCAGCGACACGCCGCTGGTCTGGCAGTGGGTGCGCAGCATCTTGGAGCGTTCGTCCTGCGCGCCCAGCGTCGTCATGGCGCGGTGCCACAGCACGCGGGCGGCGCGCAGCTTCGCCACTTCCATGAAGAAGTTCATGCCGATGGCGAAGAAGAAGCTGAGGCGTCCGGCGAACTTGTCGATGTCGAGGCCCGACGCCACGCCATATTTCACATATTCCATGCCGTCCGCGATGGTGAAAGCCAGTTCCTGCACCTGCGTCGCGCCCGCTTCCTGCATGTGATAGCCGGAAATGGAGATGCTGTTGAACTTGGGCATCTCCCGCGACGTGTAGCCGAAAATGTCGGAGATGATCCGCATCGAGGGTTCGGGCGGGTAGATATAGGTGTTGCGGACCATGAACTCCTTCAGAATGTCGTTCTGGATGGTTCCGTCCAGCAGCTTGCGATCGACCCCCTGCTCCTCGCCCGCGACGATGAAGAAGGACAGGATCGGGATGACTGCGCCGTTCATCGTCATGGAAACCGACATCTGGTCGAGCGGGATGCCGTCGAAGAGGATCTTCATGTCCTCGACGCTGTCGATGGCGACGCCCGCCTTGCCCACGTCGCCCACGACGCGGGGATGGTCGCTGTCATAGCCGCGATGGGTGGCCAGGTCGAAGGCGACCGACAGCCCCTTCTGCCCCGCCGCGAGGTTGCGGCGGTAGAAGGCGTTGGATTCCTCGGCGGTGGAGAAGCCCGCATATTGGCGGATGGTCCAGGGACGGCCCGCATACATGGATGCCCGGACGCCACGGGTGAAGGGCGCGAAGCCGGGAAGGCCCGGATCGACCTTGACGTCCTCGCTCGTGTAAAGCGGCTTGACGTCGATCCCCTCCGGCGTGCGCCAGGTGAGGTCCTTGCCCTTCACTTCCCGGGACGCGGCGGCGGCCCATTGATCCAGCGTCGGCTTGTCGGTCATAACTCACTTCCAATCCGTGCGGGCCGAACGAAGTCGAAGCCCTTGCCTGAGCATAGCGAGGACATCTCACTGCGTTCGGTGAAGCCCTTCGACAAGCTCGGGGCGAACGGAGCGGGAGCCTCGACGGTCAATGCGCCTCCCTGGGCGTCTCCATGATCTCGGTCAGCACCCCGTTCATGTCCCTGGGGTGGACGAAGAAGATCGGCGTGCCGTGCGCGCCGATGCGGGGTTCGCCCAGCACCTTCTTCCCCAACCCCTCGAACCATGCCTTCGCTTCATGGATGTCGGGCACTTCATAGCACATATGATGCTGCCCGCCCGCCGGGTTCTTGGCGATGAAGCCGTGGATCGGGCTGTTCTCGCCCAGCGGCTCGATCAGTTCGATCTGCGTGCCGCCGGTGCCGTTTTCGCCCGGCGTGTCGACGAAACAGACCTTCACGCCCTGCGCGGGCAGGTCGAAAGGCGCGTGGATCTTCGTCGCGCCCATCACGTCGCGATAATAGGCGATGCTGGCCTCCAGCGAAGGCGTGGCGATGCCGATATGGTTCAATCGTCCCAGTTTCATGCCTGTCCTCCGCTCACAGCGGGATATTGTCGTGCTTCTTCCACGGATTCTCCAGCGCCTTGTTGCGCAGCTTGCGCAGGCCCAGCGCGATGCGCTTGCGGGTCGAATGGGGCTGGATCACCTCGTCGATGAAGCCCTTGCCCGCCGCCACGAAGGGGTTGGCGAAGCGGTCCTCATATTCCCTGGTGCGCTCGGCGATCTCCTCGGGCGTCCTGCCGCGGAAGATGATCTCCACCGCGCCCTTCGCACCCATCACCGCGATCTCGGCGGTCGGCCACGCATAGTTGAGGTCGCCGCGCAGATGCTTGGAGGACATCACGTCATAGGCGCCGCCATAGGCCTTGCGCGTGATGACGGTGATCTTGGGCACGGTCGCCTCGGCATAGGCGAAGAGCAGCTTCGCGCCATGCTTGATGATGCCGTTATGCTCCTGCGCGGTGCCCGGCAGGAAGCCCGGCACGTCGACGAAGGTGACGATCGGAATCTCGAACGCGTCGCAGAAGCGGACGAAACGCCCCGCCTTCTTCGACGAATTGATGTCGAGCACCCCGGCCAGCACCATCGGCTGATTGGCGATGATGCCCACCGTCTTGCCCTCGATCCGCCCGAAGCCGCACAGGATATTGCCCGCATGGGCAGGCTGGACCTCGAAGAAATCGCCTTCGTCCACGACCTTGCGGATCAGTTCGTGCATGTCATAGGGCTGGTTGGCATTGGCCGGGACCAGCGTGTCGAGGCTTTCGTCCACCCGGTCCCACGGATCGGCGCTGGGGCGCTCCGGCACGGGCTCGCGGTTGGAAGCGGGCAGGAAATCGACGAAATCGCGCACGGCCAGCAGCGCTTCGATGTCGTTTTCGAACGCCACGTCGGCCACGCCCGACCGGGTGGTGTGGGTGACCGCGCCGCCCAGTTCCTCCTGCGTCACGACTTCGTTGGTGACGGTCTTCACCACATCCGGCCCGGTCACGAACATGAAGCTCGAATCCTTCACCATGAAGATGAAGTCCGTCATCGCGGGCGAATAGACCGCACCGCCCGCGCATGGGCCCATGATGACGCTGATCTGCGGCACCACGCCCGACGCCAGCACGTTGCGCTGGAAGATTTCGGCATAGCCCGCCAGCGAAGCCACGCCTTCCTGGATGCGCGCGCCGCCGGAATCGTTGAGGCCGATCACGGGCGCGCCGACCTTCATCGCCATGTCCATGATCTTGCAGATCTTCATCGCGTGCCGTTCCGACACCGCGCCGCCATAGACGGTGAAGTCCTGCGAGAAGACATAGACGAGGCGGCCGTTGATCGTGCCCGATCCGGTGACGACGCCGTCGCCCGGAATATGCTGTTCGTCCATGCCGAAGTCGATGCAGTTATGCTCGACATACATGTCCAGCTCTTCGAAGCTGTCCTCGTCCAGCAGCACTTCCAGCCGCTCGCGCGCGGTCAGCTTCCCCTTGGCGTGCTGCGCGTCGATGCGGCGCTGGCCGCCGCCCAGCCGGGCGGCATCGCGCTTCGCTTCAAGCTGTTCGATGATGGCAAGCCTGGACATGATAGACATTTTCTCCGGTCGGTCGGACGGGTATGGATGCCCCTTTCCAGCCTTTG
The DNA here is from genome assembly GCF_002355855.1 of Sphingobium cloacae. NCBI lineage: Bacteria > Pseudomonadati > Pseudomonadota > Alphaproteobacteria > Sphingomonadales > Sphingobiaceae > Sphingobium > Sphingobium cloacae. The sequence continues at coordinate 1,069,970 of NZ_AP017655.1, forward strand.
GCGCTTTTCGCAAATGCAAATTTGCCAATTTGCAAATCACGACTTCGCAAATTATGCCGTGGGGCATGGCACGTGGCAATCGCATCTTCGCCGGTCCCAGGCTCCGCCAGCTTCGGATCGATCATCGCATGGACCAGGCCGCCATGGCGCAGGCGCTGGGGATTTCCGTCTCTTATCTCAGCCAGTTGGAGAATGACGACCGGCCGCTGACCGCCAAGGTGAAGGCCGCGCTGGCCAGCGCCTTTCCGACCGACTGGGCCAGTTTCGACAGCCGGGAGGAAGAGCAGCTCCTGGGCGCGTTCACCTTCGCGCTCACCCATCCCGAATTGCCCGGAGCGGCGCTGGAGCCGGAGCGGATCGAGAAGCTGCACCTGCAATTCCCGGAGTTCGCGGCGCGTTATCTCGATCTCTACAACGCCCATATGCGCGCCAACGAGCGGATCAACATGATCGAGGAAGCCATCGCCAACGATCATGCGGTGCAGGCCCGCCTGCCGTGGGAGGCGGCGCGCGACTGGTTCCACGAGGCGGGCAATTACGTCCATTCGCTCGACTGCCTGGCGGAGGACATGGCCGCGAGCCTCACCGCCGGGCAGGTGCTGGACGAAGGGATGCTGGTGGAGGCGCTCGCCCGGCGGCACGGCATCGAAACACTGATCGCCGACACCCCGGATTCCGCGCTGCGCAGCTATGATGCCGGTGAAAGACGGCTGTTCGTCAACGCCGCCCTTCCCACCGAAAGCCGCAAGTTCATGCTGGGGCACCAGCTCATGATGCTGGAGGGCCAGACGCAGATCGCCGACATCGTGGCGAAGGCCGCCTTGTCCGTGACCGGCGCGGACCGGCTGCTTTCCATCGGCCTTGGCAATTATGCGGCGGGGGCGCTGCTGATGCCCTATGCGCCGTTCCGGGAGGCGGCGCGGGAAAGCCGCCACGACATCGACCGGCTGGCGCGCCGTTTCGGCGTCAGCTTCGAGCAGGCCTGCCACCGCCTCTCCACGCTGCAACGGCCGGGGCTGCGCGGCATCCCCTTCTTCTTCTGCCGGGTCGACATGGCGGGCAACATCACCAAGCGGCACAGCGCCACGCGGCTGCAATTCGCCCGTTTCGGCGGCGCCTGCCCCCTATGGAACGTGCATGAGGCGGTCGCCATCCCCGACCGGATCAACGTGCAGCTGGGCGAGACGCCGGACGGGGTGCGCTATGTCTCCATGGCGAAAGGGCTGGTGAAGCCTTCGGGCAGCTATGCCCGCACGCCGCGCCGCTATGCCGTGGTGCTGGGCTGCGAGGTCGCCCATGCGGCGAACTTCGTCTATGCCGACGGGCTGCGGCTGGAGGATGAAGGCGCGGCCACGCCGATCGGCATCACCTGCCGCCTGTGCCCGCGCCAGAGCTGCGACCAGCGCGCCTTCCCGCCCGCCGACCGGCCGATCCATGTCGATCCGGACAACCGGCAGATCGTGCCCTATTGGATCGGTTGAGCCAGTTTGGTCCGATTGGCCCTGTCGAAGGGAAGGGTCCGCCCTTAAGGCAAGGCGATGGCGTCGAACCCTGCCCTTTCCTCCCTTCCCGCCGGCTTGCGCGACGACCTGGCGGCGCGGGGCTATGCGCGGCTGGCAGGCCGGGAGACAGGGGCGCTGCTCGGCGAGGCGGCGCAGGCATGGGAGGATTTCGCGCGGAGCTGGGACGACCTGGGCCCCGATCTCTATATGGCGGACGGCGGGCGCTACCGCCGCCGCCGCCATGCCGCTTTCCGTTGCGAAGGCGGGTTTTTCACCCGCAAGCCGCACCAGCCGCATTTCCAGAGCCGTGACTATAATCCGCTGAACGGCGACGTGCAGCGCTGGTTCGATCCGGTGGCGGATGCGACCGCGGACCATCCGGTCATGCGGGCCATCTTCGCCCTGTGCGCCGAAACCTTCACCGGCCGCGCGGGACGCTGGCATGTGGAGATGCACCTGTTCCGCATCGAAACCGGCCGGGGCGAAACGGGCAGGCCCACGCCCGAAGGACTGCATCGCGACGGCGTGGACTGGGTCTTCGTCATGCTGGTCGAACGGCGCAACGTCCGCGAAGGGGTGACCCGCATCGGCGCGCCCGACGGCGCCCCGCTGGGCGAATTCACGCTGACCGAACCGGGCGACGCGGTGCTGATCGACGATCATCGCATCCTGCACGGCGTCACCGAAATCCATGCCGTCGACCCGGACCGCCCGGCATGGCGGGACGCGCTGGTCGTGACCTTCGCGGCGGAATAGCCCGGCCCCCTTATTTCAAAAGCACCAGTTCCTCGGCCATGCTGGGGTGCAGCGCCACCGTGTCGTCGAACTGCTGCTTGGTGAGGCCCGCCTTCACCGCGATGGCGGCGGCTTGCAGGATTTCGGGCGCGTCCGGCCCGATCATGTGCAGGCCCACCACGCGGTTGGTGGTCGCGTCCACCACCATCTTGTAGAGCGCCCGCTCCTCCCTTCCGGCCAGCACATTCTTCATCGGGCGGAAGTCGGACGTATAGACCTTGACCGTGCCGAGCATGTTCTTCGCCTGCGCTTCGGTGAGGCCCACGCCCGCCATCGGCGGATCGCTGAACACGGCGGAGGGAACGCAGTCATAATCGACCGTGCGGGGATTATCGCCGAACACCGTATCGGCAAAGGCATGGCCCTCGCGGATCGCCACCGGCGTCAGTTGCAGCCGGTCGGTCACGTCGCCCACCGCATAGATGCTCTCGCAACTGGTCCGGCTATGCGCGTCGACCTTGATCGCGCCCTTGTCGTCCACCTCGACCCCGGCCTTTTCAAGGCCAAGGCCGTCCGTGTGGGGCCGCCGTCCCGCCGCGAACAGCAGGACGTCGCAGGCGATCGGATCGCCCTCCTTGAAGTGGACGCTGAGCGTGCCGTCCTCCTGCTTCTCCACCCGGTCGAGCGGGGCGTTGAAACGGAACTGGATGCCCTTCCCCACCGAAATCTGCATCAGCCGGTCGCGGATGCTCTCGTCATAGCCGCGCAGCAGCGTGGAGGAGCGGTTGACCAGCGTCACCTGACTGCCGAACTGGTGGAAGATGCCCGCGAACTCATTGGCGATATAGCCGCCGCCGATGATGGCCAGCCGTTTGGGCGCCTCGTCCAGATGGAACATCTCGTTCGAGGTGAGGCCATGCTCCGCGCCCTCGATGTCCGGCACGACCGGCCAGGCGCCGGTGGCGACCAGGATATATTTCGCGCTGACCTCGCGCCCGCCGGCGAGCCTTACCGCATGGGGACCGGCGATGGTCGCGCGTTCGGGGATCAGTTCGACATGGTGGCTGTCGAGCGTGTTCTTGTAGAGCCCTTCCAGCCGGTCCACATCGGCCAGCACATTGTCGCGCAGCACCGGCCATTCGAAGGCGCAGTCGGGCACGTTCCAGCCGAAGCGACGGGCGTCCTTCAGATCCTCGGCGAAATGCGCGCCGTAGACGAGCAGCTTCTTGGGCACGCAGCCGCGGATGACGCAGGTGCCCCCGACCCGATGCTCCTCCGCCACGGCGACCTTCGCGCCATGGGCGGACGCCACGCGGGACGCGCGCACGCCCCCCGATCCCGCGCCGATGACGAAAAGGTCGAAATCATAATCGCTCATGCAAGCCTCCGCTGGGTATGCCGCGCATATGGCGGCACCCCGGCGGAGTTACAAACGGGATTTTGGATGGAGCGGAGAGCGGAAAGCCCGGTTTCCAGCATGCACCGCTTAATGGCAAGCTTTGGCCAAAACCGCCCGCCAACCCCATCAAACCCCGCCCAGGGCGATGTCGATCAGCGCCATGGTGGACGGATCGAAGCCCTTGGGCCCGTCCGCCTCGATGGATTTGGCGATTTCCTTGCCCAGTTCCACGCCGAACTGGTCGAAGGGATTGATCCCCATCAGCACCGCATTGGCGAAGGTGCGATGTTCGTAGAAGGCGATGAGCGCGCCCAGCGCCTCCGGCGTCACATCGTCGAGCAGGATCGTGGTGGAGGGCCGGTTGCCCGGATAGGCGCGCGCCGGATCGTCGGGATTGTCCCGTCCGCGCATCAGGGCCGCGCCCTGCGCGAAGCAGTTGACCAGCAGCGCCCGGTGATGCGCCGGATCGAGGGCATGGCCCGGCTCGATGGAGGCGACGAACTCGACCGGGGCGATCACCGTGCCCTGATGCAGAAGCTGGAACACCGCATGTTGCGCGTCCGTGCCCACGCCGCCCCAGGTGATCGGCGCGGTGGGACCGTCCACCGGATCGCCGTCGCGGGTGACGCTCTTGCCGTTGCTCTCCATCTCCAGTTGCTGAAGGTAGGAAGGCAGCAGCCGCAGCCGCTCATCATAGGCGAAGAGCGCGCGGGTCTGGCAACCCATCACCCGCGCATAATATTGGTCCGCGAAGGCGGCGATCAGCGGCGCATTCCCGCGCGGATCGGACAGGCGGAAATGCCGGTCCATCGCCGCCGCCCCTTCCAGCAGGCTTTCGAACGCGTCCCAGCCCAGCGCCAGCGCGGCGGGAAAGCCGATGGAGGACCAGAGCGAATAGCGCCCGCCCACGCTTTCGGCGAAAGGCAGGATGCGCGTTTCGTCGACGCCCCATTCGATCGCCCGGTCCGGCGAGGCGGTGAGAGCCACGACCCGGCCATAGGGATCGTCCACCCCCGCCTCCACCATCCAGTTGATCGCGCTCGCCGCGTTCAGCATGGTCTCGGTGGTGGTGAAGGTCTTGGAGGCGACCGCGATCAGGGTGGCGTGGGGATCGAAGCGGTCCATCGCCCGTTCCAGCGCGGTGCCGTCCACATTGGAGACGATGGCGACATCGTAGCGCAGCCCGTCGCCGCCCAGCGCATCGACGATCAGGTCCGGCCCCAGCGCCGACCCGCCGATGCCGATATGCAGGATATGGCGGACCGGCCCCAGCGCCTCCGCCTCGATCGCGTCGATCAGGGCGCGCATCCGGGCATGGAACATCCGCGCCCGCGCCACGCTGTCGGCATTGCCCTCGCCCCGTTCGGCGGGATGCTCGGCCGCGCGGCCTTCGCTGTTGTTGACGGGCTTGCCCGCGAACAGCGCGTCGCGCCAGCCGGCAAAGTCGCGTTCCCGCGCCAGTTCCAGAAAGGCGTCCATCAGATCGTCGGTCAGATGCGTCTTGGACCAGTCGAAGCGGATCGGCCCCCGCGTCAGAACGAAGCGGGACAGCCGGTCGGGATCGGCGGTGAAGATGGTCTTGAGATCGGCTTGCGGAAGGCGCGCGATGGCGGCCTGTGCAGGGGACGGCATGGGGAAATCCTCTTATGATGTTGGTCGACACCGACGCTGCACCTGTCGATTCTTTCCCTCTTTAGCCAATGCCGGGACGATTTGCATCGCCGCCCGTGCTTGACGCGGCTCATCCAAGCCCGCAAAAGCCGCGACAGGCCGCTTTGCCGGCGCCACGAAGGGACAATCAGAACGAGCATGAGCGCAAAATCGGAAACGCGGGATTTCCTCTGGTTTCTCGCAAAGCTGGCGGTGTTCGTCTTTGTCCTGCGAAGCTTCATCGTTTCGCCGTTCAACATCCCGTCGGAATCGATGCAGCCGCGCCTGTTGATCGGCGATTACCTGCTGGTCGCCAAATGGCCCTATGGCTATTCGCGCTATTCCCTGCCCTTCGGCGTGCCGCTGATCCCCGGCCGCATCTTCGCCTCCACGCCCGAGCGCGGCGACGTGGTGGTGTTCAAGGCCCCGCCCAGCCAGAAGAACGACTATATCAAGCGCGTCATCGGCCTGCCCGGCGACATGGTTTCGGTCCGCGGCGGCACCGTCTATCTGAACGGTCAGGCCATCCCGAAGAAGCGGGTCGCCGATTTCGTGATCCCGGTGACGCCCAACATGGTGGACGCGGCGCGGAAGGAAGGCAGCCCGTCCCCCTGCTACCGCCCCGATTTCGAGGAAGCCGCGCCGGAGGGGGGCCGCCAGTGCCGCTACCCCCAATATCGCGAGACGCTGCCCAACGGCAAAAGCTACAACGTCCTTGACCTTGTGCCGGACGGCGCGGCTGACGACCGCGACACGGTGCTGGTGCCCGAAGGCCATCTCTTCATGATGGGCGACAATCGCGACCGCTCCGCCGACAGCCGCTTCCCGGCGGTGGAAGGCGGCGGAATCGGCCTGGTTCCCGAGGAAAACCTGGTGGGCAAGGCGATGGTCTCCGTCTTTTCGACCGACGGCGGCGCCAACTGGTTCCTGCCCTGGACCTGGTTCACCGCCGCCCGCTGGAGCCGCATCGGGGAAGGCTTTTGAGCAAGCCCGACACGGCGGGCTGGCTGAAGGCGCTGATCGGGCGCGCGCCGCATGATCCCGCCGCCTTCGCGCAGGCGCTGACCCATGGCAGCGCGCATTCCGCCAATTATGAAAGGCTGGAATTTCTGGGCGACCGGGTGCTGGGCCTGCTGGTCGCCGAATGGGTCTATGCGCGGTTCGCGGGCGAGCCCGAAGGCAAGCTCTCCCGCCGGTTCAACGCGCTGGTGTCGGGCGAAACCTGTGCCGAGGTCGCGCGCGCGGCGGGCGTCCCCGCCCATCTCGTCCTTGGCAAGCAGGCGCGCGACGATGGCGCGAACGACAGCGACAATGTGCTGGGCGACGTGATGGAGGCCCTGATCGGCGCGCTCTATCTGGAGGGCGGCCTGGACGAAGCGAGGGCGCTGGTGCATCGCCTGTGGGGCGACCGGGTGGACACCCAGACCAGCGCGCCGCGCCATCCCAAATCCGCGCTTCAGGAATGGGCGGCCGCCAACCGGCGCAAACCGCCGGAATATGTGATGACGGACCGATCCGGCCCGCACCATGCGCTGCGCTTCACCGTCACCGTATCGATCAAGGGCGCGGGCGAGGCCAGCGCCACCGGCGGGTCCAAGCAGGAAGCGGAAACGGCGGCGGCCAAGGCCCTGCTGGAGAAGCTGCCGGGCTGAAAGGCGGCGGTGGAGGGCGGACGGCGAGCCCATGGGACGACCTGCCTCCCGCCCGCTTCCCGGACAGCAAGCACGCCAGGCGCGAGCAGGCTTCGGCCGTCTGCCGTCCATCTCCATCCATCGGGCCGGGCCGGACCGTCGAACGGTGCGGTTTTGCGGGCGAGACGAATGAAAAACGGGTATTCGGGCGATCGGCTTAACGCCTCCTTTACCCCGCTGCGATAGCGTTCCCTTTCGGCCTTAAATGCATGCAGGCACAGGGATTTTCGGGTGATGAACGAGTCGGCGCAGCGCCATCAATGGAAAGACATAGCGGATATATTGGAGGCGCTGGTCACCGCCGACGGCACCGGCGCCCATTCCTATGCCCATCAGGCGGCGGGGGACCAGGGCATGCGCGACGCGCTGCTTTCCCTTTCCGACCTTGCCGATGCGGCCTATTATCTCTGCCTGCTCCATGGCCGTCATCCCGGCGTCATCGACCATGCCGCCACCCGTTCGGCCGACAATGCCGCGCGCCAGTGGCTGATCCAGGCCGCCGACGGCTTCGCCCGCGAGCGCGCCTATCTGACGCAGGTGACCGTCGCCGTCGGCCCCGCGCCCAGCACGGCGGGGCAGGCCGATTGCGAAACCACCGTCAGCCAGCAGCGCCACGCGCTCGACATGCTGGCCCAGTCCGACCGGCGCGGCTGCGCGCTGGGCGCGGCGATCGCGCTGGTGCTCGACTGGCGGGCGGTGCGCCGCGTGCTGGACAAGGCCGCGATCCGGGTCGGCATCGAACCGGCCCCCTCGACCCTTCCCGACCGCGCCGCCACCATGGCGGTCGCCCGCGCCATCGGCGGGGATGAAGCCATAGACCGCGCCATCCAGTTCGGCGCGCGCCAGCTGCTCAGCCAGCATCGCGGGCTATGGGATCTGCTCGCCGCCCGCGCGCAGGTCCGCGCCCGTTCCTGACGGGCATTGGTTCCACCGCACCGCACAAACGCATTGCGCGGACGGTCCGCTTTGCCTAGTCCGTTCGGCGGATGGACAGCAAAGAGCGGAATGAAGATGCGATTTGAAGGCACGCGGGATTATGTCGCTACCGACGATCTGAAGGTCGCGGTCAACGCCGCCGTTCTGCTGCGCCGCCCGCTGCTGGTGAAGGGGGAGCCGGGCACCGGCAAGACCGTGCTGGCGCAGGAGATCGCCAAGGCGCTGGACGCGCCCCTCATCGAATGGAACGTCAAGTCCACGACCAAGGCGCATCAGGGCCTCTATGAATATGACGCGGTCGCCCGCCTGCGCGACGGCCAGCTCGGCGATCCGCGCGTCCACGACATTTCCAACTACATCCGCAAGGGCAAGCTGTGGGAAGCCTTCACCTCGCCCGAGTTGCCCGTCCTGCTGATCGACGAGATCGACAAGGCCGACATCGAGTTTCCCAACGACCTGTTGCAGGAACTCGATCGCATGGCCTTCCACGTCTACGAAACGGGCGAGACCATCGCCGCGAAGGAACGGCCGGTCGTCGTCATCACCTCGAACAACGAGAAGGAACTGCCCGACGCCTTCCTGCGCCGCTGCTTCTTCCATTACATCAAATTCCCCGACCGCGAGACGATGCAGGCCATCGTCGACGTGCACTTCCCCGGCATCCAGAAGATGCTCGTCAGCAAGGCGATGGACATCTTCTACGACATTCGCGAGGTGCCGGGCCTCAAGAAGAAACCCAGCACCAGCGAACTGCTCGACTGGCTGAAGCTGCTGCTCAATGAGGACATGCCGCTCGACGTGCTCCAGAACAGCGACCCGACCAAGGCGATTCCGCCCCTCCACGGCGCGCTGCTGAAGAACGAGCAGGACATCATGATGTTCGAACGCCTCGCCTTCATGGCGCGGCGGCAGCAGCGATAAGGGCGGCGGCGGTGGAGTCGTCGGGAGACCGCCTTCCTCCATGCCGCGATGCAGCAAGGAAGGGATAGCGGCAGGCCCTGCCATGGCCGCGGACGGAAATTCGGTCGTCCCTCTGGCGGCTGGACGCTCTTCGACATAAGGGATTCGCAAGGGAACGGAAACGCCCGCATGCTCGCGGGACAAAGGAGTTTTGATTGACGGTTGACCCAGACAAGCAGCGCTGCGGCGTGGTCGCCATCGTGGGCGCGCCCAATGCGGGCAAGTCCACGCTCGTCAACGCGCTGGTGGGGCAGAAGGTGGCGATCACCAGCCCCAAGGCGCAGACTACGCGCACCCGCGTCATGGGCGTCGCGATCGAGGGCGACGCGCAGATCGTGCTGGTGGACACGCCCGGCATCTTCGCCCCCAAGAGGCGGCTCGACCGGGCCATGGTGCAGGCGGCATGGGGCGGCGCGCAGGGCGCGGACCTGATCGCGCTGATCGTCGACGGCAAGGCCGGGCTGGGGCCCAAGGTCGAACCGATCATCGAGGCGCTGTCCGGCCGATCCGAGCGCAAATGGCTGATCCTGAACAAGGTCGACATCGCCGCCAAGGACAAGCTGCTCGTCCACACCCAGAAGCTGAACGACGCGCTGGGCTTCGAGGAAATCTTCTTCGTGAGCGCGGCGACGGGCGACGGCCTGCCCGAACTCAAGTCCGCCTTCGCCGCCGCCATGCCGGAGGGCCCCTGGCACTTTCCGGAAGATCAGGTGTCCGACGCCACCGACCGGATGCTGGCCGCCGAGATCACGCGCGAGCAACTCTATCACCAGCTCCACGCCGAGCTTCCCTATGCCGCCGCCGTCGACACGGAGAAATATTCCGAGCGGGAGGACGGGTCGGTCGAAATCCACCAGCAGATCCTCGTCGCCCGCCCGACCCAGCGCGCCATCGTGCTGGGCAAGGGCGGCCAGCGCCTCAAGGAAATCGGGTCGAAGGCCCGCGCCGAACTGGCCGCGCTGCTGGGTTGCAAGGTCCATCTCTACCTCCACGTCAAGGTGAAGGAGGATTGGCAGGAGGATCGCGGCATCTATCGCGACATCGGCCTCGACTGGGTGGAATGACGGTTCGGAGCGCAAGCGCAACGATTCCCCGCCCGGATCGTTGAGCGGCCATGCTCAAGACTTTGGTAGTCGCCGCCCGCGACCGGGAACGCCTTGCCGAAATCAGCGCCGTCGCCGCCCGCTACGGGCTGGACGTGCTGCTCGCGCGGCTGGGACTGGGGCAGGATCGCGATTCGGGCAGCGAGCCGCCCGACCTGCCCCGCCGCACGCGCCAGGCGCTGGAGGCGCTGGGACCGACCTTCGTCAAGCTGGGCCAGATCCTCGCCACGCGCCGCGACCTGCTGCCAGACCCATGGGTCGCCGAGTTCGAGAAGCTGCACAGCGAAGCGCCGACCCTGCCCTTCGACGCGCTGCGGCCAAGGCTGGAGGAAGCGCTGGGCGAGCCGCCGGAAACCGCCTTCGCCCATTTCGATACGGCGCCGCTGGCCGCCGCCTCCATGGCGCAGGTGCATCGCGCCACATTGCGCGACGGAAACGAGGTGGTGGTGAAGATCCGCCGCCCCGGCATCCGTCAGAAGATGCAGGCGGACCTGCGGCTCATCACCCATCTGGCGGCCATCGTGGAAAGCGGCAGCCGCGAAGCGCGCCATTTCCAGCCCCGCGCGCTGGTGGGGCAATTGCTCGACACGGTGCTGGAGGAACTGGATTTCACGCAGGAAGGCCGCAATGCCGACCGGCTGCGCGAAGACCTGTCCGGCCATCCCGGCGTCGTCATCCCCGCGATCCACTGGCGGTTCAGCAGCGAAACCGTGCTGGTGATGGATTATGTCGCCGGGGTCGCGCCCCGCGACGGAGAGAGCTTGCGCGCGGCGGGCATCGATCCGGCCGCCATCGCCGATCTGGGCGCGGAACTGGTGCTGGACATGGTGCTGGTCAACGGCCGCTTCCATGGCGATCCGCATCCGGGCAACCTGCTGTGCCTGCCGGGCGACAGGCTGGCGCTGCTCGACCTCGGCCTCATCGGCCATGTGAGCGCGCGGCGGCAGCAGGAGTTCCTGACCTTCATCCTCGCGCTGCGCTCCGGCGACGCGCCGACGCTGGCGGACACGCTGGCGCTCTGGTCGGCGGGGAGCGGCGTCGCGCGCGAACGCATCCTGACCGCGGCGGAGCATCTGACGGCGCGGCACAGCAACGGGCCGCTGGTGCTGGGCGCGCTGGTGGCGGATTTCTTTCCGTTGCTGCGGAAGGAGGGGCTGGTGCTGCCGCCCGATCTGGCGCTGATCTTCAAGGCGCTCATCACCATGGACGGCGTGCTGAACGCGATCCAGCCGGGCTTCGACCTGTCGGAGGCGATCCAGCGCGCGCGGGGACGGCTGGTGATGAACCGCCTCGCCGCCAGCCGCTCACAGGACAAGATCGTCGCGCTGCTGCTGGAGGCGTCGCGCATCGCCGACGACGCGCCGCGCCTGTTGCGGGCGTTCACCCGAAAGCTGGAGACGGAGCCGGAGGCGCAGCGGTCCGGCCCATCGGACGGGGCGATCATCGCGGGCGCGAAGTGGATCGCGGGCGCGGTGCTGGCGGCAGGAGCGCTGGTCGCCCTGATGCTCGGCCTGCGATGATCGGGCGGGCGCCCGCGAAAGCAGGCGCGCGCGCCACTACTCCGCCGCTTCGGCCTTCTTTTTCACGGAAGCCTTCTTCGCAGGGGCTTTCTTCGCCGCCGCCTTTTTGGGAGCCGCCTTCTTCTTGCCCTTCTTCGCCGGAGCCGCCGCCGCGCGCGCATCGATCAGTTGCGCGGCTTCCTCCAGCGTCAGAGCATCCTGCTCGATGGTCTTGGGCAACGTCGCATTGGTGGTGCCGTCGGTGACATAGGGGCCATAGCGCCCCGCCATCAGCTTGATCTCCGCCTCGGTGCGCGGATGCTTGCCCAGCACCTTGAGCGGCTCGCGCCCGCCCGCCGAACGCCCGCCGCGATTGGCGGCGTCGGCCAGCTTGGCGACGGCGCTGTTCATCCCCACCTCGAAAATCTCGGCGGTCGAGGACAGGCGGCCATATTTGCCGTCATGCAGCAGATAAGGCCCGAAGCGCCCGATATTCGCCACGATGGGCTTGCCCGTTTCCGGATGCAGCCCCACCTCGCGGGGAAGGCTCAAGAGCTTCACCGCCCAGTCCAGCGTCAGTTCGCCGTCCGGCAAGTCCTTGGGGATGGAACCGCGCTTCGCCTCCTTGCCCTCGCCCATTTCGATATAGGGGCCAAAGCGCCCGGATTTCCGCACGATGTCCTGTCCGGTCTCGGGATGCTGGCCCAGCACTTCCGGCCCCGTATCCTCGCCCTTGTCCCCGCCGGGCTGCCCGAATTTCCGCGTATATTTGCATTCCGGATAGTTGGAGCAGGCAATGAACGCCCCGAACCGCCCGCCGCGCAGCGACAATTGCCCGTCGCCGCACATCGGGCAGGCGCGCGGGTTCGACCCGTCCGCCCTGGGCGGGAACAGCATGGGTTCGAGGAACTTGTCCAGCGCCGCCGTGATGTCGGACGGCTTCTGCTCCATCACCTCGGCGGTCTTGGGCTTGAAGTCGCGCCAGAAGGCTTCCAGCACCGCCTGCCATTGGGCGCGGCCGCCGGAAATATCGTCCAGTTCCTCCTCCAGCCCCGCCGTGAAGTCGTAGGACACATAGCGTTCGAAGAAGCGTTCCAGGAACGCCGTCACCAGCCGCCCGCTTTCCTCGGCGAAGAAGCGGTTCTTCTCCACCCGCACATAGTCGCGGTCCTTGAGCACCTGAAGCGTCGAGGCATAGGTCGAAGGCCGCCCGATCCCCAGCTCCTCCAGCTTCTTGACAAGGCTCGCTTCGGAATAGCGCGGCGGCGGCTGGGTGAAATGCTGCTCCGCCGTCACCTTCTTCTTCGCCGGGGCATCGCCCGCCGCCATGCGCGGCAGCAACTTGCCGTCCTCGTCATCGCTGTCGTCGCGCCCTTCCTCATAGAGCGCGAGGAAGCCGGGGAAGATCACCACCTGTCCCGTGGCGCGCAGGGCGTGCTGGCCCGTGCCGTCCACCATATCGACGGTCGTGCGTTCCAGCCGCGCCGACGCCATCTGGCTCGCCAGCGCGCGCTTGAAGATCAGGTCGTAGAGCCGCGCATGATCGCCTGAACCCACCTTGTCCCGGCCGAACTCGGTCGGGCGGATGGCTTCATGCGCTTCCTGCGCATTCTTGGCCTTGGTCTGATACTGGCGCGGCTTCTCCGGCAGATAGCCGCCGTCATAGCGCTCCGCGATGGCCTTGCGCGCGGCGGAGATGGCGCTGCCGTCCATCTGCACGCCGTCCGTCCGCATATAGGTGATCGCGCCGTCCTCATAAAGCTGCTGCGCGATCCGCATCGTATGGCTGGCGGAGAAACCGAGCTTGCGCGCCGCCTCCTGCTGCAAGGTCGATGTGGTGAAGGGCGGCGGCGGATTGCGGGTGAGCGGCTTGGTCTCGACCTTATCGACCGTGAAGCGCCCGGCCTCCACGTCCGCCTTCGCGGCCATGGCGTCGCCTTCCTTGCCGATGGTCAGACGGTCGATCTTCTCGCCGCGCCAGCGCACCAGCCGCGCGGTGAAGCCCTGCCCGCCCTGCTCCATCTCGGCCGCGACGGACCAATATTCCTGTGCAACGAAGCTCTCGATCTCGCGCTCGCGATCCACCACCAGACGCAGCGCCACCGACTGCACGCGCCCAGCCGACTTCGCGCCGGGCAGCTTGCGCCACAGTACCGGCGACAGGGTGAAGCCCACCAGATAATCCAGTGCCCGCCGCGCCCGATAGGCGTCGATCAGATCCTCGTCCAGGGCGCGGGGGTGCGCCATCGCGTCCGTCACCGCCTGCTTGGTAATGGCGTTGAAGGTGACGCGGTCCACCTTCTGCGGCAACGCCTTCTTCGCGCGCAGCACTTCCTGCACATGCCAGCTGATCGCCTCACCCTCGCGGTCGGGGTCGGTGGCCAGGATCAGGCGGTCGGCCTTCTTCGCCTCGTCCGTGATGGCCTTGAGCTGCCTGCCCTTGTCGCCATAATTCTCCCACTGCATCGCAAAGCCCGCATCGGGGTCCACCGATCCGTCCTTGGCCGGCAGGTCGCGGATATGGCCATAGCTGGCGAGCACATGGAAATCGCCGCCCAGATATTTCTCGATGGTCTTCGCCTTGGCGGGCGATTCGACGATAACTAGCTGCATTCAAGCCCCGGTTCTGAAATGTCCTCACACGTACGCGCGAGTCTGGAAGGCGCCCATGGCAGGCGTCAAGCGGCGGAGTGATTAAGTGGGAAGTCCTTCAAAGGCCAGCAAGTCTTTCTTATCCCCTCAACGCAGGCTGACGCGGCTGCCCGCATGACGGTCCAGCCGCCCGGCCAGTTCCAGCTCCAGCAACACGGTCTGCACCAGCGAAGGCGCCAGCCCGCACAGCCGCATGACTTCATCCACCGGAGCGGGCGCCGGTCCCAAAAGGGCGATAATCGCGGCCCGTTCCTGCTCCGTGACATCGGTGCCGGCGGGCTCGGCCAGGAAATCCATGCGTCCCTGCCGCACCATCCGCGCGTCGAGCGAACCGATGGCTTCCATCACATCGCCGCCATTCTGGATCAGGATCGCGCCCTCGCGGATCAACTGGTTGCACCCCTGCGCGCGCGGATCGAGCGGCGATCCGGGCACGGCCATCACCTCCCGCCCTGCCTCTCCCGCCAGCCGCGCGGTGATGAGCGAACCGGATTTGGGCGCGGCTTCCACCACCACCGTGCCCGCCGCCAGTCCCGCGATGATGCGGTTGCGCGCCGGGAAATGGCGGGCGAGCGGCTGCGTGCCGGGCGGATGTTCGGTGACGAGCAGGCCGTCACGCGCCACCTGATCCTGAAGTTCGGCATTTTCTGGAGGAAAAACGACGTCGATGCCGCAGGCGATCACGCCTATGGTGCCGCTGGCGACCGATCCCTGATGCGCGGCGGTGTCGATGCCCCGCGCCAGCCCGGACACGACCACCGCGCCCGCCTGCCCCAGTTCCTGCGCCAATGTCCGGGCAAAGCGGCACGCCGCCGCCGAAGCGTTGCGTGCGCCGACGATGGCGACGCAGGACCGGGCGGCAAGCGCAACATCCCCTTTCACGATCAGCGCGGGCGGCGCGCCTTCCATCTGGTCCAGCAGGAAGGGATAATCCGCATCGCCCATCAGGAGGTAACGCGCGCCCAGGGAACGGCTTCGCGCGATCTCCGCCTCCACGGCCCGCGCATCGGCGACCTGCCCCTTGCCGCCGCCCCGCGCCGCCAGATCGGGGACGGCGCGCAGGGCTTCCCCCGCCGTCCCGAACCGCGCCATGAGCTGCCGGAAGCTGACCGGCCCGATCCGGGGCGAACGGATCAGGCGCAGCCGGTCGAGCCGTTCCTGTTCGCTCACCCCTTGGACGCTCCGATCTTCGGTTCCATCCCGTTCGCGAGCCGCGCGATATTGGCGCGATGCCGCCACAGCACGATCAGCGCCAGCGCCAGCGTCACCGGCAACAGGTCATAGCGCCCCAGCGCCGCCATCGCGACCGGCGCGCTCGCCGCCGCGCCCATGCCGCCGACCGACGACCAGCGCGTCCCGAACAGCGCCGCCAGCCACACCAGCGCGAACACGATGCCGGCGGGCCAGTAAAGCGCCGTCACCACGCCCATCATCGTCGCCACGCCTTTGCCCCCGGCAAAGCGCAGCCAGACCGGATAGCAATGCCCGATGAAGGCCATCGCCCCCGCCATGGCCCCGCCGCCGCTGACCAGCGATTCGCCGATCAGCACCGCCGCCGCGCCCTTGGCGAGGTCCAGCAGGAGCGTCGCCGCCGCCAGCCCCTTGCGCCCCGTCCGCAGCACGTTGGTCGCGCCGATATTGCCCGATCCGATCTGCCGCAGGTCGCCCGCGCCCATCGCCCTCGTCAACAGCAGGCCGAAGGGGATCGACCCCAGGACATAGCCGATCAGCAGGACGGCAGCGGGAAGAAGCCAGGGAATTGTCATGATCTCACCGAACAGGAGTTGCGGCGCGACCATAGCGTTCCCGCCGCATCCGGCAATGACGAAGCGCGCCTTCCCGCCACTTCCTCCCCGGTTGACAGCCGCGACCGGCGCGGCGAGATGTGGACATTCATGAAGATCGCACCCACCGCTCCCCTGCTTTTCTTCGATTCCGGCGTCGGCGGGCTGTCCATCCTCGGCCCGGCCCGGACTCTTCTTCCGACCGCGCCGGTCATCTACGCCGCCGACAGCGCGGGCTTCCCCTATGGGACGAAGAGCGAGGCGGAGATCGCCGCGCGCGTCCCTGCCCTGCTGGGGCGGCTGGTGGAACGCTACCGCCCGCGCCTGGCGGTGATCGCCTGCAACACGGCCTCCACCATCGCCCTGCCCGCCGTGCGCGCCGCGCTGGACATTCCCGTCGTCGGCACCGTCCCCGCGATCAAGCCCGCCGCGCTGCTCTCGAAAAGCCGGGTGTTCGGCGTGCTCGGCACCGATGCGACCGTCCGCCAGCCTTATGTCGACCGGCTGGCCGCCGAATTCGGCAGCGATTGCCTGGTGCTGCGCCACGGCAGCGCCGCGCTGGTGCAACTGGCCGAAACGAAATTGCGGGGCGGGCCGATCGACCCCGCGATCGCCCGCGATGCGCTGGCCGGATTGCTCGACCAGCCGGGCGGCGAGCGGATGGACGTGGTGGTGCTGGCCTGCACGCATTTCCCCCTGGTCGAAGCGGAACTGAGCGCCGCCGCGCCCCGCCCGCTGCGCTTCGTGCACGGCGGCGAAGGCATCGCCCGGCGCATCGCCTATCTGACGCAGGGACAGCCCTGGCCCGCCGCTCCCCCGCCCGGCGCGGCGGTGTTCACGCGGGTCGACGACGACGTGCGCGCCCTTCATGATGCGCTCGCCGGCTATGGCCTGGATCGGATCGATGCCCTCTAGGACAAACGGTCCGATTTCTCTGATCGGTATTTCCCCCTATATTTGCGAGCGGTTATCGCTGGTAATAGCGGGCCAGAGCAGGTAAATGCCCGCAACGAGAGGATGTGGGCCAAAGGGATAGGGCTTTTCGTGAACTACAAGCATATCTTCGCTCAGGCGATCGACCGGCTCCACGAAGAGGGCCGCTACCGGGTTTTCATCGACATCCTGCGCAACAAGGGTGCGTTCCCCAATGCGCGATGCTTCCACGGCCATAACGGCCCGAAGCCGATCACCGTCTGGTGCTCCAACGACTATCTCTCCATGGGCCAGCATCCCAAGGTCGTCGCCGCGATGGAAGAGGCGCTGCACGATGTCGGCGCGGGATCGGGCGGCACCCGCAATATCGGCGGCAACACCCATTATCATATCGACCTGGAAGGCGAACTGGCCGATCTGCACGGCAAGGAAGGCGCGCTGATCTTCACGTCCGGCTATGTGTCGAACGAAGCGACGCTCTCCACGCTGGCGAAGCTGCTGCCGGGCTGCATCATCTTCTCCGATGAGCTGAACCACGCGTCGATGATCGCGGGCATCCGCAATTCCGGCTGCGAAAAGCGCGTGTTCCGTCACAATGACGTGGAGCATCTGCGCGAATTGCTGGCGGCGGAAGATCCCGCCGTGCCCAAGCTGATCGCGTTCGAAAGCGTCTATTCGATGGACGGCGACATCGCGCCCATCGCGGAAATCTGCGATCTGGCCGATGAGTTCAACGCGCTCACCTATCTGGACGAAGTCCATGCGGTCGGCATGTACGGCGCGCGGGGCGGCGGCATTTCCGAACGGGACGACGTGGCCCACCGCCTCACCATCATCGAAGGAACGCTGGGCAAGGCGTTCGGCGTCATGGGCGGCTATATCGCCGCCGATCAGATGATCATCGACGTGATCCGCAGCTATGCGCCCGGCTTCATCTTCACCACCTCGCTCTCGCCCGTGCTGGTTTCGGGCGTGCTGGCGAGCGTGCGCCATCTCAAGCAGTCGAACGAGGAGCGCGAAGGGCAGCAGGCGGCCGCCGCGAAGCTCAAGCAGTTGATGCGCGACGCGGGCCTGCCGGTGATGCCGTCGGTCACGCATATCGTGCCGCTGATGGTCGGCGATCCTGTGAAGGCCAAGCGGATCAGCGACATCCTGCTCGCCGAATATGGCGCCTATGTGCAGCCCATCAACTATCCCACCGTACCGCGTGGGACCGAGCGCCTGCGCTTCACCCCCGGCCCGACGCATGACGAAGCCATGATGCGCGACCTGGTGGACGCGCTGGTCGAAATCTGGGACCGCCTGGAACTGGAATTCCGCAAGGCCGCCTGAGGGTTTAACAGGCGTCCGTCCGTTTGCGCGAAGTCGGGAAAGCTTCGTTCAGACCCGGATCAATCCTCCGCGCACCGCATAACCGCGATAGAGCGCGCGGCTGTGCGGGAAACCGCCCATCTCCCCCGCCAGCGCCCTGATCGCGCCCGGCAGGTCCGCGCGCGGCGACACGTGGAAACGTCCCAGCCACCCGAAAAGCCCGCGCCGCCAGAGCGCCGGCCATCCTTCCTGCTGCCCGAAATCGACGATCTCCAGCCGCCCGCCCGGCGCGACATGGCGCGCCGCATGGGCGAGCGCCCCCCGCCAGTCGGGGATCATCGACAACGCATAGCTGATGAACACCCGCTCGAACGTGGCGCGGCCGAACAACGCTTCCGCGTCGAAGGCGCAGGCGTCGCCCCGCGCCAGCGCGGCGCGCTCCGCCATGCCCGCCCGATGGATCGACGCTTGCGCCGTTTGCAGCATCGCCTCCGAAATATCGACGCCATACAGCCGCGTGTGGGGCCAGGCCTTTCCCACCGCGATCAGGTTGCGCCCCGTGCCGCAGCCGATTTCCAGCACCGCGCCGCCTTTGGGAGGGGCAAGATCGGCGATCAGGCCATCGCGCCCCAGCAGATAATATTTGCGGCTGAAATCGTAGATATGCCGCTGCCGCCGATAGACGCTGTCCATCAGCCGGTCATGCGAGCCGCTCACGCCTCTTCCCCCTTCAACCGATAGAGATGCACCCCGCCGTAAATGGCCGAACGGTCGCGGGCGGTATAACCTTGGGAGGCTTCGGCGCTGTAGGACCAGCGCGAAAGCACGGCCTGGCTGACGCGCCCCGGCAGGATGGTCGCCTCGCCCGCCGTGCGGAACAGGACGCGCGCGCCGGGCCGCGCCGTCCGCGTGATCTGCGCCCAGAGCGCGTTCAGCTGCGCGTCGCTCATCCAGTCCTGCGCATCCAGCAGCACGTAACGATCCGCCGAAGCCGCGGGCTGGCTGGCGAGGAAGTCGGTGAAATTGACATGCCGCACGTCGACCCGCCCGACGCGCTCCACCACCGCTTCATGGTTCGCGGCCTGGAGATAGGGGGGCAACGGCCCCTCCCCGCCCGCATAGCCGCGCCCGAACGCCTGCACCGCGAAATAATTGTCCTTGAGGTCGAAGTCGCAGGCCAGCTTTTCCAGCCGCGCCTTCAGCACCTCGTTCATCCGTTCCTCGCCCGCCAGCGCCTCGAACTGGGCGGGCGGGATGCCGAGGCCGAAGAGCGAGGCAGGCTGGCTCGTCAGCCAGCGGGTGAAGGCGCTGTCGAAAATGGGCGAAAGCTCCCGCTCGAATATCGCCCGCTGCTCGTCGCGCGATTGCGCTTCCAGCATCCGCCGGGGATCGACGCCATGCAGCCGCGCCAGCCAATGCGCCGCGCCGATGAACCGGCCCAGCAGCCCATGCCGGTATATGCCGCGCGAAAAGCCGCCGATCCGCCGCCGCCCGATAAGGTCGCGGCCTTCCCAATAGCGCCGCGTCGCCTCATCCAGATGCGGCGCGACGAACCGGCGATAGGCGGCGATGTTGTCCTTGCTGTCCGCGCGCGCGAAAAAGCGATGGAAGCTGGCATGATCCGGCAGGGCCTTCGCGGCCGTCAGCTTCAGCCGATTGAGCGCGATATGCGCGGTGTTGAGGTCCACCGCCGTGATCTTCGCCGGATTGGCCGTCAGGTAGCTGAGCACGTTGCAGCCGCCCGAAGCGATGGTGACGACATGGCTGTCCGGCGCGATCTCCAGCGCCTCCATGTCGACCTCCGGATCCTCCCAGATCTGCGCGTAGACGAGTCCGCGAAAGGCGAAGGTGAAGGCGCGCTCCAGGAATCCCTGCTTCGACAGATGGCGGTGCCTGTGCACGGCCTTCCTCACCCTTTGATGCGCCGATATGGTCATGAAAGCGCCCTTCCGTTCCAAGCGATGTCCAGCCGCGCCGTAGGACGGGGGCATGTCAGTGAAATGACGCGGGGATTGCGGTTCCATGAAAGGCCTTGCGGAACCGACAGGGCGCTTCCCATCTTCTGCCTGCATGTCCCATTGGATCGAGCCTCATCCGACCGGCATCCATGTGCGCCCCGCCAATGCATGGATCGATCCGTCCGTCCCGCGCGAGCGCGCCCTCGTCACCCATGGCCATGCCGATCATGCGCGCGGCGGGCACGGCCATGTCTGGGCGACGCGGGAGACGCTCTCCATCATGGCGCTGCGCTACGGCACGGCGTCGGGCACGGCCGTCGGCTATGGCGAGCCGTTCCGCATGGGCGGCGTCTCCATCCGCTACGTCCCCGCCGGGCATGTGCTGGGATCGGCGCAGATCGTCCTCGAACATGCCGGCGAGCGGGTGGTCGTGACCGGCGATTACAAGCGCCGCCCCGACCCCACCTGCCTCCCCTTCGAGCCGGTGCCCTGCGACATCTTCGTGACGGAAGCGACCTTCGGCCTCCCCGTCTTCCGCCACCCCGACACGGAAAGCGAAGTGGACCGCCTGCTCGCCACGCTCCACGCCAATCCGGAGCGATGCGTGCTGGTCGGCGCCTATGCGCTGGGCAAGGCGCAGCGGCTGATCTGCGAACTCCGGGCCCGGGGCCATCACGAGCCCGTCTATATCCACGGCGCGCTCGAACGCATGTGCGACCTCTATCGCTCCTTCGGCGTGGAGATGGGGGAACTGCGCCCCGCCACCGGCCTTCCCGCCAAGGCCATGCAGGGCGCCATCGTCGTCGCCCCGCCCTCCGCGCTCAACGACCGCTGGAGCCGCCGCCTGCCCGATCCCATCACCGCCATGGCGTCCGGCTGGATGCGCGTGCGCCAGCGCGCCCGCCAGCGCAATGTCGAACTGCCCCTCGTCATATCCGACCATGCCGACTGGGACGAACTGACCGGCACCATCCGCGAAGTCGCCCCCACCGAGACCTGGATCACCCATGGCCGGGAGGAAGCGCTGGCCCATTGGTGCATGACCCACCAGATGCGCGCCCGCGCCCTCGCCCTGGTCGGGCGCGAGGACGAGGACGAAGGATGAGGCCATTCTCCCAACTGCTCGACGGCCTCGTCTACACCCGTTCCCGCAACGGCAAGCTGGCCCTGATCGCCGATTATATGCGCCGCGCCCCCGATCCCGACCGGGGCTGGGCGCTGGCCGCGCTCACCGGCCAGCTCGACCTCAAGACCGTCAAGGCCTCCGCCATCGGCGACATGATCCGCGCCCGCGTCGACCCCGTCCTGTTCGAAATGAGCCGCGACTATGTAGGCGACCTCGCCGAAACCGCTGCGCTCCTCTGGCCCAAGGCGGAGGATCAGCCCGCCGAGACGGACGACGGCTCCCTCACCCTCTCCATGGTCGTCGGCCGGCTCCACGGCATCGGCCGCGCGGAAGCGCCCGCCGCGCTCGCCGCCATGATGGATCACCTCGACGCGTCCGGCCGCTTCGCCCTGCTGAAGCTCGCGACCGGCGGCCTGCGCGTCGGCATCTCCGCCCGGCTGGCGAAAACGGGCTTCGCCATGGCCTTCGATCTCGACGTGGACGATGTGGAGCAACTCTGGCACGCCTTGCATCCGCCCTATGCGCCTCTCTTCGCCTGGGCGGAGGGCCATGCCGATCGTCCCGATCCCGGTCGGACGCCCTTCTTCCGTCCCTTCATGCTGGCCCATCCGCTCGAAGCCGAGAGCGTCGACCTCGACGACTATGCGGCGGAATGGAAATGGGACGGCATCCGCATCCAGATCGTCGGCACCGGCGAGGAAACGCGCCTCTACAGCCGCGCGGGCGACGACATCAGCGCCAGCTTCCCCGACATCGCCCGCGCCTTCACCGGCCATGCGGTGCTGGACGGCGAATTGCTGGTGAAAGGCGAGTTTCAGGGGGGGCAGGCGGCCAGCTTCAACGCCCTGCAACAGCGCCTCGGCCGCAAGGCGGTATCGGCGAAGATGATGAACGACTTCCCCGCCTTCGTCCGCCTCTACGACATCTTGCTGGAGGGCGAGGCGGATTTGCGCCCCCTCCCGTGGACCGCCCGCCGCGAAAGGCTGGAAAGCTGCATCGCCAGCCTCGATCCCGAACGCTTCGACCTCTCCGCCCTCATCGAAGCCCCGGATTTCGAAACCCTCTCCGACATCCGCGCAGGCGCCCGCGACGCCGCCATCGAAGGCGTCATGCTCAAGCGCCGCGACAGCCCCTATGTCGCCGGGCGCAAGGCGACGCTCTGGTATAAATGGAAACGCGATCCGCTGACCGCCGATTGCGTGATGATGTATGCCCAGCGCGGCCATGGCAAACGCTCATCCTATTATTCGGACTACACCTTCGGCTGCTGGACGCAGGACGGCGAACTGCTGCCGGTGGGAAAAGCCTATTCCGGCTTCACCGACGAGGAACTGAAATGGCTGGACCGCTTCGTGCGGACCAACACCGTGAATCGCTTCGGCCCGGTGCGGGAAGTGGAAAAGTCGCTGGTGCTGGAAGTCGCCTTCGACAGCATCCACGACAGCAGGCGCCACAAATCCGGCCTCGCCATGCGCTTCCCCCGCATCGCCCGGATCAGGCGGGATAAGCCTGCGAGCGAGGCGGATACGATAGAGGGGTTGAAACGGCTTATCCAATAAGGCAAAAGCAGGAACATTAGGAGAACATGTCATGGCCTATGAAGGAAGCTGCCATTGCGGCGCGGTGACGTTCCAGGTCGCCGCCGACGCCCCCAGCGAAGCGATGAGCTGCAACTGCTCCCATTGCCGCCGCAAGGGATTTCTCCTCACCTTCGTGCCCGAAGACCAGTTCACGCTCGACAGCGGCGCGGACCGTCTCACCGACTATCAATTCTACCAGCACAAGATCACCCATCGCTTCTGCGCCACCTGCGGCGCGCAGCCCTTCGCCGAAGGAAAAGGACCGGATGGATCGGCCATGCGCGCCGTCAACCTGCGCTGCGTGCCGGACATCGACCTCGACGCGCTCACGATCAACAAAGTCGACGGCGCGAGTTTCTGACCCGCTCTCCCTTCGTGAGAATGTTGTTCCGCATGTCTGACTTTGCGCTGTAACGCGCAGCCCCTATATGGGCGCTTTCGCGCGTCGGCGCGGCTTGAGATATGGAGCAGTGGAATTGAGCAAGGTTCTGGTCATCGGCGCGGGCGGCGTCGGGTCTGTCGCGGTTCACAAGATGGCGATGAACCCGGATATTTTCAGCCACATCACGCTCGCCAGCCGCCGCATCGTGTCTTGCGAGAAGGTCGCCGAATCGGTGAAGGCGCGCACCGGCGTCGCCATCGACGTGGCGCAGGTCGACGCCGATAATGTCGACGAAACCATCGCCCTCATCGAAAAGGTCCAGCCGAAACTGGTCGTGAACCTCGCTCTGCCCTATCAGGATCTGGCGATCATGGACGCCTGCCTCGCGACCAAGGTGGATTATCTCGACACCGCCAATTACGAGCCGCGCGACACCGCGAAATTCGAATATAGCTGGCAATGGGCCTATCACGAACGCTTCAAGGAAGCGGGTATCATGGCGCTGCTGGGTTCAGGCTTCGACCCCGGCGTCACCAGCGTCTTCGCCAGCTACATCAAGAAGCATCTGCTCGACCGGATCGACACGCTCGACATTCTCGACTGCAATGGCGGCGACCATGGCCAGCATTTCGCCACCAACTTCAACCCGGAAATCAACATCCGCGAAGTCACCGCGCCCTCCCGCCATTGGGAAGGCGGCAAATGGGTCGAAGGCCCCGCGCTCAAGCACAAGCAGCTGTTCGACTTCGACCAGGTGGGTGAGAAGAACATGTACCTCATGTATCATGAGGAACTGGAATCGCTCGCCAGATTCTACCCGGAAATCAAGCGCATCCGTTTCTGGATGACTTTCGGCGACGCCTATCTCAAGCATCTGGAAGTCCTCCAGAATGTCGGCATGACCCGCATCGACCCGGTGATCTACAACGGGCAGGAAATCATCCCGCTCCAGTTCCTGAAGGCCGTGCTGCCCGAACCCTCCAGCCTCGGCTCGACGACCAAGGGCAAGACCAACATCGGCGACATCGCCACCGGTGAGAAGGACGGGAAGGCGAAGACCGTCTACGTCTACAATGTCTGCGACCATGAGGACGCCTATGCCGAAACCGGCAATCAGGCAGTCAGCTACACCACCGGCGTCCCCGCGATGATCGGCGCGGCGATGATGCTGACGGGCGCATGGCGCGGCGCCGATGGAGAGGGGGGCGTGTTCAACATCGAACAGTTCGATCCCGATCCCTTCATGGACATGCTGAACAAACACGGCCTGCCCTGGCAGGTGAAGGAACTGGACGCGCCGCTGGACTTTTAAGGGCGACTTTCCTTTCCCTCTCCGTTCGGGCCGAGCCT
This sequence comes from Sphingobium cloacae, assembly GCF_002355855.1. Taxonomy (NCBI): domain Bacteria; kingdom Pseudomonadati; phylum Pseudomonadota; class Alphaproteobacteria; order Sphingomonadales; family Sphingobiaceae; genus Sphingobium; species Sphingobium cloacae. Next base: position 1,094,521 of record NZ_AP017655.1, read on the forward strand.
GTCGAAGCCCTGCACTTTTCTTATGGAAAATCGCGTTTCACAGGCTCGACGCGAACGGAACTGGACCCATGGAAACCAAAGCCGGCGATCCCGGAGCCTTCGCGCATTTCGACCTCAGCCGCGTCCCCTCGCCCGCTTTCGTGGTGGATGAGGCCGCGATTCGCCGGAACCTCGCCATCCTCGCCGATATTCGCGACCGGGCGGGGATCAGGATGCTGGGCGCGCTCAAGGCCTTTTCCATGTGGTCGCTGGGCGGCGTGGTCGCCGAATATCTGGATGGCGTCTGCGCGTCCGGCCTCTATGAAGCGCGCCTCGGCCGCGAGGAATATGGCGGCCCCGATGGCGGCAAGGAAGTCGCGACCTATTGCGCCGCCTACAAGCCGGACGATCTGGCAGAAATCCTGAAAATATCCGACCATGTCATCTTCAACAGCCCCGGCCAGATCGCCCGCATGAAGCCAGTGATCGACGCCGCCCGCGCGGACGGGCAACGCTTCGACATAGGGCTTCGCATCAACCCCCTCCATGCGGAAGGCGAAGTGCCCAAATATGATCCCTCGCAACCGCACAGCCGCCTGGGCTTCCCCATCGACCAGCTGCGCACGGACCATCTGGAAGGCGTGGACGGCCTTCACGTCCACAATCTGTGCGAACAGGATTTCCTGCCGCTCGAACGCACATGGGCCGCGATAGAATCACGGATAAGAACGCACACCAAATCATTGAAATGGCTTAACTTCGGTGGCGGACACCACATTACCCGCGCCGATTACCAGCGCGATTCCCTTGTGGCATTCCTTCATGGAATCAAGGCGGAAACCGGCCTCGAACTCTATCTCGAACCGGGCGAGGCCATGGCCCTCGACGCGGGCATATTGGCCGGCGAGATCCTCGACGTCATCGACAACGGCATGCCCGTCGCGATCACCGACATCTCCGCGACCTGCCACATGCCCGACGTGATCGAAGCCCCCTACCGCCCCGCCATGCTCGATGAGGAGACGGACGGCCCCGCCACCCGGCTGGGCGGCCCCTCCTGCCTCGCGGGCGACATCATCGGCGACTATCGAGTCCCCGGCGGCGCGACTCCGGGACGCCGCATCGCCTTCCTCGACCAGGCGCATTATTCGATGGTGAAGACCAACACATTCAACGGCGTGCCGCTCCCCGCCATCTGGCTGTGGAACTCGGAAACCGACGAACTCAAGGAAATCCGCCGCTTTTCTTATGAGGATTTCAGGAACCGTCTGTCCTGAAGCACGGTTCACGGCCCCGCGCGCAACAAAATTCATGCTAGCGCTTTACAGGGGGGACCCCTCGGCATATATCGCCCTTCCGCTGCCCCATGGGACTTCCACCGCAAGGCAGCTTGAATGCCACGAACCACTGGAGGTCCCTTGAATTGCACAAGCACCATAGCGCGCTGGGGGTAGCGACCACCCTCAAACCGGCAGCACCGGTAACGCTTATTCGTCCCCAGGCAGCAGCCCGGGCCGCCCGCTTCTTCGCCGAGAAGTTTCCGGGCCGCTCGCTCTATGCCGTCAAGGCGAATCCGTCCCCGGACCTGATCCGCACCCTGTTCGACGGCGGGATCACGCATTTCGACGTGGCCTCCATCGCGGAAGTGCGCCTGGTCGCGGAAACGCTGGGGAACCAGGCGAAGCTGTGCTTCATGCACCCGGTCAAGGCCGAGGAAGCGATCGCCGAAGCCTATCGCGTGCATGGCGTGCGCACCTTCTCGCTCGACACGATGGACGAGCTGGAAAAGATCATGCGCGCCACCGGCAATGCCGCCGATCTGGAGCTGTGCGTGCGCCTGCGCGTGTCGTCGGAACATTCCGAACTCAGCCTCGCGTCCAAATTCGGCGCGGAGCTTTCGGAAACGCGTGAATTGCTGATGGCCACCCGCCAGGCGGCGGACGCCCTGGGCATCTGCTTCCATGTCGGCAGCCAGGCGATGAGCCCGCAGGCCTATAGCGACGCCATCGAACGCGTCCGCGCGGCCATCGTCGACGCGGCGGTCACGGTCGACATCATCGATGTCGGCGGCGGCTTCCCCTCGGTCTATCCGGGCATGGAGCCGCCCGCGCTGGAAGCCTATTTCGACGCGATCCATCGCGGTTTCGAAAGCCTGCCGATCAGCTATTCCGCCGAACTGTGGTGCGAGCCGGGCCGCGCCCTGTCCGCCGAATATAGTTCCGTCATCGTGCGCGTGGAGCGCCGCCGGGGCACCGAACTCTACATCAACGACGGAGCCTATGGCGCCTTGTTCGATGCGGCGCATGTCGGCTGGCGCTTCCCCGTGGACCTGCTGCGGGACGAGGAAAGCGGCGCCCAGATGACGGGCTTCTCCTTCTACGGCCCCACCTGCGACGACATGGATCATATGGTCGGCCCCTTCCTGCTTCCCGACGATGTGCAGGCGGGCGACTATATCGAGATCGGGATGCTCGGCGCCTATGGCGCGGCGATGCGGACCGGCTTCAACGGCTTCACGTCCGAAACGGTCGTCGAGGTCGAGGACGAGCCCATGGCGACCCTCTACGCCGATCGCGTTCCCCCGCGCCGTCGCGCAACTGTCATCAAGATCGGCTAGGAAGAAGCCGCTCCCCGTTCGGATTCCCTCGCCACTCCGGTGGCGGGGGACATTTCACGGCCGGCGGAAAATGCCTGCCAGTTCCACATGGGTCGACCAGCGGAACTGCCCCACGGGCTTCACGCTTTCCAGCACATAGCCTCCCGCGACCAGATGCGCGGCATCGCGCGCGAAACTGGCGGGATTGCATGAAACATAGGCCACCGTCGCGACCTTCGAGGCGGCGATCTGCAACACCTGCTCCCGGGCGCCCGCACGCGGCGGATCGATGACGACGGCCGCGAAGCGATCCAGTTCGGGCGGCGTCAGGGGACGGCGGAACAGGTCGCGGTGGTCGGCCGCCAGTTTCCTGCCGCTTCGCCCCGCCGCGGCCTTGAGCGACAGGATCAGGTCCCGGGCGGCTTCCGCTGCGTAAACCGGGCGACCTTCCCCCATGCCCAAGGCGAAGGTGCCGAGGCCGCAGAAAAGATCGGCCACGGCTCCTTGCGGCGGCAGAGCGGACCGAACCGCCTCCACCAGCGCGGCTTCACCGTCCGGCGTCGCCTGAAGAAAGGCAAAGGGCGGGAACCCGACCGCGACGCCGCCAAAGCGGACCGTCACCGGCTCCGGCTCCCAGCGCGTTTCCGGACCGTCGCCCTCATCGATGGTCAACCGGGCCAGCCCCTGCGCGGCGGCGAAATCCCGCAGGGCCTCCTCCGCTGCCAAGCCCTTGACCGTGAGGCCCTCCAGCAACAGGTCGATGCCCTGATCCGCGATCGACATGCGGACATGGCCGCCCTGCCGGTCAGGGAGGAGCGATGCCAACAGATCCCGCAGCGGGTCCAGCAACCCGGACAGGCGCGGGTCCAGCACCTCGCACATCGTCAGGTCGATCAGGCGATGACTGCCCCCCTCGGCGAAACCGATCGCGACCTTCCTGCCGTGACGCAGAGCGCGCAGCGAGGCCCTGCGGCGAGTCCGGGGCGGCGAAATATGGGGAGGAAGGACATGGCGCGCGGCCATCCCCTGCCCCGCCAGCGCCCCCGCGACTCGTCCCGTCACGAAATCCGCATAGCTTTCGTCGTCTATATGCTGGAGTTCGCACCCGCCGCAGACCGGGAAGTGCAGGCAGGGCGGATCGACATGATGCGGACCGAAGCGGATGCCGCCGTCCGCCTCCATCCGATCCCCCGGCGCGGCGAGCGGCGCATGGCGTCCATCAGCGGTCACGCCATCGCCCTTCGCGGCGATGCGGACGATAAGGTCATTGTCGCAGGTCACAGGCGGCGGGCAATAGCGCCGGGAAGCCGTTCGATCAAATCATCCGCGATGAAGGCCGCGCCAGCCCGCCGCGCGGCCTCCCCATGCAGCCAGACAGCCTCGCAGGCCGCCCGCAATGCGTCCCGCGTGACCGCCAGCCTGCCCGCGACGAGGCCCGCCAGCACATCCCCCGTTCCCGCCGTGGAAAGCCAGGACGAGGCGTGGCTTGCGATCCTCGCACGTCCATCCGGCGCGGCGATGACGGTATCCGCGCCCTTATAGACCACGATGCATCGCGACCGGCGCGCCGCTTCCAGGGCGCGGTCGATCTTGCTGCCGGAGCGATCGCCGAACAAGCGGGTGAACTCCGCTTCATGGGGCGTCAGGATCGCGCCGGCGGGCAGAGGGCCGGCGCCCCCTTCCGACAGGATATTGAGCGCGTCCGCATCCAGGACCAAGGGATGGCCGCTCTGGAGAACGATGTTCAGGCGCTCGCGGGCCCGGTCGTCCCGGCCTAGCCCCGGCCCGGCCAGGACCGCCGCCAGCCGCCTGTCGTCCAGCGCCCGTTCCACCTCTGCCGCCGTTTGCGCGCCGATGGTGACGATGGCATCCGGTCCACCCGTCTCCATGGCGGCGGCCATCCTGCGCACCATCCCCGCGCCGGACCGGGCAGCGGCATGGCTGGCGAGCAGGCTTGCTCCCGCCATCTCTCCACCCACGACCGCCACGAGGCCGCGGCTATATTTATGCTCATCCCCGGCGGGCGGATGAAGCGATGGGGGCGCGAGGCGGCCCACATCGGACGGGGCCGCGACGCCGATCTCCGCGCATTGCAAACGTTCCATCCTGCCCGCCGCCGGATAGAGCAGATGCGCAGGCTTCCATGCGCCCAACGCAATGCCCACGCCAAAGCGCGGAACGGGCGAGAGCAATGCGCCGCTATCGGTTTCCACGCCGCTCGGCAGGTCTATGGCATAGCTGTGGCTCGCAAGGTCCACGAGCCTGCCCAATTCCGTGGCGGCCTGCGGGTCCAGCCCGCGCGTCAGCCCCGTGCCGAACAGCGCATCCACCAGTTGCCCGGCGGGCTGCGCATCTTGCAAGGGTTCCACCGGGCCTGCCCATGCGGCGCGGGCCCGAAGGCTGGAGGCCGTGCGGCTCTCTCCCAGCGCGGCAACCCGGACCGGCACGCCCTTCGCCCGCAAGATCCGCGCGATGACGAAGCCGTCCCCGCCATTATTGCCGGGTCCGCACAGGACCAGCACGTCGCGCGATCCCCCCGCCCGCCAGACGATCTCGGCAGCGGCAGCGCCTGCCCGCTCCATCAGATCATATTCGGGAACGCCCGACGCGATCACCGCCTGCTCGGCCGCGCGCATCCGCGCCGCCGTCAGGACGGGATCGCCGATGGTCAGCGGGCTGATCCCGCTATGGTGGCGGGAAGGCGATAACGATTGTCGCCGACGGTCAATTCGATCTGGCGATCTCCGGCAATGTCGACCTGCGCCTGCTCGGAACCGTCGGCCGGCACAAGGCCGCGACCGTCCTTCACGATGGTGAAACGCCGGAAACCGCCATCGGCATGGCGCAGCATCAGCGTATCGCCCTGCCGTTCCGCCACGCAATCCCGCGCCCAGCCGGCTTTCGCGCCGATGGCGCATTCGATCCTGTCGCCGTCACCGGCGGCGGCCGGACCGCCCTCCGACGCCGGCTTGCCGCAGGCCGAAAGGGCGAGGCACAGCAGCCCCGCCCCGATCCATCCATCAAATATCCGCATAGACATGGGTTTCAGCCTTCGCTCCGGGATGCGTCACCGCCCCCTTGTAGGCCGGACCGACATTCTGTGCATAGCGCCACAATGCGCCGGACTGATAATCATTCCGGCGCGGCTGCCAATTCCTGCGGCGTTCGGCCAGAACCGCCTCGTCCACCTGAAGATCAATGGTGCCCGCTTCCGCGTCGATGGCGATGATGTCGCCATTTTCGACCAGCGCGATCGGCCCACCTTCGGCGGCTTCCGGACCGACATGGCCGATGCAGAAACCGCGCGTGCCGCCCGAGAAGCGGCCGTCGGTGATGAGCGCCACCTTCTCGCCCAGACCCTGCCCGTAAAGTGCGGCGGTCGTCGCCAGCATCTCGCGCATGCCGGGGCCGCCCTTGGGCCCTTCATAGCGGATGACGACGACGGCGCCTTCCTTGATCCGGTTGGCCTCGACGGCGGCGAAGGCATCCTCTTCCCGCTCGAACACGATGGCGGGCCCGCTGAATTGCAGGCGATGCATCCCCGCGACCTTCACGATCGCGCCGTCGGGAGCGAGCGACCCTTTGAGGCCGACCACGCCGCCGGTGGGCGTGATCGGTGTCTTCGCGTCAAAAATGACCTTCTGGTCGGGGTTCCACGTCACCTCGTCGATATTCTCGGCCAGCGTCTTGCCGGTGACGGTCATGCAATCGCCATGCAGGAAGCCCTCGCGATGAAGCGTCTTCATCAGCATGTAGATGCCGCCCGCGTCGTGCATGTCCCTGGCGACGTAGCGCCCGCCGGGCTTCAGGTCCGCGATATAGGGCGTCGTCCTGAAGATTTCGGCCACGTCGAACAGATCGAAGTCGATGCCGCATTCGCTCGCCATGGCGGGCAGGTGCAGCGCGCCGTTGGTCGAACCGCCCGTCGCCGCCACGATGCGCGCCGCATTCTCGAACGCTTCCCGCGTGCAGATGTCGCGCGGACGGATATTCTTCGCCAGCAGCTCCATGATCTGCCGCCCCGCCGCCACCGCGATTTCTTCACGCGACTTATAAGGAGCAGGAGCCATATTGCTGTTAGGCAAGGACAAACCGATCGCTTCGCCCACGCAAGCCATGGTGTTGGCGGTATATTGCCCGCCGCATGCCCCATGACCGGGGCAAGCCGCCTTCTCGATGGCCGTGACTTCGGACAGCGGGCAGTTGCCGGCGGCATAACGCCCCACCACCTCGAACACGTCGATGACGGTCAGGTCGCGCTCCTGATAGCGGCCCGGCAGGATCGAGCCGCCATAAACGAAGATCGACGGCACGTTCAGCCGCAGCATCGCCATCATCATGCCCGGCAGCGATTTGTCGCATCCCGCGAAGGTGACGAGCGCGTCATAGCAGTGGCCGCGCACCGAAAGCTCCACCGAATCCGCGATCACCTCGCGGCTCACCAGCGAGCTTTTCATGCCCTGATGGCCCATGGCGATGCCGTCGGTCACGGTGATGGTGTTGAACCGGCGCGGCATCCCCCCCGCTTCGTTCACGCCCCGGCGGCACCAGTCGGCCTGCATGTCGAGCGTGGTGTTGCAGGGCGCGGAGTCGTTGCCCGCCGACGCGATGCCCACGAAGGGCCGGGCGATCTCTTCTTCCGTCAGGCCCATCGCATAATAATAGCTGCGCTGGGGCGCGCGTTCCGGACCGACCGAGACGTAACGGCTCGGCAGTTTCGACTTGTCGAACGTATGAGACATAAAACCTACCCTTCTTGCGCGGGCCTCTTTCCAAAAAAGATCGATTCACGCAAGTCTATTGCGGCAATCGAGCGTAATTTGTGCCAATATTTCCGCAAAGCGCCTCTGCCCCGCTTCTTTCCGAACCAGATCCTGCCGCATCTCGACGCCCAGATAGGGGATGCCGTTGGCTTCGGCATGGCGGTTCATCGTCGCGTTGAGCAGCTTGCCCGAATAGGGTTGCTGGTCCCCGACCCTGAGGCCCGCCGCCTCCAGCCGGGGAATGGCGATCCGCGCGGCGCGATCATCCTCATTATAGAGTATGCCGATGTCCCACGGACGATGCTGATCCGGATCGCTGGCAAGGCGCGGGGTGAAACTGTGCACGGACAGGATGAAAGGTGACGTCATGCCGTCGAGCAAGCGGCCGACCTGATGGTGATAGGGATGGTGGAAACGAAGCATCCGCGCGGCAAGGTCGGCCTGACGATTGCCGGGAATGGCATGGCCGTCGCTCATCACCGGAAGCAGGCCGGGCGCATCCTCCTCCCGGTTGAGGTCGATCACCAGGCGCGACACTCCGCCCAGGATAGCGGTGCAGCCCAGTTGCCGCGCGATCGATGCGCTGACCTCGGCCACGCCGATGTCGATGGCGATATGGTCGCGCAGCAGGGTCGGATCGATGCCCAGGTCGATGTCCCGCGGGACAAGAGCGGAGGCGTGGTCCGCGATGATGAGAATGTCGAGATCGCCGCCGTCGATCTGCGTAAAGGCTTCGTTCATGCCGTTCTGATCCGCGTTTCCATGATCCACCAGCCGGGGTGGTCGATTCTCAGGCCGCTGGCGGCAGCCTGCCTCTGTTCCCCTGTATCGAACAGGGCGAAGCATGTCGCGCCCGATCCGGACATGCGCGACAGGCGCCGCCCGTCCCACCGTGACAGGGCATCGAGCACATCGCAGATGGCGGGCGCGACGGCCATGGCGGCCGCTTCCAGATCGTTGCGTCCCTCCTCGCAAAGCCGCGCCAGATCGTCCGCTCCGAGGGGGCCGCGGTCAACACCATCCCATCCGGCGAAGACGCGCCCGGTCGAAAGCGCGACGCCGGGATTGACCAGAAGCAGCGGCAGTCCCGCCAATCCCGGCACTTCCCGATCCTCCAGCTTTTCGCCGCGTCCGCGCACCAGCCGCGTCCTGCTGTCGAGGCAGGCGGGGACATCCGACCCGATGGCGAGGGCCATGTCCTCCAGCGCGGACGGCGCCACCTTCGCGTCCCAAAGCCGGACCAGCAACCGCAGCGCCGCCGCCGCGTCCGCCGATCCGCCGCCGATGCCGGACGCCAGAGGCAGTTTCTTCGCGAGATGCAGCGCCGCGCCCCTGCTCTCCCCCAGACGGGCTTGCAGGGCCTTTGCGGCCTTCATGACCAGATTGCCCTCGCCCGGATCGAGCGAGGCTGCGAAAGGGCCGCTGACCTGGAGGGTTATGCGGCCATCGTCCGTCACATGCCCGTCAAGCCGGTCGCCGTCCTCGGCAAAAGCGAAAAGGCTTTCCAGATCATGATAGCCATCGTCGCGCCGCGCGCGGACATGCAGCGCGAGGTTGATCTTTGCATAAGCGATTTCCGAGTCTTGCGCGGCGATATTCACAGATTGCCCGAAACCCTGTTCATGGAGCGACATATTCCGGTTTCATGCCCTCTCTCATCTTCGCGGCGAGACGATCGGCCACCGCGCCGTCCGCGAGGGTCGCCGCCGCTTTCCACGCATAGCGCGCTTCGTAACGCCGGCCCGCGGCCCAGAGCGCATCGCCCAGATGCTCGTTGACGGTGGGATCGCCCGGCGCGCCCACCACCGCCTTTTCCAGCACCGGCACCGCCGCCTCGACATTGCCGGTGACGAACTGGGCCCAGCCCAGGGAATCGGTGATCGATGGATCGTCCGGTTTCAGGGCGCTGGCCTTTTTCAGCAATTCCAGCGCCTGATCCACATTCTGCCGCCGCTCGATCTGCGCATAGCCGAGATAGTTGAGGATGATGGGCTCGTTCGGGGCGATTCGGAGAGCGTCTTCCAGAACGGCGCGGGCTTCTTCCCAGCGCCCGCCCTTTTCCAGCGCATTGCCTTCGAACAGGAGGAGCGCCCAGGGAACGGCGTCGGCGGGATAGCGGCCGCGCGCGGAGCGAAAGGCGGCGGCCGCGCCATCGAAATCCCGCCCGTCGGTCAATAACCGGCCCAACTGGATGAAGCGTTCGGGTTCCGCATGGGGAACCGCCGCAAGCGACCGGGCAAGCGCGATGGCGGCGTCATCCTGCCCCGCTTCGTCCAGCGCGTCGACGAGTTCGGCCTTCGCCAATCGGGCCTGATAGCTGCCGTCGGGCACCTTGCGCGCCTCCGCAACGGCCAGTTCGGGCCTTTCATTTTCCGTCAGCAGCCGCGCCGCCACGATCCGGCTGTCGGGTCCCGGATCGGCAAAGGTCGCAATGCGCGCCAGCCGCACCGCCACGATCCCTCCGCCCTCCATCGCATCGGCATCCAGCGCCAGCCGCGCAAGCAGCCGCCCGAATCCCTGCGCCGGCGTCAGCGGGGCGCCCTCCCGGCGCACAGCCCTGTTCCTTCCGCGCGCCATATCGCTGCGCGCGGCGGCGAAATCCGCGCGATCTTCCGGCAGGAGGGAAAGAGCCTGCGCTTGTTCTCCCCATCGCGCGAGTTGCGCGGCGAAAGTCAGACGCATCCGGTCCTGATCGTTCAGACGAGCGGCCAGGCTGGCGCGGATGGCGGGTTCCGCCCCCGCCACATCGCCACGCGCCAAGGCCTGAAGCGCGACCTGTTCATCCAGATAGCGCCGCGCCAGTGCTGCCGATTGATCTTTGGCCACGATCAGAGGAGGCGCATATTTCCCTTCCCCCAGCGAAATCCAGCTACGGACCAGCGGCGTCAAGAAGGCGAAATTGCCTTCATCCGTCATCCGGTCGGTCCAGACCTGCGCAGCCGCCCAATCCTTTCGGTTGAGGGCGTCCGCGACCTGGAGCAGCGTGGCGTCACGCGGCGCCAGCCCCGCCCCGTCGAGCAGCCGGGCGGACCGGAGAGCAAGCGCGAAATCGCCGCTTTCAAGCGCCCGCAGATAGGATCGGCGGGCAACGGCGGCACTGGACGGATCGCCGTCCAGGGCCAGCCGGTAATTCGCCACCGCCAGCGGGGAAGCGCCATCCCCGTCCGCCATGCGCGCGCGCGCATAGGCATGAAGCACGCCGTCCGCCGCCACCGATGCCTCGGCGGCGGCCGGCAGCGCCAGCAGGCCCAGGATGGCGATGCGCCTACATATTGGGATAGTTCGGTCCTCCGCCGCCTTCGGGCACGACCCAGTTGATATTCTGGGTCGGGTCCTTGATGTCGCAGGTCTTGCAATGGACGCAATTCTGCGCGTTGATCTGGAAGCGGGGATTACCCTCATCCAGCCCCACCACTTCATAGACGCCCGCCGGGCAATAACGCTGCGCCGGTTCGTCATAGAGGGGCAGGTTGTAGCCGATCGGGATAGACGGGTCCTTCAGTTGCAGATGGACCGGCTGATCCTCCTCATGATTGGTGTTCGACAGGAACACGGAGGAGAGGCGATCGAAGCTGACCACGCCATCGGGCTTGGGATAGGCGATCTTCTCGCACGCGTCCTTGGGCCAGAGCTTGTCGCAGTCCCGCTTGTGCTTCATCGTGAAGGGCAGGCCGATCTTGAGCGTCCGCATCCACATGTCGATCCCGGCGAGCAGCGTGCCGATGGTGTTGCCGAATTTCGACAGCAGCGGTTCGGCATTCTTGACGAGTTGCAGTTCCTTCGCGACCCAGCTCGACCGCAGGCGGTCCTCATAATCGTGCAGCACGTCGCGGGCACGTTCGTTCTGGATCGCCTCGAACGCGGCTTCGGCGGCCAGCATGCCCGACTTCATCGCGGTGTGCGTGCCCTTGATGCGCGGCACGTTCACGAAGCCCGCCGAACAGCCGATCAGCGCGCCGCCGGGGAAGACAAGCTTCGGGATCGACTGCCAGCCGCCCTCGTTGATCGCGCGCGCGCCGTAGGACACGCGGCGGCCGCCTTCGAGGAACTTGCGGATGTCCGGATGCTGTTTCCAGCGCTGGAACTCCTCGAACGGATAAAGATAGGGGTTGCGATAGCCCAGGCCAACCACGAAGCCCAACGCCACCTGCCCATTGGCCTGGTGATAGAGGAAGCCGCCGCCATAGGCGTCCGTCAGCGGCCAGCCCTGGGTGTGGATCACCAGCCCCGGCTGATGCTTGGCGGGATCGATGTCCCACAATTCCTTCATGCCAAGGCCGTAGACCTGCGGCTCGCTGTCGGCATCCAGATCGAACTGGCGCTTCAATATCTTGGTCAGGTGGCCGCGCGCGCCTTCGGCGAAGAAGGTGTATTTGGCATGCAGTTCCAGTCCCGGCTGATAATCGGGCTTGCGATTGCCCTCGCGGTCGATGCCCATGTCGCCGGTGGCGACGCCCTTCACGCTGCCATCCTCATGATAGAGGATTTCAGCCGCCGCGAAGCCGGGGAAGATTTCCACGCCCAGCCCTTCGGCCTGCTCCGCCAGCCAGCGGCAAAGATTGCCCAGCGATCCGGTATAGGTGCCCTTGTTGTGCATCCAGCCGGGCGTCACGATGTGCGGCATCGCCATCTTGCCGCCCGTGGTCAGGAACCAGTGCCGGTTGTCCGTCACCGGCACTTCGGCCAGCGAACAGCCCTGTTCCCGCCATTGGGGCAACAGTTCATCCAGCGCCCTGGGATCGATCACCGCCCCGGACAGGATATGGGCGCCGATCTCCGACCCCTTTTCCAGCACGCATACCGCCAGTTCCTGTCCTGCGTCGTTCGCCAGTTGCTTCAGGCGGATCGCCGCCGACAGTCCCGCCGGCCCCCCGCCGACGATGACGATGTCGTAGGGCATCGATTCCCGTTCGCTCATATTCCCTCCATCGGGCATACCGGCTGGCTTCTCTCCCCCATCCGGTCGCCGCATTACTCCAACAATCTGACATCTAGCGCGATGAAGATTCTTGACCACGGCGTCAACCTCTGGTCCTGAATGAGCCATGCGGGGTGCATTGCAGATTGATTGGACGGCGGCTGCCGACGCCTATCTGGCGTGGTGGGCGCAGGCCGGAGCGGACGGCGCGGTGAGCGAGCGTCCCGTGAACTGGCTGCGCCCGGTTCCCGCCCCCGGCGCGAAACCCGCCGCTGCCATCCCGGCGCCGGCCATGCCTTCCACCCTCGCGGCTTTCCATGACTGGCTGGCCGGCGACGCGACGCAGCCGGAACGCCGCTGGCCCGCTTCGCCGATCCTGCCCGCGGGACCGCAGGCCGCGCCGGTCATGATCGTCACCGACATGCCCGATCCGGCGGACGTGAGCGCGAACGGCCTGTTTGCCGACCGCACCGGCGCCCTGCTGGACGCCATGTTGCGCGCCATCGGCATGAGCCGCGCGGATGTCTACATCGCCTCCCTCTTCACCGCTCGTCCGCCCGGCGGCATGGTGGAGGCCAGCGACATCGATTTCGCCGCGCGCCGGATGCGCGCCCATGTCGCGCTGGCGGCGCCCAGGCGGCTGCTGCTGCTGGGAGACCGGACCAGCCGTGCCCTTTTGCCGCCGGGCGCCTCCGAGGAGGCCGATGGTTTACGATTTTTTAACCATGATGGCGGCACCCTGCCCGTCATTGCCACATTTCATCCGCGCCTCCTGCTCACCCAACCGGCGGCGAAGGCGGAATGCTGGCGTGTCCTGCAAAGCCTGATCGAGGAAAGCCGTTCGTGATTCGCGCCGCAACCCGCCTCTCCCGCCTCGCCTGCCTGATGATCGGCGCGGCGGCCGTCATTCCCGCAAAGGCCGAAACGACGACATCGATGGCAACCCTGCCGGTGAAGGCGAGCGCTTCGGACTCCGGCCCGCTGCGCCTCAGCGACGGGGACAGGGCGCGTTATGCCGCCATCTTCGCGTCGCTTCAGGACCAGAAATGGGCCGACGCCAAGGCCATGATCCTGTCCCTCGATCAACAGGACCCCATGCGGGCCGTGGCGCTGGCCGAACTCTATACGGCGAAGGATTCGCCGCGCGTCGAACTGTTCGACCTGCTCGACCTGCTCAACAAGGCGTCGTGGCTGCCGCGCGCGGATCAGCTTTCCCGCATGGCCCAGAAGCGCGGCGCGACCATTCTCCCCGATCTTCCGCAGGTGCAGAAACTGGTCTGGCTCGGTTCCGCGCCGCGCCGCGAATATGTGCGCGCGACCAAGACGGACATGCTGGCGCAGAACCTTGCCAGCCGCATCCAGAATTTCGTCAAGAATGACGACCCTGCCGGGGCCGAGGCGCTGCTCGCCACCGGCGAAGCGGGCCTGACGCCGGAGGGGCTGACCGAAGTGCGCCAGCGGGTCGCCTGGTCCTATTATATCGAAAGCGACGATAACAACGCGCGGCGCATGGCCGCCAGGGCGCTCGAAGTGCGGTCGGGAGGCGATTGGGCGGTGCAGGCGCACTGGACGGCCGGCCTTGCCGCATGGCGCCAGAATGACTGCGTGGCCGCAGCCCCGGCTTTCGCCAATGTGGCGGCGCTGGCGGGGAATGCCGACATGCGATCGGCGGGCGCCTATTGGGCAGCCCGCGCCTATATGGTCTGCGGCCAGGCCGAAAAGGTCCAGAATCTGCTGCGGATAGCAGCGCGTTCCGAAGAAACCTTCTACGGCCTCCTTGCCCGCGAATCGCTGGGCCTGCCGCTCGGCGGCGCGGCGGTGGGCGCGCGCTTCGGCGAAGCGGATTGGCAGCAGATCAAGGGCAATCCCAATGTCCGCGCGGCGATCGTCTTCGCCGCCATCGGCCAGTCGGGCAAAGCCGAAGAAGCCCTGCGCTATCAGGCGAAGCTGGGCGGCACCGCGCAATATGACGCGCTGCTGCGCCTCGCCAGCGCGCTCAACCTGCCCGCGACGCAATTGTGGCTGGCCCATAACGGCCCCGCCGGAAAGCAGCCGGAAAGTTTCGCCCGCTTCCCCGCCCCCGACTGGAAGCCCGATGGCGGCTGGCGCGTCGACCCGTCACTGGTGTTCGCCCATACCCTTCAGGAATCCGGTTTCCGCGCCGATGCCGTCAGTTCGGCGGGCGCGCGCGGGCTGATGCAGGTGCGCCCCGGCACCGGCAGCGACATGGGGCTCGCCTCCGCCGCGCAGTTGTTCGTGCCGTCCACCAACATGGAATATGGCCAGCGCTATCTGGAAACCCTGCGCGACATGAGCGCGACCGGCGGGCTGCTGCCCAAGGTGATGGCCGCCTACAATGCCGGGCCGCTTCCCGTGCAGCGGTGGAACACGCAGGTGAAGGACAATGGCGATCCGCTGCTCTTCATGGAATCGCTGCCCTATTATGAAACCCGCGCCTATGTGAACATCGTCATGCGCAACTATTGGATGTACCAGATCCAGGCGCAGGGCAAGGCGGACGGCCTCACCGGCATGGCGCAGGGCCTGTGGCCGACCTTCCCCGGCGCCAAGGGCAGCCGTCTGGTCCGCCTGTCGCGCGCCGAAGGGAAAAGCGTGATGGCGGGCGGCAGCGACTGACATGCCCGTCGACGAAAGCCGGCCGTTCCTTCCGGTCCGCATCGCCGTGCTCACCGTTTCCGACAGCAGGACATTGGCGGAGGATCGCTCCGGCGACGCGCTGGTCGAGCGGATCGGGACGGCGGGCCACATCCTCGCCGACCGCCATGTCGAGCGGGACGAGCGTTCCGCCATCGTCGCGCGTCTTCATGCGTGGATCGACGATCCGCAGGTCGATTGCATCATCACCACCGGCGGCACCGGGGTGACCGGCCGGGACGTGACGCCCGAGGCCCTGGCGCAAGTGCAGGACAAGGAAATCCCCGGTTTCGGGGAGCTTTTCCGCTGGCTGAGCTATCAGAGCATCGGCACGTCGACCATCCAGTCGCGCGCCACCGCCTGCGTCGCGCGGGGCACCTATATCTTCGCGCTGCCCGGTTCCACCGGCGCGGTGAAGGACGCCTGGGACGGCATCCTCGTCAGCCAGTTGGACAGCCGTTTCCGCCCCTGCAATTTCGTCGAACTGATGCCGCGCCTCAACGAACGCTAGAGCATTCTGAAGTCGGCTGGAACAGCCGACGGCCCGCGGAATGCGGAAAACAAAAAGAAGCAGAGCGGGACACCGCGTCGCCTCACGCCTTGGGCGCGGGATTTTCCTTGAAGAACTTGCTGAGTTCACCCAGCATCAGCGCCCACCAGTCCACCACATCGGCGAAATTCTTCCGGTTGAGGCCGCCGATGGTCGCCACGTCATAGCTGACCACCAGCGACTTGTCGTCGGACACCGCCATCTGGCTGAACCGCTTGCTGCTGTTCCACTTGTTGGCGAGTTCGAACGTATTCGCCCCGTCATCCTCGAAGCTGATCTGGAACTGGATCGAGCCGCACTTCTTCCCGTCCTCGCATTCGTAGAAGAAGATCGAATAATTATATCCGCTGGCGGCGCTTTCGATCATCGGATTGCCGGTGGTGGTGCTTTTGGACAGGACCGCCTTGTAACCGGCGGCCTGCACGGCATCGGCCACCGATTGCGGATTGCTGGCGCACACCATGTTCTTGCCGCACGGCTCCTCATCCAGCGCGAAGGCGGGCGTGGCAAAGGCGGCAACCGCAAGGGTGAGACTGGTGAGAATAGCGCGCATGGAACGTCCTTGGCTGGTTTTTCCCGGCCAGTGACCCGATTGCTGCCCCCTTGTCAAATTGTTCACTATATGTTCTATTCACGCATGGCCAACGAAAAAGGCAGGGGCGCGACGCGGAACGAAACGAGCGGCCGTTTCCATCTTCCCGTGCGGGAGGCGGACGGCGACTGGCTCGACGCGCTGCCTGCCATCGACGGTCCCGCGCCGCGCCGCCGTACGAGCGTGACGGTCGAACAGGCCCGCCGCATCATCACCCGGAACAACTCGCCGGACATCGGCTTCAGCCAATCCATCAATGCCTATCGCGGCTGCGAGCATGGCTGCATCTACTGCTTCGCGCGGCCGACCCATGCCTATCACGACCTGTCGCCGGGGCTCGACTTCGAAACGCGCCTGTTCGCGAAACCCGACGCGGCGAAGCTGCTGCGCGCGGAGCTGTCGCGAAGCAATTATGCGGTCGCGCCCATCGCCATGGGCACCAACACCGATCCCTATCAGCCGATCGAAAAGGATTGGCGGATCACGCGCCAATGCCTTGAGGTCCTGGCCGAGTGTCGCCATCCCGTGTTCATCACCACCAAATCGAACCGCATCCTGAGGGACATCGACCTGCTGGCGGACATGGCGCGCGACCGGCTGGTGTCGGTGGCGATTTCCGTCACCTCGCTCGACCCGGCGGTGGCGCGCACGCTGGAGCCAAGGGCGCCCCATCCCCTGCGGCGCATCGAAGCGATCCGCCAGCTTGCGGAAGCCGGCATTCCCATCCTCGCCAGTCTTTCGCCCATCATCCCGGCGATCACCGATCATGAAATAGAGGCGATCGTCGAGCGCGTATCGCAGGCAGGCGCGCGCGAGGCGAGCTATATCCCCATCCGCCTGCCCCATGAAGTCGCGCCGTTGTTCCGCGCCTGGCTGGACGTGCATTATCCGGACAGGGCCGCAAAGGTCATGTCGATCATCCGCGACATGCGCGGCGGGCGGGACAATGATCCGAATTTCACGACGCGCATGAGGGGACAGGGCGTATGGGCCGACCTGATCCGCGCCCGCTTCGTCAAGGCGCGCAAGCGCGCGGGCTTCACGGGCGATCGCCTGATGGTCAGGACCGACCTCTTCCGTCCTCCCGAAGGGCCGCAGATGCGGCTTTTCCAGATCCTCGAGGAACAGGAGCGCTGACCCGGTCCGCCTGTCCTCTTCCGGCCATATCCTCAGGAAAAGGGGGCGCCTCGAACAGCTTCCCTTCCCTATCGGTCATACGCTCGATAATGGGGTGACCAGGGAGGACCTGTCCGAGCCGATTACCGATGCCACGCCCTGTTCGGGCTGGCCCGCCGGCATGAACGCGATCCAGATCGCCAAGAAACCATTTGAAGAATGCGGCCCATAGGGAATATCGCGTCCTGCTTGATTGAGGAAGGCCATTGATGACCGATCTTACGGATGATTTCAAACAGGCGATGCGTCGCCTCGCCACCACCATCGCCATCGTCACGGCCGGCAAGGGCGACGAATGCACCGGCATGGCCGCGACGGCCGTCATGTCCGTCACCGCCGATCCGCCGACGCTGATCGTCGCGGTCAACCGCAACGCCAGCATCGCGCCGCTCTTGGCCGACGAAGAGACTTTCTGCGTCAACCTGCTCGCTGCCCGGCATCAGGGGCTGGTCGGCGTCTTCAGCGGCCAGAAGAAGGGCCGCGAGCGTTTCGAAACCGGCGATTGGCGGCTTGATCCCCATGGCCCCCCGGTCCTGGGCGATGCGGTCGCCAGCATGATGTGCCGCAAGTCCGGCGCGTTCGAAGTGTCGACCCATATCCTCTATACCGGCGAGATCACCGGCATCGTGAACCATCCGGAAATCGATCCGCTGGTCTGGGTGGACGGCACCTTCGCTTCGGCCTCGCGGCTGAAAGGCTGAAAGGCTGAAAGGCTGAACCTCCATCCTTTTGCGGGAAGGAAGTCACCTTTATTCCCAGGCCCCTATCCTTGTCCCGCTGCCTCCGGCTAAGAGGGGCGATCATTCCAAGGCAGGAGAAACCAGTCCGTGTCCGAACATCTTGATGATGCCGCGCTTTCCCAGCTTTTCCTTTCGGCCCGCTCGCGCAACCAGTGGCGCAAGGAGACATTGCCCGACAGCACCTGGCACCGGATCTACGATCTGCTGAAAATGGGGCCGACATCGGCCAATGTGTCGCCCGCCCGCTTCGTCTTCTGCACCAGCGAGGAGGCCAAGGCCCGCGTCGCGAAACATATGTCCGACACCAACGCGGCCAAGAGCGTCGACGCGCCTGCCATCGTCATCATCGCGCAGGACCTGGATTTCGCGAAGAAGATTCCCGAGCTCTTCCCGCACAATCCGGGCGCGCAGCACTGGTTCGGCGAGGAAGCGGTGAAGCAGGAGACCGCCTTCCGCAACGCGACGCTCCAGGGCGCCTATCTGATGCTGGCGGCGCGTTCGCTGGGGCTGGATTGCGGCCCGATGTCGGGTTTCGACAATGCGGCGCTGGACGCGGATTTCTTCGCGGGGACGCAGGTCAGGTCCAACTTCCTTTGCACCCTAGGCCACGGCATCGACGAACCCTTCGACCGCCTGCCCCGCCTCAAGTTCGAGGACGCCTGCCAGATTTTGTGATAGGGTGGATGTTGCATGGGAAAACCCGGTTCCTGCGAGGGGGCCGGGCTTTTTTGACGGTTTTGGGTGGATTGGCGACGGTCCGCTTTCTTCATTCCGTTCGCCCTGAGCGAAGTCGAAGGGCACGGCCGACCGTAGGGAGGCTACTTCGCTCCGCTCAGTGAAGGGCCCTTCGACAAGCTCAGCCCGAACGGATGAAGGAGTATCTGAGAATGGCCGGAAACAGCCAATCCTCGACCCGCACTTCGCTCAAATCTCGACCTGGCTGCCCAGTTCGACCACGCGATTGGTCGGCAGGCGGAAGAATTCCATCGCGCTTTCCGCGTTCCGCAGCATCCAGGCGAAAATCTTCTCCCGCCACAGCGGCATCCCCGGCTTGGACGAAGGCAGCAGCGTCTGCCGCGCCAGGAAGAAGCTGGTGTCCATCATCCTGAACGTCTGGCCGCAGCCGGTGACGTTCTTGAGCGCGGCGGGAACGTCCGGCTCCTGCATGAACCCATATTGCAGCACCAGCCGGAAGAAACCGCGCCCCAGATCCTCCAGCTTGCACCGACCGTCATCCTCGACCACCGGCACGTCCTTGATCTTGACGGTCAGCAGGATGACCCGCTCATGCAGCACCTTGTTGTGCTTGAGGTTATGGAGCAGCGCGTGGGGCACGCCATCGGGGGTCGAGGTCATGAACACCGCGGTTCCCGGCACCCGCACGGCGCTGTTGGCCGCCGACGCCACGAACACCGGGATCGGCATGGCGGCTTCGCGCAGCCGGTCCTGCATCAGCTTGCGCCCGCGCGACCAGGTGGTGAGCAGCGTGAACACCACGAAGCCGATCAGCAGCGGGAACCAGCCGCCATCCGGCACCTTGGTCAGGTTCGCCGCGAGATAGGCCCCGTCGACGATGAAGAATACCGCCAGCAGCGGCGCGGCATAATACCAGCGCCAGCGCCACAGGCGATAGAGCACCACCGTCAGCAGCAGATTGTCGATGAACATCGCCCCCGTCACGGCGATGCCATAGGCCGCCGTCAGGTTGGAGGAGGTCTGGAACACCAGCACCAGCAGGATGACCATCGTCATCAGCCCCCAGTTGACGAGGGGGATGTAGATCTGCCCCGCCGTCGAAGCGCTGGTATGCGCGATCCGCAGGCGCGGCATGAAACCGAGCTGGATCGCCTGCTGCGTCACGGAGAAAGCGCCGGAAATCACCGCCTGGCTGGCGATGACCGCCGCCATGGTGGCAAGCACCACCAGCGGCAATTGTCCCCATTGCGGCGCCAGATGGTAGAAGGGACTGTGCAGCGCCGCCGCGCCCTCCCGGAACAGCAGCGCGCCCTGCCCCATATAGTTCAGCATCAGGGCGGGCAGGACGAAGGCCAGCCACGACACCCGGATCGGACTGCGCCCGAAATGCCCCATGTCGGCATAGAGCGCCTCCGCGCCGGTCACCGCCAGAACCACCGCGCCAAGCGCCAGGAAAGCGGGCAGCGGATCGGTCGCGAAGAACATGAACGCCCAATAGGGATTGAGCGCGAAGACGATTCCCGGCGTCTTCATGATGCTGATGACGCCCAATGCCGCGATCGTCACGAAATAGAGCAGCATGATCGGTCCGAACAGCGACGCGACCCGGCTGGTCCCCCATCCCTGAATCCAGAACAGCGCAAAGAGGATCACCACCGCCACGGGCAGGATCGCCGGGGCCAGGCCGGGATTGTAGACGGCAAGCCCTTCCACCGCCGACAGCACGGACACCGCCGGCGTGATCATCGAGTCGCCGTAGAAAAGCGATGTCGCGAACACGCCCAGCAGGATGATGCCGCCCGACCAGCGCGGCGTCTTCGTCTGGCCGTTGATGAGCGCCAGCAGGGCCAGGCTGCCGCCCTCGCCCTTATTGTCGGCCCGCATGATGATCGAGACATATTTGAGCGTCACGACCAGCATCATGGACCAGAACATCAGGCTGATGACGCCCAATATATGATCGGGGTCGAGATCGAGATGATGATGCCCCGCGAAGGTTTCGCGGAAGGCGTAGAGCGGGCTGGTGCCGATGTCGCCGAAGACGATGCCGATCGCGCCGACGACCAGCTTCGCGGTCGCCTTCTGCCGGACATGGCCGTGGCCATGTTCTTCTTCATCCGCTGCAATGGCCGTGCCGTTGCCCGTCTGTTCAGCCATGAAGGAAACGCCGAATGGTCATGCTTTTCGACACCTGTGCAAGGGGCGAAGCGCTTTCGCCCTGCAAACGGCTGTGGCCCCTATCATGCCTCTTTCACCCGTGCAATGCGCCTGCGCCTGACTGCTCCTATTCGGGACTCCTATTGGGGATTGGCGCCTTCCGATGCCAGCAGGGCGTCGATACGCGCGATATTGGCCTTGAGTTCCGCCTTGAGCTTGCTGCCTTCCGGCAAGGTCTGCTCCAGCGGCGCCCAAAGGTCGCGCGCGGGCTGCAACTGGCCGCTTCTCGCCAGGGCGAGCCCATAGAAGAAGCGCGGCGCGATGGCTTTTTCATCCACGGCCATGGCGCGGCGATAGGCGAACTGCGCGCCCGGCGACACCACGCCGTCGGCATGGTCGACCAGCGCATTGCCAAGGCCCAGCCAGAGATTGGGATCGTCCGGCGTCTGGCGCAGCCCGGACAGTAGCACGTTGGCCGCTTCCCTGGTCTTGCCCTGGCGGCCCAGCCCGTCGGACATCATCAGCCACTGCCCCGCCGGGCCATAGCGTTCGGCCAAAGCCCGCCGCTGCTCCGCCAGCCCCTCGTCGAAGGAGCCCGCTTGCGCCCCGGCGGCCTTGCGGGGGGCCCCGGCCAGGCCCGGATTGCCCTGCCATGCATAGCCCGCCAGCCCCAGGAGCAAGGCGGCCGCCGTGATTTCCCGCGCCATCCGGGGAATGGACACGGCATAGAACAGAACCGCCAGCACCAGCAGCGCGAGGCCCGCGGCGACCACCCATCCCGTCATGGCCGTTTCCTCCGCTTGATTCGCCCGCGCAGCAGCAGCAGCCCCAGCGCCAGCAACACCACCGGCGCGCCCCAGAGCGGCCACAGGATCGGCGCGGCGGTCGGTTCATAGCTCACCCAATCGCCATAACGCTCGATCAGCCAGGCGCGGATATGCTCCGGCTGCTCGCCCGCCATGATCCGCTGGCGAATCTCCGATCGCATGTCGCCCGCCATGCTGGCATGGCTGTCGGCGATGGACTGGCTCTGGCAGGTGAGGCAGCGGATCGTCTCCATCAGCACCCGCGCCTTCTTCTCCAGCGCCGGGTCGTCGATCTGCCGGTCGGCATAGGGCGCGGGCGGCAGCGCGGACTGGGCCAGCACCGGCGCGCCCGCCAGCATCAGCAGAAGGGCCAGCAGCGCCCTCATCGCGCGGCCCTCAGCCGGTCGAGGATCATCGGCACGTCGTCCGCCCGGATGTCGCCGATATGCTGATAGGCGATCTGCCCCTTGCCATCGATCACGAACGTCTCCGGCACGCCGGACGATCCCAGCGCGATCTGCACGGCGCTGCGGGCGTCGAGGCCGATGCGGGCATAGGGATTGCCGTAGCGGGCGAGGAAGCGGTCCACATCGGTCCGCGCATCGCGAATCGCGATGGCGTCGATCTCCACGCCCGCCTGTTTGAGCGCCATCAGCTGCGGCGCTTCCGCCGCGCAGGGCACGCACCAGCTGGCGAAGATGTTGAGCAGGCGCGGCCTGCCGGTCGCAAGCTGCGCGCTCGCCAGCGCGGGCCGGTCGCTCGCCGCCGCCGGAAGGGTGAAGGCGGGCAAGGGCTTGCCCACCAGCTTGGACGTGATGAGCCGGTCGTCGGGCTTGAGCAGCCCGCTCGCGAACAGGCCGAAAAAGCCGAGGAACAGGACCAGCGGCAGCCAGATCAGCGCTTTCCTCATGCCGCCGCCCTCGCCCGCCATTTCATCAGCCATCCGCGCCGCTCACGCCCTATCAGCGCCAGCACGCCGCCCAGCGCGATCATGAAGCCGCCCAGCCAGATGAAGGTCACGAACGGCTTCCACCAGACGCGGACCTGCCAGCGGCCATCCTCCGTTTCCTGCCCCAGCACGACATAAAGCTGCCCGTTCCAGCGGGTCAGCAGCGCCGCTTCGGTCGTGGTCGTCGGCGGGGAAGCGAAGAAACGCGATTGCGGATGGATGGCGATCGCCCTGCCGCCGCCCCGGCTCGCGCTCATGTCCGCCTGCAACGCCGTCCAGTTGTCGCCGGCCATCGGCATGATCTTGTCGAAGTGCAGCTTCCAGCCGGCCGTCTCGATGGTGTCGCCGGGCCGCGCGGCCACCAGCTTCTCCACGGTGAAGGCGGAATCGGACGCCATGCCGCCCAGACTGACCGCGCAGCCCAGATGCGCGATCACCATGCCCCAGGTGAAGAGCGGCGTGCGGCGCAGGTTTCGCTTCCACAGGGGCGCGAGGCTCCCCACGCCCACGCCCGTCGCGACCACAAGGCCGAGCAGGGGCAATAGGCCGATCCGCCCCCAGGCCAGCGCCACGACCAGCGCCAATGTCACGAGCGCGACGATCCCCGGCACCAGCAATCGCCCCGCCACGGCGCGGAAACGGTCCCGTCGCCAGCGCGTGAGCGGCCCGGCGGCCATCGCGATCAGCAGCAGCAGCGCGATCGGCCCCGCGATCCGGTCGAAATAGGGCGCGCCCACCGAAACCTTGTGCCCGAACGCCTCCGTCAGCAGCGGATAGAGCGTCCCGATCAGCACCAGCCCCAATATGACCGACAACAGCAGGTTGTTGACCACCAGCATCGTCTCGCGGCTCACCAGTTCGAAGGGCGCGCCTTCCCGCACGGCCCCGATCCGCCAGCCGAACAGCGCGAACGCGCCGCCGATATAGATCGCCAGCAGGGCCAGGATGAAGCTGCCCCGCTCCGGGTCGACAGCGAAGGCGTGCACGCTCGTCAAAATGCCCGACCGGACGAGGAAGGTGCCGACCATCGACATGGAAAAGGCGATCACGGCCAGCATCACCGTCCACGCGCGCAAGGCGTCCCGCGTCGCCAGCACCGTCACGCTATGCAGCAGCGCCGTCGCCGCCAGCCACGGCATCAGCGAGGCATTCTCCACCGGGTCCCAGAACCACCAGCCGCCCCAGCCCAGTTCATAATAGGCCCAATAGCTGCCCGCCGTGATCCCCAGCGTCAGCATCACCCACGCCGCCAGCACCCATGGCCGCATCGCCCGCGCGAAGGCCGCGTCCACCTGCCGCGTCAGCAATGCTCCCACGGCAAAGGAAAAGGCCACCGACAGCCCCACATAGCCCAGATACAGCGTCGGCGGGTGAAAGGCGAGGCCGGGGTCCTGCAACAGCGGATTGAGCCCCTGCCCGTCCGGCGGCGGCGGATCGATCCGGGCGAAGGGATTGGAAGAAAAAAGCAGGAACGCATAGAAACCCAGGCTGATCGCGGCCTGCGCGCCCAGCGTCGCCATATGGGCTTCACGCCGCAACGCCCGCTCGAACAGGGCGACCGCGCTTCCCGCGACGCCCATCACCGTCACCCAGAGCAGCATCGACCCTTCGTGATTGCCCCACGTCCCGGCGAACTTGTAGAGCCACGGCTTCATCGAATGGCTGTTGGTGACGACCAGCATGACAGACATGTCCGACCGCAGGAACAGCAGGATCAGCAGCACGAAGGCCAGAGCCGTCAACGCGCCCTGCGACACCGCGACGGGCCGCACGGCGCCCAGCAACTCCCCCTTGCCCCCGGCCAGCCCCATCGCGACCAGCGCCAGTTGCAGCAGCGCGAGCGCCCCGGCCAGCCAGAGCGCCGCCAATCCGGCTTCCGCGATCATGGCCTGGCCTTCATCTCGTGGGTTTTCTCGTCATATTGAATCCCCTCCAGCTCGCGCGGCATATAGCGTTCGTCATGCTTGGCGAGCAGGTTGGTGGCGAGGAAGATGCCCTTCGCGTCGAAAGCGCCCTCCGCGACCACGCCCGATCCTTCGCGGAACAGGTCCGGCGCGATGCCGCTGAACCGGGCGGGCACGGTCGCCTTGCCGTCCGTCACGTCGAAATGGATCGTCACGCCGTCCGCCGCGCGCTTCAGGCTGCCGCCCACGACCATGCCGCCCAGACGGATCGCCTTGCCCGGTTCCACGTCCTTCGTCTTCACATCGTCCGGCGTGTAGAAATAGGCCGCCTCGTCCTTCAGCGCCGACGCCGCGAGCAGGCCCGCGCCGATCAGCGCCGCCAGCGCGGCCAGCGCCAGGATCAGCCGTTGATGCTTCGCCTTCATGGCCGCGTCCTGTCCTCCGCCTGTCCTTCAGCCGCCCGCATCGCGCGCCAGCTCTGGATGACGACCGCCGCCGTCGCGACAAAGGCAAGCGCATAGGCCGCCGCCACGAAAGCCCATTGATTCATCGCATTATCCCCGCGCCAGACGCTGCATCCGCGCCTCTATCCGGTTGCGCGCCAGCAGCGTCCGCATCCGCATCAGCACGATCGCGCCGAACAACAGGCTGAATCCCAGCACCGTCAGCCCCAGCGGCCAGAGCAGCGACCCGTCGATGCTCGAACCGCGCAGGGTGATGCTCGGCCCCTGGTGCAGGCTGTTCCACCACACGACCGAGCGGTTGATGATCGGGATGTTGATCGCGCCGACCAGACCGAAGATCGCCGTCACCGGGCTGACGCCGCCTTGCCCCTGCCGCGCGCTGGCGTTGGCGAGCGCGATATAGCCCAGATAGAGGAACAGCAGCACCAGCATGGAGGTCATCCGCCCGTCCCATTCCCACCAGGTTCCCCAGGTGGGTCGCCCCCATATGGAGCCGGTGGCAAGGCAGATCGCGGTGAACAGCGCCCCCGGCGCGGCGATGGCGCGGCCCGCGACGGCGGCCAGCGGATGCTTCCACACCAGTTGCATCAGGGCGGCGATGGCGATCCCGGTCCATCCCCCCATGCCCAGCCACGCGGCGGGCACATGGATATAGAGGATGCGGACCGTTTCCCCCTGCAAATAATCGGCGGGCGTCAGGAAAAGGCCGCAGGCGCATCCGGCCAGCGTCAGCAGCAGCCCCGGCCACAGCAGCCAGCCGGTGAGCGGCCGCGCGATCTTCAAAAACCGGGCAGGATTGGCGAAACGATGCATCGGGACGTCTCTTTAGACGCGCCCGCCGCGCAACGCCAGTAGGGGTTTTCCGACATGCCGGGCAGGGCCGGGAAAAGGGCCCAAGCTTTTTTATGTCAAACAGGCGACAAATGAGGTGCGAGCGACTATATGCGCGGCATCGGCGCCCTATCGGGGCGGACAGGATCGGCTATGGACCCGCTCACACCCATGTTGACTACACATCCGTTCGACGACGACAAGCTGCGCGAGGAATGCGGCATCTTCGGCGTTTCCAATGCTGAAACCGCATCGGCCATCGTGGCGCTCGGCCTTCACGCCCTGCAACATCGCGGGCAGGAGGCAGCGGGCATCACCAGCTGGGACGGCCATGGCTTCCACACGCATCGGGCCATGGGCCATGTCGCGGGCAATTTCGACCGCGACGAAGTGATTCGCGGCCTGCCGGGCCATTATGCCTGCGGCCATGTGCGCTATTCGACCACCGGCGAAACCTCGCTCCGCAACGTCCAGCCGCTTTATGCCGAACTCAATTCGGGCGGCTTCGCGATCGCCCATAACGGCAATATCTCCAACGCCATGAAGCTGCGCCGCGAACTCATCCGCCGCGGCTCCATCTTCCAGTCCACCTCCGACACCGAAGTCATCATCCATCTGGTCGCCACATCGACCTACCGGACGCTGCTCGACAAGTTCATCGACGCGCTGAAACAGGTGGAAGGCGCCTATTCCCTCATCGTCATGACGCCCGAAGGCATGATCGCCTGCCGCGATCCGCTGGGCATCCGGCCGCTGGTGATGGGGAAGCTGGGCGACGCCACCGTCTTCGCCTCCGAAACCGTGGCCTTCGACGTGGTGGGCGGCGACTATATCCGCTCCATCGATCCGGGCGAACTGGTCATCGTCACCCATGACGGCGAAGTGCGCAGCCACCGCCCCTTCGGCGACAACCATCCCCGTCCCTGCATTTTCGAGCATGTCTATTTCAGCCGCCCCGATTCGATCGTCGACGGCTCCAGCGTCTATTCGGTCCGCAAGGCGATCGGCGCGCAGCTCGCCATCGAAAATCCGGTGGACGCAGATCTGGTGATCCCCGTGCCCGACAGCGGCGTGCCCGCCGCCATCGGCTATGCCCAGCAATCGGGCATCCCCTTCGAACTGGGCATCATCCGCTCCCACTATATCGGCCGCACCTTCATCCAGCCTGGCGACAAGGTCCGCCATCTGGGCGTGAAGCTCAAGCACAACGCCAACCGGGCGCTGATCGACGGCAAGAAGATCGTCCTCATCGACGATTCCATCGTGCGCGGCACCACCAGCCTCAAGATCGTGCAGATGATGCGCGAAGCGGGCGCGGCGCAGGTGCATATGCGGATCGCCAGCCCGCCCACGCGACATAGCTGCTTCTATGGCGTCGACACGCCCGAACGCGCCAAGCTGCTGGCGCACCGGCTCGACATCAACGGGATGCAGGAATTCATCCACGCCGACAGCCTGTCCTTCGTGTCCATCGACGGCCTCTACAAGGCGCTGGGCGAAGCGAAGCGGGCCGACATCCGGCCGCAATATTGCGACGCCTGCTTCACCGGCGACTATCCCACCACGCTCACCGACCAGGATGACGCCGTGGTCCAGAACCAGTTCGAAATGCTGGCCGAACGCGTGGTCTGAGGTTCAGACCACGCCTGCCTCCGCTTCCCGCGCCCTGCAAATCGCCCCGCCCCGCGCGGGGACGAATGGAAATCCGATCATGACCGACACTCTTCCTCTTTCCGGCAAGCTCGCGCTCGTGACTGGCGCCAGCCGCGGCATCGGCGCCGCCACGGCCGAGGCGCTGGCGGCGGGGGGCGCGCATGTCATCCTGACCGCCCGCACCAGCGGCGCGCTGGAGGAAGTGGAAGAGCGCATCCACCAGGCCGGGGGCCATGCCACCATCGCCCCGCTCGACCTGATCGACGGGGAAAGCATCGGGCGGCTGGCGCAGGCCATCGGCGGACGCTGGCAGGCGCTCGACATCCTCGTGCTCAATGCCGCCACGCTGGGCTCGCTGGCCGCCGTCCCTGCGATCGACGCCAAGGAATTCGCGCGCCTGCTGACGCTCAACATCGCCGCGCCGCAAGCCCTGATCGCCGCCTTCGACGCCATGCTGCGCGCCAGCAAGGACGCCCGCGTGGTGGCGCTGACCTCATCGGTAGGGGCCGCGCCGCGCGCCTATTGGGGCGCTTATGGCGCGTCGAAGGCCGCGCTGGAAACGCTGGTCGGCGCCTATGGCGAGGAAGTGAAGAACGTCTCCGCCATCCGCACCCATATCGTCGATCCGGGCGCGACCCGCACCGCGATGCGCGCCCGCGCCTTTCCCGGCGAAGACCCCGCCACGCTCAAGGGACCGGAAGCGGTGGCCGACGCCATCGTGGACATGATCGCGGCGGACACGCCCACCGGCTACCGCACGCGGATCGGCTAATTCAGGCGGACTTCACCAGCGTCACCTGCGCCACGTCGATGGTGCCGCCCCGGAACCCGCCTTCGCAATACATGAGATAGTAGCGCCACAGGTCCACGAAACGCTGGTCGAAGCTGGCGGGCAGCCGCCCCGCATCGACCACCTGCTCGAACGTCTCGCGCCAGCGCCGCAGCGTTTCGGCATAATGCAGCCCGAAGCGGGAAACGTCCCGCCACTCCAGTCCCTGCCGTTCCGCAAGTGCCCGGAACCGGCTTTCCGACATCAGCATCCCGCCGGGGAAGACATAGGTCTGGATGAAATCCGCCCCCCGCGCATAGCTTTCGAAGATCGCGTCGTCGATCAGGATATACTGGATCGCCGCCCGCCCGCCCGGCTTCAGCAGCCGATGGATCGCCGCGATATAGTCGGGCCAGTAACGCTGCCCGACCGCCTCCACCATCTCCACGCTGGCGATGGCGTCATATTGACCCGCCGCATCGCGATAGTCGGTCAACAGGATGTTCGCGCCCGACCCCAGCCGGTCCCGCGCATAATCCGCCTGCTCGGTCGAGAGCGTCAGGCCGTCATAGCGCACGCCCCACCGCTCCATCGCCCGCTCGCCAAGCCCTCCCCAGCCGCAGCCGATCTCCAGCAGGGCGTCCCCCTGCCGCAAGTCCAGACGATCCAGGATCGCATCGACCTTGCGCCGCTGCGCATCCTCCAGCTCTTCCGAACGATCCTCAGGGTCCGCGAACAAGGCGCTGGAATAATGCATGTCGGCATCGAGCCACAGCGCGTAGAAGTCATTCCCCAGATCATAATGATAGGCGATGTTCCGGCGCGATCCGACGCGGCTGTTCCGCCGCGCCCAGTGCAGCGCCCGCCCGGCCCAGCGCATAGGCCCCCTCGGCCGCGCCACATTGCCGAGCGCCACGGCATTTTCCATGAACAGCGCGAAAAGCGGCACCGGATCGGGGCTGGTCCACTCTCCCGCCGCCCATGCGCGATACCATCCCGCCGAACCGCCCGTCGCCAGCCGCAGCAGCGCGCGCCAGTGCGCCACATGCACCTCGCACACCGGCCCCGGAGCACGACCGCCCAGGATTCGCCGCGTCCCGTCCGGCAGCGATGCTTCCAGCGCGCCCGCCTCCAGCCCCGCGTCGATCCGGTCGAGCAGCTTGTGGAAGCGCGGCCCCACCATCCGCGCCAGCAGGCTGGCCGGCCCATGGGCGGGAGGACGCCGGAGGCTCAACGCCGCCTTTTTCCGCCGGGGATCGATCGCATTCATGCCATTCGCCTCCGCCTCGGGCCGCTTCGCGCCGCAATGTCGCGCGAAATCCGATTCAATCCATGGACGCGCGCCCTTGCCATGCCTATTTCATGTCCCGATTGTAAACGATGTTCCCGCGCCATGGCGGAGACAAAGAGATATAGGGATTTGCGGCGACCATGCCACAAAATGAAGAACCGGGTTACCGCCCCTGCGTCGGGGTCATGCTTGTCAACATGGACGGGCTGGTCTTCGTGGGCCAGCGAATCGACAACCGGGCGGAAGCCTGGCAGATGCCCCAGGGCGGCATCGACGAAGGCGAGGATGCGAAGGCGGCCGCGCTGCGCGAACTGGGCGAGGAAACCGGCATCGTCCACCGCCATGTGGAAATCATCGCCAAGGCGCGCGACGAGCATTTCTACGACCTGCCACCCGAATTGATCGGTCAGATATGGGGCGGCAAATATCGCGGCCAGCGGCAGACATGGTTCCTCGCCCGCTTCCTGGGAGAGGACAGCGACATCGACATCGCGACCCCGCATCCCGAGTTCCGCGCATGGAAATGGACGGCGCCCGAAACGCTGCCGGACCTCATCGTCCCCTTCAAGCGCAAGCTCTACCGGGACATCGTGCAGGAGTTCCGGTCGCTGATCTGAGTCGGTTCATCCCATCGGGGTTATATTTCGCGGACGAGCGGCTATGAGGGCGCGATGCGCCGCTGCCTGTTTCTATTACCCTTTTTCGTCCCGTCCGTCGCCCGCGCGGAGGAGCCGCCGCTCCTTCCGCCCGCCGTCCGCGAAATGCTGGAAGCGGCCATCGCCAATGGCAATGAGGCGGAAATCGTCACCGTCGCCAAGATCGCGAAACAGACCAATCCCGATTCCTCCGACGAAATCCAGCGCATGGTCGCCAGTTGGAAGGACCGCACCAAGGCTACGCACGACGCGGTGATTCGCGAAGCCCGCTTCATCGAATTGTGGACCGGCCGGATCGAAGCGGGCGGCTTCCGCTCCACCGGCTCCACCAGCGAGATCGGCATCAGCGCCAACGCGACGGCGACGCGGAACGGCATCCAATGGTCGCACAAGCTGACCGCCAGCGCCGACTATCGCCGCGCCAACGGCGTCACCTCGCGCGAACGTTATTTCGCCAGCTATGAACCGCGCTATCAGTTCGACCCGCGCGGCTTCGCCTACGGCCTCGTCCAGTTCGAGCGGGACACGTCCATCGGTTATGACGAACGCTACACCGCCTCGGCCGGTATCGGTTACAAGCTGATCGTCAGCAAGAAGGTGGACCTGACCGTGGACGCCGGTCCCGCCGTGCGTCACGCCAAATATGTGCTCGGCGCGCGCGAGACCAAGGTCGGGGGCCGCGCCTCCATGGACCTTGCCTGGCGCATCACCCCCACGCTGACCTTCAAGCAGACCGCATCGGGCTATGCGGAAAGCAACGTCTTCACGCTCAATTCCCTGACCGCGCTGGAAACCAAGGTGACGAACCGCTGGTCGGCGGCCTTCTCCTACAATGTCCAATATGAATCGGAAACGCTGCTGTCCGCACGGGATTTCGACACGCTGAGCCGGCTGACCCTCAGCTACGATTTCTGAACCTCCTCAATCCTCTCCATCAGGGGAGGATGTGAATGGCCGCAATCCGAAATCCACCCAAACCATTCTTCCTCACAGGAAAGGATTTTCGGCTGCCTTGGGGTGGAGAGGCGCGCGCCGCTCTGTTAGACCATAGGAAATGACAGCCATTTCACCTGCCGAACAAGCGGTTCTGGACCATGCCTCGGCCGCGCCGATGCTGGAGCAGGTGCAATCATGGTCCGCCGTCAACAGCGGATCGCGCAACCTGAACGGCCTCGCCGCCATGGCCGCGCTTCTCGCCGATGCTTTTTCAGCGCTCCCCGGAGACATCCGCCTCATCGATCCCGCCCCGGTCGACAGCATTTCCCCCGACGGCGCGCTGCTTCAGATCGACCATGGCCGCCACCTGCTCCTTTCCGTGCGCCCCGAAGCGCCGGTCCGCGTCCTGCTGACCGGCCATATGGACACGGTGTTCGCCGCCGATCATCCCTTCCAGACGCAGCGATGGCTGGACGATCATGTGCTGAACGGCCCCGGCGTCGCCGACATGAAGGGCGGCATCGCCGTCATGCTGGCCGCGCTTCGCGCCGTGGAGACATGGGAAGGCCGCGCCGCATTGGGCTATGATGTCGTCATCAACAGCGACGAGGAAACCGGCAGCGCCTCCTCGGCGCCCCTGCTGCGGGACATGGCGGCGGGCAAGATCGCGGCCCTCACCTATGAACCCGCCTTGCCCGACGGCACGCTGGCGGGGGCGCGGGCGGGCAGCGGCAATTTCTCGATCATCGTCACCGGCCGCAGCGCCCATGCGGGCCGCAATCCCGAAGAAGGCCGCAACGCCCTGCTCGCCGCCGCCGACCTGGCGCTCCGGCTCAAGGCGGCGAGCGGCACCGGCTTTTCCTGCAACCCGGCCCGGATCGACGGAGGCAGCCCCAACAATGTCGTGCCCGATCACGCCATCCTCCGCGTCAATTTCCGCCCTCGCACCCCCGCCGACGAAATCGCCGTCCGCCGCCTGATCGAAACCGGCATGGAGGCGGTCGCGCGCGATCATGAAGTCGCCATGCACCTCCACGGCGGCTTCGGGCGCCCGCCCAAGCCCATGGACGAAAAGGCACAGGCCCTCTTCGATCTCGTCCGCCGCTGCGGCGCGGATCTGGGCCTGCCGATCGGCTGGCGCGATACGGGCGGCGTGTGCGATGGCAACAATATCGCGGCCTGCGGCGTGCCGGTCGTCGACACCATGGGCGCGCGCGGCGGGGCGATCCACAGCCCGGACGAGTTTCTGATGACGGACAGCCTGCCCGAACGCGCCCGCCTGTCCGCGCTGGCGCTGATGCGGATCGCTCAGGGGCAATATCAGGGGAGGATGACGGCGTGACCTTCTTCATGCGGACCGCGCGGGCGGACGATCTCCAGACGCTCTATGAGATGGCGAAGCTGACGGGCGGCGGCTTCACCAATCTGCCCCCGGACCGCAAGGCGCTCGCCGCCAAGCTCGAACGCACCGGACAGGCGCTCTCCCGCGCGGAGGACGGCATCAGCGACGAACTCATCCTCATGGTGCTGGAAAACGCCCGGACGGGGCAGGTTCGCGGCACGTGCCAGATTTTCAGCACCGTGGGGCAAAGCTGGCCCTTCTATTCCTATCGCCTGGGCGTCCTCACCCAGCACAGCCGGGAACTGGGCCGCACCTTCCGTGCGCAGATGCTCTCGCTCACCACCGACCTGGAGGGTTCCACCGAAGTCGGCGGTCTCTTCCTCCACCCCCGCGAGCGGGCCGAAGGGCTGGGCCTGCTGCTTGCCCGCAGCCGCTATCTCTACATCCGCAACCACCGTCCCCGCTTCGGCGACCGGATCATCGCGGAATTGCGCGGCGTCATCGACGAAGCGGGCGGCTCCCCCTTCTGGGACGGGCTGGCGGGCCGCTTCTTCGGCATGAGCTTTCAGGAGGCGGACGAATTCAACGCCATCAACGGCAACCAGTTCATCGCCGACCTGATGCCCAAGACGCCGATCTACACCGCCATGCTGACCGACAGCGCCCGCGCCGTCATCGGCCTGCCCCATCCCAATGGCCGCGCCGCGATGCGGATGCTGGAGACGGAGGGTTTCACCAATCCGGGCTATGTCGACATTTTCGACGGGGGCCCGACCATGGTGGGCCAGATCGATTCGCTCCGCACCATCGCGCAGGCCCGCGACGTCGCCCTTTCAGCCCTGCACGACAAGGGTGGGGACAAGATGCTGATCGCCACAGGCCGCCTCGCCGACTACCGCTGCACCTGGGGCTTCGTGCGGGAAAGCGAGGACGGCGCGGTGTCGCTGGACGCGGACAGCGCGGCATTGCTCGGCATCGAGCCGGGCCAGCGCTTCACCATGGCGGGCCGGGCATGAGCGTCAGGGAAATCAACTTCGACGGGCTGATAGGCCCCAGCCACAATTATGCGGGCCTGAGCCTCGGCAACCTCGCCTCCGCCCGCAACGCAGGCGCCGTCTCCCGCCCCCGCGCGGCGGCGCTGCAAGGGCTGGAGAAGATGCGCGGCAACATCCGCCTCGGCCTGGCGCAGGGCATCTTCCTTCCCCAATGGCGGCCCGACAATGCGTGGCTCGCCGCGCTGGGCACCAGTGTCAGCCATGCCGAGCCGCCCATCCGCGCGGCGGCCATGTCGGCATCCTCCATGTGGGCCGCCAATGCCGCGACCGTCTCCCCCGCCAGCGACACGGCGGACGGGCGCACCCACCTCACCGTCGCCAATCTGGTGACGATGCCCCATCGCAGCCATGAATGGCCCCAGACGCTGAAACAACTTCAACTCGCCTTCGCCGCGAGCGACGCCTTCACCGTGCACGGCCCCGTCCCCCCACCCTTCGGCGACGAGGGCGCGGCCAACCATATGCGCCTTGCCGAAAGCCATGCCGCCCCGGGCGTCGAGGTGTTCGTCTACGGCGAGGCCGGCGGCCCCTTCCCCGCCCGCCAGCATATCGAGGCAAGCAAGGCCGTCGCTCGCCTCCACGCGCTCGACCCCGCCCGCACCCTCTTCGTCCAGCAGTCGGAAGAAGCCATCGCCGCTGGCGCCTTCCACAACGATGTGGTCGCCGTCGCCAATGAGCGCGTCCTCTTCACCCACGAACAGGCTTTCGCCGACAAGGGGGGCTTCTACGCCGATCTGCGCGCCGCGCTCCCCTGCGTCGAGATCGTCGAAGTCCCCGCCAGCGCCGTCAGCCTGGCCGACGCGATCCGCAGCTACCTTTTCAACGCGCAGCTCGTGACGCTATC
This sequence comes from Sphingobium cloacae, assembly GCF_002355855.1. NCBI lineage: Bacteria > Pseudomonadati > Pseudomonadota > Alphaproteobacteria > Sphingomonadales > Sphingobiaceae > Sphingobium > Sphingobium cloacae. The sequence goes on from NZ_AP017655.1 coordinate 1,128,843, forward strand.
CGATGGCGACGGCATGGCCCTCATCCTTCCCACCGAAGCGCGGGAAACGCCCGCCGTCTGGTCCTGGCTCGAACGGATGATCGCGGGCAACGGCCCGATCCGCCGCCTCATCCCCGTCGACGTGCGGCAATCCATGGCGAATGGCGGCGGCCCCGCCTGCCTGCGGCTGCGCGTCGTCGCCGATCCCGCCGACATCGACCCCCGCTTCCTGCTCGGCGAAGCGAAGCTCGACCGGATCGCCGCCATCGTCGCGGATTACTGGCCGGAGGAAATCGCACCGGACGACCTGAACGACACGCGCCTCATCGCCCGGATCGAACAATCGTGGTTAACGCTTGTTGACCATTTGCAGCTTTCGGGCGACTTAATCCCATAGCGGCGGGCGAGACATCGCCAGGTGGGATTGCAATGGAACGGATCAAGCGTCTTTTCACGATCAAGACCAAGTTCGAGGCGTTCCTGGTGATCTACGCCCTCGCTTTGGGCGCGACGGAGCGCGGCCTGGTCTACATGCACCAATATCCGGGTTTCGGCGGCCAGTTGCTCGCCCTCGCCTGCACCGGCGCGGTGTTCATGGCGGGCGGCAAGATCATCGACGCGGTGGAAATGCAGAAAGCCCTGTCCCGCTAGCGCTTGCCGAAAGGTGAAAGCCGCCTGCGCTCCTGTCCCGGACAGAAATCATGGGTGGATTTCAACCATGAGCGCACCCCTCGCGTCTCCTTCACAACAGGAGACACGAAAATCAAGCGTCCACGCTCAGTCAAAATCGAACATCGTCAAAGCAAAGGCAATAGAAAAGAGCTACCTTCTTCTTCCGAAATGGCGTGATTCCTCCACTTCCGATACGTCTGCATCTTCGCCTCTTCCTGCGTCGCTGTATCTTTTTTCTCATAACGATGAGGAAGGGGATCAACCATGCTGAACGATCGTTACGGCCGAAGCGTCCCGGCAGCCGAACTTGTCCGCAATTTCGCCCATTGGCGGGAAGTGGGGGTGCAGGAACCGCTCCTGGTCACCCACCATGGACGCGGAACGCATGTCTTCATGGGGCTTGACCGTTTCCGCACCATGACCGTGAGCGGCCCCGAAGCGTCGGCGGGCGCCGATCCGCTTTCGCACCTGCCCGAATGGATACATCAGGGCCTGATCCTTTGCCGCGCCGACTACACCATCGGCCATGTCAACCAGGCCGCGCTCGCCATGACGCGCCGCTGGGACCGGCAACTGGCGGGCCTGCCGCTCTGGGAAGCCCTGCCCGAACTGGCCGAAACCCTGACGCAGGCGCATATCCGGCACAGCATGGAATCGGGAGAAGGCAGCGCCGCCGACATTCCCTCCCCCTTCCGCGAAAATTGCTGGATACGGTTCGAAACCCATCCCTTCCCGGAAGGCGTCGCCCTGTTGCTGAGCGACATTACGGAGGATGTCCGGCGCAACCGCCTCGCCGATGTGAAGGCCAGCCTGAAGCAGGCCATGCAGGCCCATGGCGGCGTCGGCCATGTGCAGGTGTCCAGCCGGGGATTCATCGAGTTCGCCGACGACGTCTTCTGCACCTTGGTCGGATTGCCGCTGGACCGCTTGATCCACATCAGCCTCACCGACCTGGCCGACCTGCCGGCCCGGCCCCGCCTGCGCGAGGAACTGGAACATGTCCTGCGGGGCGAAGGCGACCGCAAGACCGACACCAGCCTGCTCGCCAATAGCGGCGCGGTGATCCCGGCGGACATCGGCATCGCCCGATTGCAGGGTCTTTACGGGTCCGAAGGCGCGGTGGTGGTCGTCACCCGCCGGAACGAACCCGCAAATTCCGCAAATTGAATCCGTTCCGGACGAAAATCGCAGGTCCGCGTTAAGGAAACCGCCTTTTTCGCCGCCCGCCGCGCTTCCCGGCCAAAGCCACTTACACAAATAGCGCACATCCACTCCATTTATCCAAAAACCGGGCATTGAACGGCGCGGGCTAGGCTGGGGGCATGGAAAAGCGCCTTCACCCAGCCCCGCCGCATCCGCTCCGCCGCGACATGCGCGGCAGTGTCCTCGTGGAAGCCGCCGTCGCGCTCCCGCTGCTCATCGCCCTGCTGATGGGCATATGGGTCTATGGGTCATGGTTCATGACGGCGCACAGCCTGCAACAGGCCGCCAATGACGCCGCGCGCGCCGCCGTCGCCGGGCTGAACGCGACCGAAAGGCAAGCCCTGTCGCGCCAAAGCGTCACCGCCAGCACCGCCGCCCTTCCCCTGCGCGGCAACCGGCCCGTTGGCGTCAACAGCAGGGAGAATGGCGGCTATTTCACCGTCACGCTCGATTACGACCTGTCCGGCGACCCGCTCTTCGCCACCACCTTCATTCCCGTCCCTTCGCGCACCCTGGAACGCAGCGCCGTCATAAGGATCGACGAACGATGAAGCCTCTGGCCCGCAGATTGGCGCCCCTTCGCCGCGACCGGAAAGGCGGGGTCACCATCCTGCTCGCGGGGTCTCTGCTGATGCTGGCCGGGTCGGCGACGATGGCGGTGGACCTGGGCTCCCTCTATCTCGCCAAGCGCCAGTTGCAGGGCATCGCCGACGCCGCCGCGCTGGCCGCCGTCAGCGGAGGCCGCCCTGCCGCCGAACAGCTCATCGCCCATAGCGGCGTCGGCGGCGTCGTCATCACCTCGGTCGAAAGCGGCCAGTATCGCGCCGATCCCGCCGTGCCCGTTCCCCAGCGCTTCGTGCCCAACGATCCGGCGGGCGGCGCGCTGCGCCTGGAGGTGCGGCGGCGCGCGCCCCTGTTCTTCGGCCGGATGCTGATCGGGTCGGACGGCGTGAACCTCAGCGCCCGCGCCACCGCCGCGCGCAAGGACGCCGCCGCCTTTTCCATCGGCACGGGGCTGGCTTCGGTCAGCGGCGGCCTGCCCAACATGCTGCTGTCCAACCTTGCCGGGACCAACCTCAACCTGTCGGTGATGGACACGCAGGGGCTGCTCCATGCGAATGTCGACCTGCTGGGCATGGCGGATGCCTTGCAGGCGCGCCTGGGCCGTCAGGACGAAGCCTTCGCCCAATTGTTCGACCGGCATATTCCGATCGCCGACATCGTGAACGCCATCGGCGACGGCGTGACCGACAGCCAGGTGGTCGGCACGCTCCGCCGCATCGGCAACTCCGTTCCGGGCCGCACCGTCCGTCTGAAGGACATCATCGACCTTGGTCCCTCCGGCGGGGCCACCGATGCCACCGGGCAGCCGACGATCCTGATGGACGCCTTTTCGATGCTGCGGATGGTGCTGAACCCGGGTCCCGGCGTCTCGGTGCCCATCGACCTGCAACTGGGCGTGCCGGGGCTCAGCAGCACGCGGCTCAAGCTGATCGTAGGAGGCGGCAGCGCCATGTCCCCGCTGCTCACCATCACGTCGAGCCGCGATGTCGTCCTGCGCACGGCCCAGACGCGCATCTATCTGGAAAGCGCGGTGGCCGCCGCCCTCGCACCGATCGCATCGATCCGCGTCCCCCTCTATGTCGAACTGGCCGAGGCGGAAGCGCGCCTGTCGGACATCAACTGCACGCGCGGTACGCCCGGCCATGGCGTCACGCTGGCGGTCAAGCCGTCCATCGGATCGGTGGCACTGGCCGACGTGGACCAGAGCGCGCTCACCGATTTCGCCCGCCCCGCCAATCCCCGTCCCGCCGTGCTGGCCGATGTCCTGACCACCAGGATCACCGCCCATGCCAATATCGCATTGGGCGGGGTGGAGCCGCAAAGCGTTCATTTTTCCCCCGCCGAAATCAGCGCGCAGCAGACCAAGACCGTCAGCACGCAGGACCTGACGCAGGGCCTGGCCGCCAGCCTCGTCCGGCAAGTGAAGATCGACGTCTATCTCCTCGGCCTCAAAATCCCCCTCAGTCCGCTCACCGCGCCCATCGGCGCGCTGCTGGGCACCACCGCGCCCCTGCTCGACGGCGTTCTGAACAGCGTCACCGCGCTGCTCGGCGTCCGGCTGGGCACGGCGGACGTGCGGGTGCATGAAATGCGCTGCGGCCTCGCCACCATCGTCGCCTGATCTCTCCCCTTGCCTTGGGCGGCCCGAACCTTCAGGGAACGGGATCATGGGCGCGATCATGCTACAGGGAACCGGATCGGACGTGGGCAAGTCCGTCCTTGTCGCCGGCCTCTGCCGGGCGCTGGTGCGGCGCGGCTATCGCGTGCGCCCCTTCAAGCCGCAGAACATGTCCAACAACGCCGCCGTGACCGTCGACGGCGGAGAGATCGGCCGCGCCCAGGCCTTGCAGGCGATGGCGGCGGGGGTCGAACCGCATAGCGACATGAACCCGGTCCTCCTGAAACCGCAGGCCGATCACACGTCGCAGCTCATCGTCCACGGGCGCGTGCGCGGCACGCTGGGCGGCGGCAATTTCCGGCAGGCGCGCGGGCAGCTTCTCTCCGATGTCATGACCAGCTTCCACCGGCTTCGGGCGCAATGCGACATCGTCGTCGTGGAAGGCGCGGGATCGCCCGCCGAAATCAACCTGCGCGCGGGCGACATCGCGAATATGGGCTTCGCCCGCGCCGCCGACGTGCCCGTGATCCTGGTCGGCGACATCAACCGGGGCGGCGTCATCGCCTCCATCGTCGGCACGCGGACAGTGATCGATCCGGGGGACGCCGCCATGATCCGCGGCTTCCTCATCAACAAGTTCCGTGGCGATCCCGCCCTTTTCGAGGACGGCTATCGCCAGATCGAATCCCTGTCCGGCTGGCGCGGCTTCGGCGTCATCCCCTGGCTCCCCGCCGCCGCCCGCCTCCCCAGCGAGGATGCGGTCGTCCTCGAAAAAAGGGAGCGGCCGGACGGCGCGCGCTTCGTCATCGCCTGCCCGATACTACCCCGCATCTCCAATTTCGACGATCTCGACCCCTTCAGGACCGAGCCGGAGGTGGAGTTGGTCATGGTCCCGCCCGGCAGCCCCATCCCGGCGGAAGCCTCGCTCATCGTGCTGCCCGGATCGAAGACGACCATCGCCGACATGCAGGCCCTGCGCGCGCAGGGGTGGGACATCGACATCCTCGCCCACCACCGGCATGGCGGCGCGGTTCTGGGGATATGCGGCGGCTATCAGATGCTGGGCCGCCGCATCGCCGATCCCCACGGCATCGAAGGCCCGCCCGCCGCCATCGACGGGCTCGGCCTGCTCGACATCGAAACCGCGCTGTCGGGCGGCAAGACGCTGCAACAGGTGTCGGGCCGCGCGCTGGACGCGGCCTTCACCGGCTATGAAATGCATATGGGCCGGACTTCCGGCCCCGATGGCGCCCGCCCCTTCGCCCATCTGGACCGCGGCCGCCCCGACGGAGCGACCAGCCCGGACGGCCGGGTCATGGGCACCTATGTCCACGGCCTCTTCGCCAGCACGCCGCTGCGCAAGGCGTTCCTGGCGCGCTGGAACCTCTCTTCCTCCGAACAGGACCATAACGCCGCCGTCCACGCGGCCCTCGACGACATCGCCGCGCAGATGGAGGCGCATGTCGACATGCCGGCCCTCATCGCGCTGGCGCAAAAGGGCGCATAGAGTCCCGGCCGTCCCACGACCCTATGATGACAATATAGCGCAGGAACAGCGCGATTCATCGCCTCCGTCGAACGACCGGGCGACAAATCGTTTCGATACCGAACCGTCGATCATACCATTTCCGTTCTAAAAGACTCCAGTCACGACCGATCTCATCATGATGAACGCGGTCTATACTATAGTATATTTGCGACGGACCGTGTCCATCGCAAGGATTTTCTCAACCATTCGACCATAGAAAAGGAGACAAGTCCGGGGCTTTTCCAACCAATAATGCACCATCCATAAAAAGAACGGGGGTCGTTCATGATGAAGAAACTAAAAGGCGTCGGTCCGATAGGGGCCGGCGCGATGATCCTGCTTGCCCTCAGCGCGGCGGCGGCCGTTACCCGGATGGGGACATCCCTCCCCACCACCAGGAACAGTATCACCATCGCCAGCGGCAGTAACAGGGCCGCGTCACAAGCCACCTATACTGCAAAGGCATCCATCAATAGCAGCGGCATCGGCGATGACAGCCGAACCGAAGGCAGCTTCGCCGCCTTCGATTTCGCCAGCGGAACGCGATTGCCGGAAAAGGCGACCGTCTCGCTCGGCAACGCCACCTTCAAACCCGGCGTGAATGTCGCCTATGTCCCGCTCACGCTGGATCGGCCGACGCCCAACACCATCATCATCCGTCTCGTCACGGTGAACGGCTCGGGCGCCGGCGCGGCGAAATCCGGCACCCATTACCGCACGGTCGACACGGTGGCCATCTTCCGCCCCGGCGATCCACTGCGCCAGACCATCGCCGTCCCCATCGTCGCCGCGCAGGAAGGGCAACAATTCCTGCTCAAGATGCGCGAAACGCCCTGGGGCGGCCTGCAAGGCCAGTCGGCCGCCATCATCACCGCCGACGGCAACGCGGCGGCCACGGCGATGGCCACCGGCATCTTCCGCGCCCCGCGCACCTTCGCCGCGACCGGCACGCTCCAGTTCACGCTGGAGAAGGAAACGCACAAACGGTCGGCCGAAGGCGGCTGGAACCGCTGGGCCACGTCGCTTTCCCATGGGCGCACCCAGATCGCGAACGAGGAAACCGGCCTCTATCTCGACTCGTCGGTGTTCCCCGGCGTGGAAGGCCCGGTCTACTGGAGCAACAAGGGCCTTGTCCTGCACAGCCAGAAACTGAAAACACCCATCTATCACGAAGGGCGCAGCTGGCATTATGGCGCGTCGGTCCTGGACGGCCGCCACTATCTGGCGACCCAGATCGGCTATGGCCAATATGAATGGGAAGCGAAGATGCCCGACCGGCGCGGCGCATGGCCCGCTTTCTGGCTGATCTCTACCAGCGGCTGGCCGCCGGAAATCGATGTCTACGAAGGCTTCGGCCAGCAAAGCTACTGGGATTTCGACCGCCATGTCGCCCACACCATCCACGGCGGGGCGAACGTCGCCCGCACATTCCAGCGCGGCATGGTCATCCAGACCGACCAGGCCTATGGCTGGAGCGGATACAGCCAGGACTTCCACCGCTTCGCCATCGACATCCAGCGCGACTATATCACCTGGTTCATCGACGGGAAGGAAAGCTATCAGTCGGTCAATCCCTTCCGGGGTTTCCGCTGGTATCCGATCATGGACGTGGCCGTGAAAACCGGCGGAGCCTATGACGACGGCAGCGGCGACATGATCATCCGCAGCCTGAATATCCACTCGGCCCCTTAATGGGGAAGGCCTGCTCCTTCCCCGCATGACGTGGGGGAGGAGCGCCCCTTGCATCCTCGCCGTTCAGCAGCACAACCTACCCCGACAACAAAGCCGACAACCACCATCCCGGCACCGCCGCAACGGCCAGGGCCGTCCCCAACGGCACCCGCGTCGCGCGCTCCACCCGCTTCCCAAGCGCCGCCGCCACGCCCACCGCGAGCAACCCGGTCCCGGCCGCCAGCAACAGCACAAAGGGCAAGGCCTGCCACCCGAACCACGCGCCCAGCGCGCCCAGCAGCTTGGCGTCGCCCAGCCCCAGCCCCTCGCGTCCCCGCGCCCACCGATAGGTCCACGCCACCGCCAGCAGCCCCGCATAGCCCGCCGCCGCGCCGATCGCCCGATCCGCCAGAACGGCGTCCGTCACCCACGAGCCGACGGTGAGCCCCAAAAAGGTCAGCGGCAAGGTCAGCGCATCGGGCAACCAGAAATGCCGCCAGTCCAGCACCGCCAGCGTCAACAGCCACCACCCCAGCAGCGCCCAGCCCAGCCCGGCGACATCCGGCGCGAGCCCGACCGCCAATGCCCCGATGACGGCGCAGGCGGCCTCCACCCGGCCATGCAGCGGATCGATCCGCGCGCCGCACGTCCGGCACCGTCCCCGCTGCGCCATGGCGCTCAGCAACGGCACCAGATCGCCCGCGCCCAGCGTCCGCCCGCATCCGTCGCAGGCCGACCGCCCCCGCATGACGCCCCGTCCCTGCGGCCATCGCAGGATCAGCGTCGCAAGGAAACTCCCCGCAATCGCCCCGGCCACGCCGCCGAGCATCGCGCCAAGCGGTTCGATCACAACGTTCCTTCAACCTTCAGCACCCGGGCGCCGCCCGCCTCGGCAAAACCGGCCCCGGCCAGGGTCGCCGCCAGCGTGGGATCGGCCGTCTCCACCCGCATCTCCGCGACATAGCGGCCCGACCGCCATATCCTGAGGTCGATCTTCTCCATGCCCGACTGGCTCACCAGCGGCAGCAGCAGCGCCTCGCCGTCGCAGCGCGCTTCGCCCGACAGGCCCTGCGCCAGATTGAGTCCCGGCATCTGCGCCGCCATATGCGCGCGCACCCGTCCCTCGGCATGGCCGCAAAGCGTGCCGGCAAAGGTGGCGCTCACATCCTCCAGCACGAAATTGCCCACCGGCAGCGGGGCAAAGGCGCGGCCCAGCGGAACCGAACCGCTCAGGTCGTCCACGCCGATCCTCCCGAACCCCGCCGTCACCGCGCCCTCGATGTCGTCGGGCCCGCCGGCTTTCCGCCACAGGTCGAAACGCGCCCGCCCCACCAGCAGCGGCACCGGCGAAAGCGCCGCATGAACCGATCCCAGCGACACGTCGCCCAGCATCAATCTGTCGATCCGACCGCTCCACACCGTGCCGCGCACGTCGCGCGCGGCCATTCCGAACCGCTCCAGCCCCGCCATGCCCAGCGCCATGCGCAACGGCAGGAACAGCAGCAGGCCCACCGCGAAGGTCAGGATCAGCGCGATGCGCGTTCGGCGTGACAGGGACAGCCCCTTCATTGCGCCGCTCCCCGCACCAGCACAGCCTGCACCGACACGCTGCCCGCCGTCGGCGAAGGCCGCGCGCTCATCGTCTCCACCCGGACGCCCTGCGCCTCCAGCCCCGCAAGCCATGTCATCAGCGCGATGGGCCGAACGGCGGCGATGGCGATGTCCATCCGGTCCGCGCCCTGCCCCTGCGCCCTTTCCAGCGTCAGCCCCGCCTCGCCCGCGCTCTGCCCGACGAACTGGTCCAGCGGCGCGCCCCGCGAAGTCGCGGCAGGCCCGCGCGGCAGGGATTTCATCAGCTTCACCTTGGCGCGGATCGCCGCGTTGCGGTCCGTCGCCGCGCCCAGCGCCTCATGCGCCGACCGCTGCGCCGCGCCCAGCGGCCGCACGATCCCCAGCCACAGCACGACCACTGCCAGCAGCGCGAACATGACGCCCAGCATCCATTGCTCGCGCGGCGACCGTTCGCCCCACATCGTCTTCCACCGTTCCATCATGACCGCACCGTGATGTCCGCCAGCGTCCGTCCGCCCGGATCCTGCGAAGGCGTCGCCGTGATCGTGAAGCCCGCCGCCTGCAATGCCAGCAACACGCTGTTGATGTCGTCCGCCTTCGCCGCCGCCAGCGTGGCGCGGATCATCCCGTCCGCATCGCGCGACAAGGCGGTGATCGACACGCCCGGCGCGTCCTGCATGGCGCTCATCAAGGCGCTGACCGGCGCGGTGAAGGCATAGCCCCCCGCCCCCCGCGCCGCCAGTTGCCGGTCCATCTCGCTCTCCGCCGCCGCCGCATCGGCCGCGCCCGGCACGACTTCCCGCGCCAGCGCCAGGCTCTCCGCATCCAACCGGCTGGCGGCACCATATTCCTTCACTACCCCGATCACCGCGATCAACAGGCTCGCCAGCAGCACCAGCCCGCTCCACAAGGCGATCCGTCCCAGCGCCTGCCTGTCCCACTCCCGCCGCGCCCGCTTCGCGAAATCGCCCTGCCGCAGGTTGAGCGGCGGGCGTTCCAGCGCCGCGATGGCCAGCGTCTCCACCTGCGCCGGGCCGACATCGCGCACCCGCGCCTCGCCGACGATTTCCGGCAGCGCCATATCCTCGCCGAACGCCACGTCCCGCCCGCGCCACACCGCCGCGCCGCCGACGATGCCCCGCGCGAAACCCTCCTCCGGCTCCGGCAACAGCAAGGGCGCAGGCACGATCAAATCCGGGTCCAGCCCATGATGCTGCGCCCATAGCAGCCAATGCTGCACATCGCTCCGCGCTGCCAGCGCGACCAGATGGGGCCGCGCCGGATCGTTATTCCCGTCCGCCACCGCGAACAACTGATCCGCCGGCGCGATCCCGCCCGCCAGCGCTTCCAGCCGCGCCGCCGCCTGCCCCTGGCGCGGAGCCAGATCGGGATGCGACGCCCAATGCAGCGTCACCAGCGGCGCGGGCGGCACCAGCATCACCGCCATGCCGGACGGCAGCTCCGCCAGCCCGCAAGCCGCCAGCCAGTTCGCCCCCGCGCCCCGCTGTGCGACCGCGCCGTCCGCCACGTGCATCCACAGCGGCTCCGCGCCCGCGCCATCGGGCAGCGCGACGATCAGCGCGTCCTTCCCGCTCATGCGCCGCTGCCCCAGCTGCGCCGCACCAGCGTGGCCGGGCTTTGCCGGGCATCGATCAGCCCCCGTTCCACCACCTGCGTTCCCCCGACATTCACCGCCACTTCCACCCCGAAAAATCCCGTCGTCACCTTGACCTGCCGGGCCGCCTCCTCCAGCGGATTGATGCCCAGATTCGATGGCCCCGCCCAGAACTGCACCACGCTGCCGTAGCCTTGCTCGGGCCGCTGCGCCAGCATTTGCCGCGCCTGCGCCACGCTCATCTGCCCCTGGAGCAGCATGACCAGCAGCGGCGCCTGATCGGGCAGCAGCGTGTTCACGTTGATCGGCGACAGGTCCGCCGTCGGCAGCGCGCACACCCATGGCCGCGCCAGATCGTAGATGGCGGGCGTCACCCCGTTCACCGCCCGCAATTCGCTGGCGTCCACCATGAAGCGGTTGGCGGTGCGATAGGGCCGCTCCGCCCGCGCATAGACCTCGTCCTCCGCCCCGCCCGGCTGCGGCGCGCTGTCGCTGTCGACCCAGTCCGCCAGCGAAGCCGCCGCCACCTGCGCCTGCCGCGCATCCACGCCCAGCGCCTGCAACAGCGCCTGAAACTGCGTCACGCCGATGGGCCGCACCTTGAGGTTCGCCTCATTCTCCCCTTCGACCACGCTGTTGAGGTTGAAGCAATTCCCCCCATCGCTCACCCGCGCCGTAGCAATGCCGCCCGGCACCGGAATGTCGCGCGGCGCGCCCATCCAGCCGCCCGCCAGCGTCGTCCTGCCCGGATTGGCCGCGACCAGATCGCCAATCTTGAGCCGCGCGATCTCCATGCCCGCATCGGCAAAGGCCCGCGCCTGATCGACCGCGCCGCCATTGCCCGTCATCCGCGTCGCCAGCGCCAGCCGCTCCAGCGCCGTGGAGGCCACCACCGCCATCACCGCCACCAGCAGCAGCACCGTCAGCAACGCCGCGCCGCGCTCGCCCTCTTTGCGGGGATCAGCCAAAGTCGCCCTCCCCCTGCACCGCCTGCTTCTCCGCCGGGCCCGGCCCGACCAGGAAACGCAGCGTCACCCCCGGCTCGCCCGCGCGAGTCACCGTCATCTCCACGGCGCGCGGCATCAGGTCCGGCTGCGTCGGCGTCCATTCGTCGCGCCACTCGCCCTGCGCATCCCGGAACCGCAAGGCCACATCCTCGACCTGATCGAGCAGCGCCGCCGGTTCATCCCCCGCCGCGCCATCGACCTGCGCGTAGGTCCGCCGCTCCAGCCGCCCCTGCCGCACCCAATATTCGACCTTCTGCAAGGAAGGCCGCGGCAGATTGCCCAGATTGTCCCAGCCGCCGCGCACGAATTGCAGGACCGGCACCCCCTCGCCTTCCCGATGCGACCAGAAGGCGGGCGCGAGCGTCCCCGTCTCCGTGCGGCTGATGCGCGGCACCGCCTGCCCCAGATCGGCCGCCAGAGCGCCGCCCGCCCGCTGCACCGCCGCCAGATCGTCGAGCCGCGCCTTGACCTGCGCCTGCGCCGACACGCTATTGCCCAGCAACAACACGCCCGCGCTCGCCAGCATCGCGAAGATCATCAGCGCGACCAGCAATTCGATCAGCGTGAAGCCCCGCTCCCCGCCTCCATCAGGGTGAAGGGACTTCATCACCCCACCACCCGCACGAAACTCAGCGCCGCCGGGGAAGCGCCCGCCTGCCCCTCCACGGTCACATCCACCTGCAACAACCGCTTGTCGTCCGTCGCCTTCACCACCCGCTTCCAGCGCCAGCGCCGCCCGCCATTCTCGACCTCGCCCTCCTCCTCGCCGACCGAAGGGGGCGCGGGATCGGTCTGCGCCTCGACCATCAGGTTGCGCGCCACGATCTGCCCCAGCGCCTTGCTGTCGAGGTCCGCCGCCGTCCGCAGCGTCACTCCCTGCAAGCGCACCAGCGCCAGCGCCGCCAGGCTGAACACCGCCAGCGCCACCAGCATCTCCAGCAGCGTGAAGCCCTGTTCTCCATTTCGAACGGACGGCCGTCTACTCACCGACCATGACCTTCCCGGCCATATCGACCGTCACCGAAACCCGTTCGCCCTCCCGCGCCAGGGTCACCTTCAGCGGATCGGTGGGCAGGCCCGTCCCGTCAAAGCCGATCTGCTTCACGCCGTCCTTGCCGACCAGCGCCCGCGTGCCCGCCTTCCAGTTGGCGGTGACGAAGGGCCTGTCCTCCATCGCCACCCATTGCGCCCCCTCCCGGCGCTGGAAGCCATAGCCCGAAGCCGACACCCACACGCCCATCGGGTGCGATGTCACGACCGCTTCGTCGCGCGCGGCGGCCACGCGCGCGGCAAAGCGGTCGGCATCCTCGATCACCCGCCCACGCGGGTCCGGCATCGCCAGCACGACCGCCGCCGAAACGAAACCGATGATCGTCAGCACCACCATCAACTCAACAAGGGTAAAGCCATCCTGCCGCACAGGACGGACCAGCGCACCTTCAAAGCGCGCTGGAATAAATATCGGCATTCTCATGATCTCCGCCCGGCTGCCCGTCCGCGCCCAGCGACACGATGTCGAACGCGCCCTTCCGGCCCGGCACGGTATAGCTATAGGGCCGCCCCCAGGGATCGTTGGGCAGCTTCTTGATATAGCCCCCGCGCCGGTAACGCTGCGGCTGAGCCAGCGAAGCGGGCGGCGCCAGCAGCGCCTGCAACCCGTCCGTCGCTGAGGGATAGGTGAGGTTGTCGAGCCGATACTGCTCCAGCGCCTGCTCGATAGTGGCGACATCCGCCTTCGCCTTCTCGACCCGCGCCGTGTCGGTCGCCGGGATGACGTTGATCGCCACGATCGTCGCCAGCAGGCCGATGATGACGATCACGACCATCAGTTCGACCAACGTGAAGCCGTGTTCGGCGGAACGTCGCAAAGAAGTGAAGCCGTGTTCGGCGGAACGTCGCAAAGAAGTGGAGCCGTGTTCGGCGGAACGCCCCGAAGAAACGAAGCCGTGTTCGGCGGAGTGCCTCAAGGAGGTGAAGCCGCGTGCGTTGGCACTCGAACACGGCTGGTTGTCAGGATGGCGGAACAGTTTGAACATATGCACTCCTCAAGCCCCCGTCAGGCTCTGCAATTGCAGGATCGGCAGCAGGATGGACAGGATGATGACGGCGACGATGCCGCCCATGGCGATGATGATGATCGGCTCCAGCATCGCCAGCGCCGCGGAGGTGAAGCTGTCGAACTCCCGTTCCAGATAGTCCGCCGCCCGTTCCAGCATGGTATCCAGCCGCCCCGCGCTCTCCCCGCTGGCGGCCAGATAAACCAGCAGCGGCGGAAACACGCCCGCCCGCCGCAGCGCCGCCGACAGGCTGCCGCCGCCGCGAATGGCCTCGACGATCTGCTCGGAAGCCTGCCGCAGCACGCGATTATGGACCGTCTGCGTCGTCAGCGACAGCCCCTCCATCAACGGCAAGCGGCTCGCGACCATGGTGGAAAGCGTCCGCGCCATCCGCGCCGCATGCAGGTCGCGGATCAGGCGGCCCAATAAAGGCAATCGCAACAGCGTGGCATCGACGCGATAATGGAAACTCTCGATTTTCAGCGCCCGCCAGAAACCGAACGCCCCCAACCCCATCAGGATCAGCAGCAGCCACCAATAGCCCGCCAGAAAGGCCGAAACCCCCATCACCATCCGCGTCAGCAGCGGCAATTGCTGTCCGACCGTATCGAACTGCTCCACCACCTTGGGCACGACGAAGATCATCAGCGCCGCCACCACGCACACGGCAAAGACCGCCAGCACGCTGGGATAGGCGATGGCGGTCAGCACCTTGGCCCGGATCACCGCCTGCCGCTCCATCAGTTCGGAAAGCCGCTCCATGATCGTGGGCAGGCTGCCCGAGCTCTCGCCGGCGGAGATCATCGCGCGATAGAGCGCCGGAAAGCTCTTCGGCTCCGCGCCCAGCGCATCGGCCAGCCGCCGTCCTTCCAGCACGCCCGCATGGACCTTGCCCACGATGGCGCGGACGTGCGCCTGCTCGCTCTGCCGCCCGATGGTGCGGAGCGCCTCCTCCAGCGGGCTGACCTGCACCAGCGTCGATAATTGCCGCGTGAACAGCGTCAGTTCCTTGGCCGAAAGGCGCGGGCTGCGCAGCGACAGCCCCGCCCGCTTGCGCGCCGTCTCCACCGCGCCCGGCTCGATCCGCACGATAAACAGCTTGCGCGCGTCCAGCCGCGCCCGCGCATCGTCCACCGTGTCGGCCTTGACCGATCCCTTCCGCTCGCGCCCCGCCGGGTCGATGGCGATATAGTCGAACTCAGTCATCGGCGATGGTTTCCGCCTCGATCGCGTCGCGGCGCGACACGCGGATGGCTTCCTCCGCCGTGGTCTGTCCATCGCGCACCAGCGCCCGCGCCGCCGATCCCAGATTGGGCGCGTTCAGGAACGCATGGCGCGCGATCAGCGATTCATCGCCCCCGTCATTGATGAGGCGGCGGATCGTGTCGTCGATGCGGATCGCCTCGAACACGCCGATCCGGCCCTTATATCCGGTCCCGTTGCACGCCTCGCACCCCCTGGCGCGATAGATGATCGTTCCGGGGTCGAAACCAAGCAGCGCGCTCGCGGACTTGTCCGCCTGCATCGGCTCCCGGCAATGCTGGCACAACCGCCGCACCAGCCGCTGCGCGATGACCGCGCGCAAGGTGGAGGCGAGCAGGAACGGCTCCACCCGCATGTCCCGCATCCGCGTGATCGCGCCCACCGCATCGTTGGTATGCACCGTCGACAGCACCAGATGGCCCGTCAGCGAAGCCTGCACCGCGATCTCCGCCGTCTCCCGGTCGCGGATTTCGCCCACCATCACGACATCCGGGTCCTGCCGCAGGATCGCGCGCAATCCCGCGGCGAAAGTCAGGCCGACTTTCGCGTTGACCTGCGTCTGACCCACGCCTTCGATGGCATATTCGACCGGATCTTCCACCGTCAGGATGTTGCGCGTTCCGTCATTCAGGTGCCGCAAACCCGCGTAAAGCGTGGTCGTCTTGCCCGACCCTGTAGGACCCGTGACCAAAATAATCCCGTTCGGTTCTTTAAGTCCTTCATGAAAAATCCGGTCCGCCGCCCCCGTCATCCCCAGCAAATCCAGCGAAATCCCGGCATTCTCCTTGTCCAGGATACGCAGCACCACCCGCTCGCCCGCCCGGCTCGGCAGGGTGGACACGCGCACGTCCAGCAGCTTGCCGCCCAGCGTCAGCCCGATCCGCCCATCCTGCGGCACCCGCCGCTCCGCGATGTCCAGCCGCGCCATCACCTTGATCCGGCTCACCACCACGGGCGCGACATGGGGCGGCATCCGCAACGTCTCGCGCAATACGCCATCCACGCGCATCCGCACGACGAGGCCCGTCTCATAAGGCTCGATATGGATGTCGGACACGCCCTGCCGCGCCGCTTCGGCGATGATGCCGTTGATCAGGCGTATCGCGGGCGCATCGTCCGCGCTATCGAGCAGATCGTCGGCGGTCGGAATATCCGCCGCCAATATATCGAGTTCGTCCTCACCCATCTCAATGGAGCCGGCCATCGCCGCCGCGCTGCCTTCCATCGCATAGTGATCGGAAAGATTCCGGTCGAACTGCGCCGCATCGACGAAGCGCACGTCGAAGCTGCGCGCCAGATGCCGCCTGACTTCCAGCAATATCCGGGGATCGCTCCCCTCCCGCACCGCGACCGCCAGCCGCCCGTCCTCTTCCGGCAGGAGCACGACGCCGTGCCGCCGCGCGAACAGATAAGGGATGTCCAGCGCGCGCGGCCCGACATGCGGCGGGATCGGACCGGTATCGGGTCCTTGGGGATCGCTCATGGCCGGGCGTCGCTGGCTGGAACTTCGACGGGGCGCACCACGCCGCTCGACCGGCGGGCGGTGGGTTCGATCACCTGGGGCGGGGGCGGCACGACCGCATCGCCCGGCCCCGCCGCCGCGCCCGGAGGCACCGCGCCCATATAATCGCGCACCAGTTCGTCTATGCCCGGCTCCACGTCCGGATTGCGCCGCATCTGCATGTCCCGCACATAGCCGTAACGTTGCTGCGTCAGGCGCTGGGCGTCCTCCTTGCTGCGCAATATGGTCGGCCGGATGAAGACCATGAGGTTGGTCTTGGTCCGGCTGCGGCTGCGCGACTTGAACAGTTCGCCCAGCCCCGGAATGTCGGACAGCAAGGGAATGCGCTCGATCGTCTTGCGCTCATTGTCGTCCAGCAGGCCGCCCAGCGCCAATATCTCGCCATCGTCCACGGTGACCGTGGTCTCGATCTCGCGCTTGTTGATGATGAGGTCGCTATTGTTGTTGCTGACCGGCCCGGCGACGCTCGACACCTCCTGCTTCAGGAACAGCTTGATCGCGCCGCCCGCGTTGATCTGCGGCTTCACCTCCAGCTTGATGCCGACATCCTGCCGCTGGACGGTGCGGAACTGGTTGTCGAAATTCTGGCTGAGCGCCTCGCCGGTCGTCACCGGCACCTGCTGGCCGACCAGGATCGACGCCTTCTGATTGTCCATCGTCATGACCGAAGGCGTGGACAGGATATTGCTGTCCGTGTCCGACTTCACCGCATTGATGATCGCGCCGAAGATGCCGTGGCTGCCCAGTTGCGTCGCGATCCCGCCAAAGCCGCCGGTCGCGTTCATCAGGCTGTCCACCGCCGCCTTCTGGAGCGTGTTGGCCAGGTCGCCGTTCTGCCTGGTGGTCGTGGTGGTGCGGGTTCCGTCCGGCGCGACCACCGTCGTCGTCGTCTCCCCCAGCTTGTCGGCTCCGACCGCGCCCGCCAATGTCAGGATATTGGGCGCGGCATTGGAATAGTTGGTCGCGGCAAAGCCCGTCTTGGTGCTGCCGATCAGGAATTGCACGCCCAGCTTCTTCGCCGCCGCGTCGCTGATCTCGACGATGATGGCTTCCACCAGCACCTGCTCGCGCCGGGTGTCGATCTGGCGGATGGTTTCGCCGAGCATCCGCTGCACATCGCTGTTCGCCGCCACGATGATCGCATTGGCGCCTTCATAGCGGGTGACGATGGACGGCCCGCGGGTTGAAATGCCCGTGCCGCTGGGGGCAGGCGCGACAGCGGGCGGCGGCGCTGCCGCCGCTGGCGCAGAGCCCTGTGCCGCGGGCACGGATGCGCCGACCGGCTCGCTGGTCGATTGGCCGACCAGTTGCTGCAACACCGGCAGCAGCTTTTCGGCATCGGCATGTTCCAGCCAATAGACCCGGATTTCCGTGCCGCTGGCGGCCTGCCGATCCAGATCGCGCGCCATCTGCACAAGCCGGGCGACGGTGCCCGCATCGCCGCGTATGGCGACCGAATTGCTGCTGTCGATCGGCACGATGGTCGCGGCTGCGGGCGCTCCGCCCTCCCCGCCGCCGCCCGCCACCAATGCCTGAAGCGATGTCGCGATTTCGCGCGCTCCGGCATTTTTCAACAGCACCGTCTGGGTTGCCGCCGTGTCGCGATCGATCCGCGCGATGATCTGGCGGATACGCGCGATATTATCGGCATAGTCCGCCACCACCACGCTGTTCCCCGCGCGATTGGCGGTGACCGAGCCATCCCTGCTGACCAGCGGCCTCAGCGTTTCAAGAGCGCTGGTGGCGTCGATGGAACGGAGGCGGAACACTTCCGTCACGAACTGGTTACGATTGGCCGCCCGGCCCACGGCGCTCGGCTGCCCCGCCGCGCCGTCGGCGGGCTGGATGCGATAGGCTCCGTCCGGCGCCGGCACCGCGACCAGCCCGTTCGCGCGCAGGGTGGACAGGAATATCTCGAAATATTCCGACCGCGACAGGGGCCGGTCGGTGACGACAGACACCTTCCCCTGCACGCGGTTGTCGATGATGAAGGTGCGCCCCGTCACGCGGGCCGCATCCTGGATGAAAGCCCTGATGTCGGCATCCCGCACGTTCAGCGTCTGTTGCGCTTGGGCAGGCGCGGCGAGGGGAGCGGCCAGGGCAAGCGCGACGGCGGCGGCGGATAAAAGGAAATGTCTTGTCATTGGCCTTGCAGCATAAGGTTGATGGTCGCGGTGGAGGCGCCCCGTTCAACGGTCAGGGAAACGCGTGCGCCGGGCGCGATCTTCGTCCGCAACGCTTGCAGATCGCTCGCCGAACCGATGCTCTGCCCGTCGACCTGCGTGATGATATCGCCTGGCTGAAAGCCCGCATTTTCGAAGCCCGGACCCTTGGCGGTCAGGATCAGGCCGGTAATGCGGCCATTCTCGGTTCTGGGGGTGAAGCCCACATCCTGCCTGATGCTGTCCGCCGTCGGATTGTCGCGGCCCGCTGGCGGAGCCGCATCGGCATGCGCCGCCGTGGACCGTTCCTCCTGCTCAGCGTCGGGAGCGGATTGGGACTGGTCGAGGAAGAGCTGTTCTTCCGATCCGCCCCGGTCGATGGTCACATGATCGAAGGAAACCGCTTTCAGGACGACGCCGGAGGTGATTTCGTCGCCGACCGCGAAACTGTTCTGCACCCCGTCCGATCCGGCAATGATCGCCGATCCCAATCCCGTTCCCTCATTCAGCCGCACGCCATAGAGAGTAAGCGCCAGGGAAGTGACGACATTCGCGCTTTCCTGCTGCGGCGCAGCACGGAAGAATGGATCGAAATTCGCGAAAAGAGCCTGACGGGCGGCAGGGGAAGGAAACCGGGCCTGCGAACCGGACCAGATGCCGAAGCTCCCCACGGGCGTGAGGAGCACCCAGATCAAACGCGCCGCCTGAATGGCCAGCAAGGCCAGCACCAGTTTTTCGATGATCGACACGCCGTCCATGCGGCGCAAGCGCTCTGCCCACTTCCGTGCAGCCTCGCCAACCGGCCCCTGCATGAATATGCCCCTCTTTGCCACCGGCGCCTGCTAGGCAACGGCGATTACGCAATGATGACAAGTAGATGTCGGTTTTATGACAATCGCAACGGCTAAGCTGTCAGCCTTGCATTTACAGCGCCGAACGATAGTCAGGGCCGGTCAGGAACATCCTCCCCACAAGTTCGGATTCGTCATGTCGGACCGTCAAATCCCTTTTGCTGTCGATGCGGACCCTGCCTGGATCGCGCGCCATCCCGGCATCCAGCGCGTGCCCAGCCGCGAGTTGACGCTCTTCATCGCCAGGGATTTCCTGACGCCCGAAGAATGCGAGGGACTCGTGGAATTGATCGATTCCAGCCGCCGTCCCTCGACCATCGCCGACGCCAATGGCGACCGATATTTCCGCACCAGCGAAACTTGCGAACTGGACGGCGCCGATCCGCTGGTCGCCACCGTGGAGGCCCGCCTCGCGGCCTTTGCCGGGATCGATCCCGCCCATGGCGAACCCATTCAGGGCCAGCGCTATGCCGTGGGGCAGGAGTTCAAGGCGCACACCGATTACTTCGATCCCAAGGGGACGGATTTCCAGGAATATTGCGCCATGACGGGCAATCGCACCTGGACCCTGATGATCTATCTGAACAAGCCGCAGGCGGGCGGGGCGACCCGCTTCATCAAGATCGGCAAGACGGTCCAGCCCGAAACCGGCAAGCTGCTCGCGTGGAACAACCGGACCGGCCCGGGCGCCTACAACCCCGCCAGCCTCCATCACGGCATGAAGGTGCGCGCAGGCGTGAAGCATGTCATCACCAAATGGTATCGCGAGCGGCCATGGATGGCGGCATGAACGATGGGTCCCGTTTCGCCGAAGAATCGCGTGATGCCTGGAACGCCGATGATCGGGAACGGCTGCCCGCCTATCCTTGTGTCGATGTTCCGGTCACTGGATTTCCCGACGCATGAAGACGGCGTCGGAGCCGTAAGAGGCGCGTTTGGCCGGATCGAGGCGGCCGGAAATGTCGGTGAAACCCTGCCTCCTCCAAAAGGTGTCCGCGCCGCCGACGGCCATGAGGATGATCGCGCCCTGTCCCGCCCCACGAGCGGCATCGATGGCATATTGCGTCGCGGCTGATCCGGCTCGACCGCCCCGCGCTTCGGGCAGGAGGGCAAGATCGTGCAGATAATAGCAATCGGCATCGGCCGGAATGGCGCCGATCGGCTCGTTCAGCGGCGGCGGGTTGGCCGTCGTCCAGGGATGGGTGACGAGATAGCCCATCGGCGATCCATCCCGGTCCAGCATGAAACATCCCGCCGGATAGAGCGCCAGCCGCTCCGCATAGATGGCCGCGTCTTCCGTGAAGACCCCATGGACCGCATCGGAAATCCCGGAGACGGCAGGAATGTCGGATGGCTGCATCGGCCTCCAACCGCTGGGCGGCGTCATTTCCACTCCTCCCTGTCGAGGCGGGCGCTCTGTTTGCGGTCGGTTCATGGCCGATGTCCCCAATGATGGATGTCTTTTAACCGCAATGGCGCACTTCCCGAAGGAATTTCAACCGGATCGAAGGGATTTCTTCGCCGCTTGAATGAAACGGGGCTGCCGCGTTACGAGGGCGTCATGACGCCCAGGCCTTCCGCATCGCGCCGCCGTTCCCGCTGGATCATGATTCCGTTCAGGATCGTGGCGGGATTCGTGATCGTTTCACTCCTGGTGGTGGGGTTGTACCGCTTCGTTCCGCCGCCCGTCACATGGACCATGCTGTTCGATTCCCACGGCTTCACCAAGGACTGGATGAGCCTGGAAGATATGGACCAGAATATGCCCCGCGCCGCCATCGCTGCGGAGGACAGCCGTTTCTGTTCGCACCATGGTTTCGACGTCGACGCCATCGCGCAGGCCATGCGCCACAATGCCAGCGGCGGGCGGATCAGGGGCGGATCGACGATCAGCCAGCAGACCGCGAAGAATGTCTTCCTGATCCAGGGCGGCGGCTTCGTCCGCAAGGGGTTCGAGGCCTGGTTCACGCTGCTGATCGAAGGCATATGGGGCAAAAAGCGGATCATGGAAGTCTATCTGAACGTCGCGGAGACAGGGATCGGGACTTATGGCGCCAATGCGGGCGCCATGCGCTATTTCCATCATGACGCCAGCCGCCTGACGCGGGCGGAGGCCGCGCGGATCGCCGCCGTGCTCCCCCTTCCCAAGAAGCGGGCGGCGGTCGCGCCCAGCGGCTTCACCCGGCGCTATGGCAACAGCATCGCGGCGCGGATCGGCGTGGTGCAGCGCGATGGGCTGGACGCCTGCCTGCGATGAGGGCATAACCGCCTTCCCTCTCCCGCTTTTTTCCGCCATATCCTCATCGCATGTCTTCGGCACTGACCTCGTTCGAACCGGCCACCGGCGCGCTTTTGTGGCAGGGGGCGGCGGGCGATGTGGAGGCAGAGGTCGCGCGGGCGCGCTCAGCCTGGCCGCTCTGGGCCGCGCAGCCCATCGCCTATCGCATCGAAACGCTGCGCCGCTTCGTCAATGTGGTGCGCGCGCATGAGGACAGGCTGGCCGACCTGATCGCACGGGAAACCGGCAAGCCGCTGTGGGACGCGCGGACCGAAGTCGCCGCGGTGATGGGCAAGGTCGATATTTCCATATCCGCCTATGCCGAGCGCACCGGGCAGAAAAGGCTGGACGCCGCCATGGGCGCGCGCCAGTCCGTCCGGCACAAGCCCCATGGCGTGATGGCGGTGCTGGGGCCGTATAATTTTCCGGCGCATCTGCCCAACGGGCATATCGTCCCAGCCCTGCTGGCGGGCAACAGCGTCGTGTTCAAGCCTTCGGAAAAGACCCCCGCCGTGGGCGAGATGCTGGTGAAGCTCTATCATGAGGCGGGGATTCCACAGGATGCGGTCCGCCTGCTGCTGGGCGCGGCGGAAGAGGGCAAGGCGCTGGCGGCGCATCCCGACGTGGGCGGCGTGCTGTTCACCGGATCGGCGCAGACGGGCATCGCGATCAACCGCCAGTTCGCGGGCGAGCCAGGCAAGATATTGGCGCTGGAAATGGGTGGCAACAATCCGGCGATCGCCTGGGACACGCCCGACATCGCCGCCGCCGCGACGCTGGTGGTGCAATCGGCTTTCCTGTCGAGCGGCCAGCGCTGCACCGCAGCCAGCCGCCTGATCGTCAAGGACAGCATCGCCGACGCCGTGATCGGGGAGGTCAAGAAGATCGCCGACCGGCTGATCGTCGACCATCCCCATGCCGACCCCGCGCCCTTCATGGGGCCGGTGATCGACGAGGCGGCGGCGGACGGGCTGACGGAAAGCTTCCTCTACCTGATGAGCAATGGCGGCAAGCCGATCAAGCATATGGTCCGCCCGATGAAGAACCTGCCCTTCCTGACGCCGGCTATCATCGACGTGACGGCAATGGCGGAACGGCCCGATGTGGAGTTGTTCGGGCCGCTGCTTCAGGTCGTCCGCGTTCCCGACTTCGACGCCGCCATCGCGGAGGCGAACAATACGCGCTTTGGCCTGTCCGCCGCGCTGATCGGCGGGACGCCGGAGCAATATAACCAGTTCTGGACGCAGATCCGCGCCGGGATCGTCAACTGGAACCGGCCGACCAACGGCGCCTCGTCCGCCGCGCCCTTTGGCGGCGTCGGGATTTCCGGCAATCACCGGCCCAGCGCCTATTATGCGGCGGACTATTGCGCCTATCCGGTGGTGTCGGCGGAAATCGAGCAGCCGCGCGCTTCCATCGGAGTCGGATTGAAGCCTGTCGACACCAGCGCGATGGGGGATTGAAAAGGCGGGGCTTCTCGGGTCGCAACTTTTCCTACGCCCCGGTAAAAGCATTCTGGATTGCAGTTCGCCTGCGCGTTCGCCATGTGGGCCAGCATGGCCGAAAATGTCCCTGCCACCGTTTATCTCGTCGGCGCGGGTCCGGGCGATCCGGAACTGCTGACGCTGCGCGCCGCCCGCCTGATCGGCGCGGCGCGGGTGATCGTGCATGACGGCCTCGTTTCCCGCGAGATATTGGCGATGGCCGCGCCGGAGGCGGAATTGATCTCCGTCGCCAAGCAGCGCAGCCGCCATTCCATGCCGCAGCAGGACATCAACGCCCTGCTGGTGCGGCTGGCGAAAGCCGGGCAGTCGGTGGTGCGGCTGAAGGGCGGCGACCCCTTCATCTTCGGACGCGGGGGCGAGGAAGTGGACGCCTGCCGCGAGGCTGGAGTGCCAGTAGAAGTCGTGCCGGGCATCAGCGCGGCGATCGGCAGCGCAGCGCAGGCGCAACTCCCCCTCACCCACCGCGCTGCGTCGAGCGCGGTCAGCTTCGTCGCCGGCCAGTGCAAAGGACTGACGGATCAGGACTGGTCGGGACTTGCGGGCAAGGGGCGAACCCTCGTCATCTATATGGGCGTCGCGACGGCGGCGGACATCGCCGACAAGCTGATGGCCGATGGCGTCGCGCCAGGCATTCCCGTCGCGGTGCTGGAAAACGGCACGCGCCCTGATATGCGGACGCTTCGCACGCTGCTCGCCGATCTGGGCGACATGGTGAAGCGGGAACAGGTGAAGAGCCCGGCGCTGATCGTCGTCGGGGAAGTGGCGGCTCATGCCTTGGCGCGCGACGTGCTGGCGGGATGGAGCGCGCAGGCGGAGATGGTTTCGGAGATGCACAAGTGAAGATTCTGACCGGCAACGACCTTGGCACCGGCGACGTGATCTGGTGGGCGGGCGACGGCTGGTCGCGGCAGGTCGGCGATTCGGCCGATGTCGGCGAGAAGGGCGAAGACCTCGTCCGCTCCGAGGAAGCCGCGCAGCGCGTGGTGGGCGCCTATGTGATCGACGCGACCGTGACCGATGAAGGCATCCGCCCCGCGCATATCAAGGACCGCATCCGTGCCTTGGGACCAACGGTGCGCCCCGACCTCTCGCTCAAACCGAATGACGCCGACGCCGGCAACTGGGTGATCTGAACCATGTATCGTTACGACAGCTACGACCAGTCCATCGTCGACGCCCGCGTCGAGGAGTTCCGCGATCAGGTGCAGCGCCGCCTTGCCGGACATCTGACCGAGGACCAGTTCAAGCCGCTGCGGCTGATGAACGGCCTCTACCTCCAGCTTCACGCCTATATGCTGCGCGTCGCCATCCCCTATGGCACATTGTCGGCGAAGCAGATGCGCAAGCTGGGCGAGATCGCGCGCAAATATGACCGGGGCTACGGCCATTTCACAACGCGGACCAACATCCAGTATAACTGGATCAAGCTGGCCGACGCGCCCGACATCCTCGCCGAACTGGCGACGGTGGAGATGCACGCCATCCAGACCAGCGGCAACTGCATCCGCAACATCTCGTCCGACCAATATGCGGGCGTCGCCGCCGACGAGGTGACGGACCCCCGCCCCTGGGCGGAACTGCTGCGGCAATGGTCGACCTTCCATCCGGAATTCACCTATCTGCCGCGCAAGTTCAAGATTTGCGTGATCGCGTCGGAAGAGGACCGCGCGGCGATGCGGTTGCACGACATCGGCCTCAAGCTCGTGAAGCGCGGGGATGAGATCGGCGCGGAAGTCTATGCCGGTGGCGGCATGGGACGGACGCCGATGGTCGGGCCGCAAATCAGGGACTTCGTGACCGAAGATGAGATCGTGTCTTATCTGGAAGCGTGCCTGCGCGTCTACAACCGCTATGGCCGCCGCGACAACAAGTTCAAGGCGCGGATCAAGATCCTGGTCCACGAACTGGGCGTCGAGGAATATAAGCGGCAGGTCGAGGAAGAATTCGCCCATATGAAGACGCTGGGGCTGAACCCGCCCCGCGAGGAACTGGACCGCATCCGCCCCTTCTTCGCCAATCCCGCCTATGAGCAGGGATTGAGCGACGAAATCGACCGCAGCGATCCGGCCTTCGCGCTATGGGTCGAACGGCAGGTCGTCGATCATAAGCAATCCGGCTATGCCATCGTCAACATCAGCCTGAAGCCGGTGGGCGGCATTCCCGGCGACGCTTCGGCCGACCAGATCGATCTGGTGGCGGATTTGGCGGAACGCTATTCGCTCGACGAACTGCGCGTCACCCATGCCCAGAACCTCGTCCTGCCGCATGTGCGGAAAGCGGACCTCTACGCCATCTGGCAGAAGCTGGACGAAGCGGGGCTGGCCGAGGCCAATCTGGACCTGATCGGCGACATCATCGCCTGCCCCGGCCTCGATTATTGCAGCCTTGCCAATGCACGGTCGATCCCGCTGGCGCAGAAGCTGTCCCAACGCTTCGCGTCGCCGGAGCGGCAGAAGGACCTTGGCGAACTGAAGCTCAAGATTTCCGGCTGCATCAACGCCTGCGGCCACCATCATGCGGGCCATATCGGCATCCTTGGCGTGGACCGGAAGGGCGTGGAGAATTTCCAGCTTCTGCTCGGCGGATCGGGCGCGGAGGATGCTTCGTTGGGCCAGATCACCGGCCCCGGCTTTTCCGAGGACGGCGTGGTCGACGCGATCGAGAAGGTCACGGACATCTATCTGGCGGAGCGCGAGCAGGGCGAACGCTTCCTCGACACCTATCGCCGCATCGGCATGAAGCCCTTCAAGGAGGCGATCTATGGTTGAGTTCCTGACTTTCCGCGACGGCGACGCCGCGCAGGAACCCGCCGTGACGGTCGAATCCTTCACCGGCCAGTCCAACTCCACCGCCGTCCGCATCGAAGCGGGCGAGGATGCGCGGGAATTGCTGCCCTATCTCGACCGGCTTTCCTTGGTGGAGGTGAATTTCCCCGCCTATACCGACGGGCGCGGCTATTCGGCGGCGCGCATCCTGCGGGAGGCGGGCTACCAGGGCGAACTGCGCGCCGTGGGCGATGTGCTGGTGGACCAGATCGTCCCCATGCGCCGATGCGGCTTCGACAGCTTCCGGCCCGACAAGGCGCTGGACGACGATGCCGTACAGCGCGCCCTTAATCGCTATGCCGACGTGTATCAAAAAACCGTCGATGGCCGCCGCCCGGTATGGGCGAAACGGCACCCGGAGAGTGTGAATGGCTAAAGCCGCCCGTGAAATCGACCTGATCGACGCCCGCTCCGCCTTTACCCAGGCCGACGCCGATGCCCTGAACCAACGGTTCGAAGGCGTGGACACGCTGCCCATGCTGAAGACGGTCTTTGCCGAGGGACTGGCGGGCAATGTCGCCGTCGTCTCCTCCTTCGGCACGGAAAGCGCCGTGCTGCTGCATCTGGTGGCGCAGGCGGACCGCACTGTGCCGGTGATCTTCGTCGATACCCTCAAGATGTTCGGCGAGACGCTGGACTATCGCGACACGCTGATCGAACGCTTCGGGTTCACCGACAGCCGGGTGGTCGCGCCCAAGCCGGATGTGATCGCGGCGAAGGACGAAACGGGCCTGCGCTGGTCCTACGACCCGGACGGCTGCTGCGAGATCCGCAAGGTCGAGCCGATGGCCCGCGCCAAGGACGGCCTCGATGCCTGGATTTCCGGCCGCAAGGCGTTCCAGTCGGTGACGCGCCAGAACCTGCCCCGCTTCGAGGTGGAGGATGGGCGGCTGAAGCTCAATCCGCTGGGCGATTGGACCAAAGCCGATCTGGAAGCCTATTTCGCCGAACATGACCTGCCCCGGCATCCGCTGGAGGCGCAGGGCTATCTGTCCATCGGCTGCGAGCCGTGCACGTCCAAGGTCCTGCCGGGCGAAGACCCGCGCGCGGGCCGGTGGCGCGGATGGGACAAGGTGGAATGCGGCATCCACTCGCCGGTTTCGACTGTGACGCCGGTCGGCGATCCCGACGATCCCGCCAACCAGCCCGTATTCTGATCGCCTAGCGCGCAAAGGGAGGGTTTCCCTTTGCGCGCAAAAGGTTAGAATGACCCTTTCGCACGAAGGAGAGGATCATGCCCGTCGAACTCAAGATCCTGGCCTGGGGCACGGTCTTGCTGCTGGTGCATATCTTCGCGGCCGCGCATCTCAAGACTAGGCAATATGGCGCTGGGTGGAACATGGGAGCGCGGGATGAAACGCTGCCGCCGCTGCGTCCCATGGCCGGACGGCTCGTGCGGGCGCAGGCCAATTTTCAGGAGACCTTCCCCATCGCCATCGTGGCGCTGATCGGCGTCGTGCTGGCAGGGCGGACGAGCGAATGGACCGCGTTGGGCGGGTGGATCTGGCTGGGGGCTCGGCTGATATATCTGCCGCTTTACGGGCTGGGTGTGCCGGTCGTGCGGACGCTGGCCTTTGCGGTCAGCCTTGCCGGGCTGGTCATGGTGCTGATGCCGTTGATCCGGGGATAGCGGGTTCGGACGGATCGCTGGCGATCTCACCTGACCGAAATCCCGCATCCGCTTCCGTTATTCGTAATCTTCCATATAGCTGCCCTCCGCCAGGTCGGAGAAGCGCGTGATCTTCGCATCGAACTTCATGCGGATGCGGCCGGTGGAGCCGTGGCGCTGCTTCGCGACGATCAACTCCGCAAGGCCGTAGATACGCTCCATTTCCTGTGCCCATTCAAGATGCTCGGGGCTTTCCTTGTTTCCCGGTTCCTTGGCGGCGACATAATAATCCTCGCGAAAGACGAACCATACCATGTCCGCATCCTGTTCGATCGAGCCGGATTCGCGCAAGTCCGATAGCTGGGGACGCTTGTCCTCGCGCTGCTCGACGGCACGGCTGAGCTGGGACAGCGCCAGCACCGGGACGTTCAATTCCTTCGCCAGGGTCTTCAAGCCACGGGAGATTTCCGAAATCTCCTGCACGCGATTGTCGCTACCCTTCCCCGTGCCCTGCAACAACTGAAGATAGTCGACGATGACGAAGCCAATGTCATGGCGACGCTTCAGACGACGCGCGCGGGTGCGAAGCGCCGCGATGGTGAGGCCGGGGGTGTCGTCGATGAACAGCGGCAGTTCCTGCAACTCGCGGGCGGCGCGGGAAAGGTTCTGGAAATCGGCGCGGCTGATCTTGCCCATGCGAAGCGCTTCGCCGCTGATCCCGGATTGTTCCGCCAGAACGCGCGTGGCAAGCTGGTCCGCCGACATTTCCAGACTGAAGAAGGCCGTCTTGGCGCCCATATTCTTTTCCGGCGGGATGCCGTCGGCATGGTCGCGCAGCCAGCGGGAGGCGGCATTATAGGCGATGTTGGTGGCGAGCGAGGTCTTGCCCATGCCCGGACGGCCCGCCAGGATCATGAGGTCCGAATTGTGAAGGCCGCCGATCTTCTCGTTGAGGCTGTTGATGCCGGTCGTGATGCCCGACACATGGCCGCCGCTGTTCAACGCACGTTCTGCCACCTGCACGGCCATGGTGGTGGCGGCGGCGAAGCTCTTGACCGAACCGACTTCGCCCTCCCCTTCCGACACTTTATAGAGCGAGACTTCGGCCTGCTCTATCTGTTCGCGGGGATTGACGTCCTCGCTGGTATCCAGCGCATTTTCAACCAGTTCCCGTCCGACATTCACAAGCTGCCGGAGCAAGGCCAGGTCGTAGATCTGCTGCGCGAAATCGCGCGCGCCCAGCAGCGCCGCGCCATTGCCGGTCAGTTGCGCCAGATAGCCTGCGCCGCCCAGTTCCTTGAGCGCCGGGTCCTGATCGAGCAGGGGTTTCAGCGTCACCGGATTGGCGATCATGTCGCGCTCGACCAGCTTCATCACCGCTTCATAGATGCGGCCATGCAGCGGCTCGAAGAAATGTTCGGGCTTCAGCTTGAGCTGGATGTCCTCGGCGATCCGGTTGTCGATCATCAGCGCGCCCAGCAGCGCGGCCTCCGCCTCCACATTGCGCGGCAGTTCGGGGCCACCCGCATCGGGAGCGGCATTGATCTTCACCAGTTCAACCATTCGTCCCTCATCGCGCCGCCGGAGCCCCCGCGCAAGATGCCAGTTCGAAACGATCTGTGGATAAGTCGCGCTTGCATTTCGTCATTCCCCGCCGCAGTGACGGAAGCCTGCACCATGGCCGATCCTCGCATCATAGACATAAAACTCGACGAACGCACGATCCTGTGGCGCAACGCCGATGTCGAACAGGAACGGCGCATCGCGATCTTCGACCTGTTGGAAGACAATCATTTCGCGCCGCAGCGAGTGCATGAGGACGGCTATGCCGGTCCCTACAAGGTGCTGCTGCGGGTCGAGGACGGGCGGCTGGTGATCGAAATGCAGCGCGAAGACGACAGCCCGCTGGAAGCCGTGATCTTGGGGCTGGGCCGGTTCCGTCGGCCTATCCGGGAATATTTCGCGATCTGCGACAGCTATTATCAGGCGATCAACAACGCCTCGCCCCAGCAGATCGAGACGGTGGACATGGCGCGACGCGGCATCCACAATCAGGCGGCGGAAATGCTGATGGAACGGCTGGAAGGCAAGATCGAGGTGGATTTCGACACCGCACGGCGGCTCTTCACGCTGATCTGCGTGTTGCATATCAAGGGGTGAGGACAATCGGGGGGCTGACTTCGCGGCAATGGCTGGCGCGCATGGGCTTTGCGCTGGCGGTGAGCGCGGCGCTCATGACGGCGCTGTGGCTCTACGCGCGCGGCTGGGCGCCGGACCGCGACCATTATCCGATGCAGGGCGTGTCGGTGGATGCGGGCAACGGCGTCATCGATTGGGGCACGCTGGCGGCGCAGGGGACGGATTTCGCCTATATCCGCGCCGCCAATGGCTGGGGCCAACGCGATCCGGCCTTCGGCGCGAACTGGGCCGAAACGCGCAAGGCCGGGATCCGCTATGGCGCGATGCTGGAGTTCGGCCTGTGCCGCCGAGCCTATGAACAGGCGACGCCCTTCATCACCACGGTGCCGCGCGACAATGCGGCCCTGCCCCCGGTCGTCAGGCTGGCGTTCAACCCCGCCTGCAAGGCACGGCCGGGACGGGACAAGGTGCTTTCGGAACTCAACACGCTCATCAACCTGATCGAAAGCCATTCGGGCAAGCCGGTCCTGCTCAACGTGACGAAGGATTTCGACGCCGATTACGACATCGGCTCGGGCATCAACCGCACGCTGTGGCTGGACGGCAATTTCTTCCCGCCCGATTATGCGACGCGGCCGTGGGTGGTGTGGACCGCCAGCGACATGCGGCACATCGACGGGGTGGACGGTCCTGTGCGCTGGAATGTGGTCGCGCCATGAGGAAAGAGGCATCCGCGAAAGCTCTGGTGGAAGCGGCGCGAACGGCAATGGCGCATGCCCATGCGCCCTATAGCGGCTTTGCGGTGGGAGCGGCGGTGCGGTTGACGGATGGGCAGATCGTCACCGGCGCGAATTTCGAGAATGCGAGCCATGGCCTGTCGCTTTGCGCCGAAACAGTGGTGCTGGCGACCGTCAACTCGCTGGGGCGGCTGGCCGATGTGGAGGCGATCGCCGTGGCGGGCGGCAAGGATTGCATCTCGCCCTGTGGCCGGTGCCGTCAGGTCATGCATGAAGCGGAGCAGATTGCGGGCCGCCCCATCGCCGTCTATTGCGCTGCTGCAAGCGGCGACGCCATGATGGAACATGGCGTCGCCACGCTGCTGCCCCATGCCTTCGGTCCGGCGGACCTGGGCGTCACGAAGAAGAAAAGCTGAGGACCAATGGCTATCCTGTCGGACAAATGGATTCGCGAGCAGGCCCTGAACAGCGGCATGATCGAGCCTTTCGTGGAAAATCAGCGGCGGGACGGCTGCATCAGCTACGGCCTCTCCTCCTATGGTTATGACGCGCGGGTGGCGGACGAGTTCAAGATTTTCACCAATGTCGACAGCGCCGTGGTGGACCCCAAGGATTTCGCGTCGAACAGCTTCGTCGACCGCAAGACCGACTGCTGCATCATCCCGCCCAACAGCTTCGCGCTCGCCCGCACGGTCGAATATTTCCGGGTGCCGCGTGACGTGCTGGTCATCTGCCTCGGCAAGTCCACCTATGCGCGGTGCGGGATCATCGTGAACGTCACCCCGCTCGAGCCGGGCTGGGAGGGGCATGTGACGCTGGAATTTTCCAACACCACGCCCCTGCCCGCCAAGATCTACGCCAATGAGGGCGCGTGCCAGTTCCTGTTCCTGCAAGGCAATGAGCCGTGCGAGGTGAGCTATGCCGACCGGGCGGGGAAATATATGGGCCAGCAAGGGGTGACATTGCCGCGCCTCTGAAGCCGTGCAACAATCGGCGGCATGATCGCCCTTCCCGCATGGCTGCGCCGCAAAGCGCCGATGACAGCGCCCCTGTCGCCCAGCGTCGGCGACGACCGGCGGGTCTACGCCATCGGGGACATCCATGGCCGGAACGACCTTCTGGGCGATCTTCTGGAGTTGATCGCGCGCGACCATGAGGCGCGCGGGGCGATGCCGGCGCATCTGATCCTGCTGGGCGACCTGGTCGACCGGGGCCCCTGCTCCGCGCAGGTGATCGAACGCGCCATGGAACTGGCGCGGACCGATCCTCTCGTCCGCTTCGTCAAGGGCAATCATGAGGAAGCATTCTTGCTGGCGGCGCGGGGCCATGTCCGCGCGACCCACTTCTTCCGGCAATATGGCGGGGCGGAAACGGCGGCGAGCTATGGGCTGGACCCGCGGGAATGCCGCGCCATGGACGATGAGGAACTGGCGGACTGGATGGCCGACAATGTGCCGCAGGCCCATGTCGATTTCGTGGAAGGGTTCGAGGACAGCGTGGAGATGGGCGATTATTTCTTCGTCCATGCAGGGGTGAAGCCGGGCATCGCGCTCCATGCCCAGTCGCCCGACGACCTGCGCTGGATCAGGGCCGAGTTCCTCGACTATCCGCACGGGCATGAGAAGGTCATCGTCCATGGCCATAGCATCAGCGAGGATGTGGACGAATGCTCCAACCGCATCGGCATCGATACGGGCGCCTATCGCTCCGGGCGGCTCACCGCCATCGGGCTGGAAGGGACGGCGCGGTGGTTTATCCAGACGGGGGTGGAACGGGATTTAGGAGAACATAGCTAACACGAATGGCAGGATTCGGCCAAGAGCGGACATCCAATCTCCGTTCGGGCTGAGCTTGCCGAAGCCCTCCACTGGGCGGAGCAAAGTGGCCTCCCTACGGTCGGCCGAGCCCTTCGACTTCGCTCAGGGCGAACGGAATGAAGAAAGCGGACTGTCGCCAATCCACCCCAAACCGCCGCCACCATGAACGGAAAAGGCCGGCGCTCCTTAACGGAACACCGGCCTTTCCACCCCCTGTTGTCTCGGAAAATTCAGGCGACCTTGGCCTGAACCTGCGCTTCTTCCTCGGCGTCGCGCAGCACATAGCCGCGGCCCCACACCGTCTCGATATAATTCTCTCCGCCGCAGGCCAGCGCCAGCTTCTTGCGCAGCTTGCAGATGAAAACGTCGATGATCTTGAGTTCCGGTTCGTCCATGCCGCCGTAAAGGTGGTTCAGGAACATTTCCTTGGTCAGCGTGGTGCCCTTGCGGAGCGAGAGCAGCTCCAGCATCGCATATTCCTTGCCGGTCAGGTGGACGCGGTTGCCGTCCACTTCCACCGTCTTGGCGTCCAGATTGACGGCCAGCTTGCCGGTGCGGATCACCGATTGCGAATGGCCCTTGGACCGGCGGACGACGGCGTGGATACGCGCGATCAGTTCCTCGCGGTGGAAGGGCTTGGTCACATAATCGTCGGCGCCAAAGCCGAAGGAGCGGACCTTGCTGTCCATTTCCGCCACGCCCGACAGGATCAGCACCGGAGTCTGGACGCGGGCGGCGCGCAGCTTCTTGAGCACGTCATAGCCGTGCATGTCCGGCAGGTTCAGGTCCAGGCAAATGATATCGTAATCATAGAGCTTGCCGAGGTCGAGGCCCTCTTCACCCAGGTCCGTCGTATAGACGTTGAACCCTTCGGTCGTGAGCATCAGCTCGATGGCCTTGGCCGTGGTCGGTTCATCTTCAATAAGCAGGACGCGCATGTGAAGCCCCTTTTGGTAACAGGTCCGTTCACCCCACCAGAACGGCATCTGCTGTAATTCATTAACCAAAAAACTTCTGAAGGACAAAGGTTAATTTTTCGCTAACCCGCAGGATTCCGCGAGTCGCGGTAAAATGAATCACTTTACAAAGGGTTGAGGGCGTAACGGCCGGCCCGGAGTCAAGCTGGATTCACCTGCGAAACGACATGTCAGCAATCATGATGACGCACAAGGAAATCGAGCAGCGCCTCGACCCGCGCGGGGCGCAGGCGCGATGGCGGCGTCACCAGATGAAGACCCAGCGCAGGGGGGCGCCAGTCGTGCAGGATTTCCTCCAGATCGCCCGCCGCCAGCGCATCGCCCACGATGAAATCGGGAAGACGCGCAATGCCAATGCCCTCCCCCAGCGCGGGCAGCATCGCTTCGCCGCTATTGACGGTGAGGCGCGCATGAACCTGCACCACGACATGCTGCCGCCCCGGCCCGAAAAAGCGCCACACGCCGGGGGTGGGCGAATTGGAGTAGCACAGGCAATGATGGCCGCTAAGATCGGACGGATGAACGGGCCTGCCGCGTTCGGCCAGATAGGCGGGCGATGCGACCACATGCAGCATCACGTCCGCCAGTTTGCGCGCGCGAAGCGAACTGTCGGGCATGTCGGCAATGCGGATGGTCGCGTCCAGCCCGGCTTCGACAAGGTCGATATGCGCATCCGAAAGTTGCAGATCGACATCCACCAGCGGATTCTCCTTGCAGAATTGCGCGATAAGCGGGGCGATCCGAAGCAGGCCGAAGGTCATGGGCGCGCCCAGACGCACGGTGCCGGAAAGCTCGGCCGTTTCGTCGCGCGCCGCTTCCTCCGCCGCGACGCCTTCGGACAGGATGCGTTCGGCATGGGCGACGAGCCGCCTCCCGCTTTCTGTCAGCGACAGGCGACGGCTGGTGCGATGGAAGAGACTGGTGTCCAGATGCTGCTCCAGCCGGGTGACAGCCTTGGAAACGGTAGCCTTCGAGACGCCTAATGCCCTCGCCGCGTCGGTGAAGCTGCGATGCTCCACCACGGCAGCGAACATGGCCCAGGCTTCAAAATCGGGGAGACGCATAATGGAAACAATCCGTTTCAATACCACTTGTTCAAGAAACGATTCCTGATCGCTAGATTGTCGGAAAGCAAGCCGGAAACCTCCGGCGCGACGAATGGAAAGGCAAGCATATGCGCACGGGCACAACGAACCGCATCGAGCGGCGGCCGTTTGAATCGCTCGGCCATGCCGACCATGGCTGGCTGAACGCACGGCATCATTTTTCCTTCGCGGACTATCATGATCCCGACCGGATGCACTGGGGCGCGATCCGGGTGTGGAACGACGATGAAATCGCCGCGCGATCGGGCTTTCCGCCGCATCCGCACGCCGACATGGAAATCATCACCTATGTCCGCAGGGGCGCGATCACCCACCAGGACAGCCTGGGCAACAACGGCCGCACCGCGGCAGGCGATGTCCAGGTGATGAGTGCAGGCACCGGAATCCGCCATGCCGAATATAATCTGGAGGATGAGACGACGACGCTCTTCCAGATCTGGATCATCCCGCGGGCGCGGGGCGGATCGCCGATCTGGGGCACCAAGCCTTTCCCCAAAGGCGACCGTTCAGGCAAGCTGGCGGTTCTCGCCAGCGGCTATGAGGAGGATAAGGAGGCGCTCCGCATCCGGGCCGACGCCCGCCTGCTGGGCGGGACGGTAAAGGCCGGGGACAGCGTGACCTATGACAGCGCGCCCGGACGGCACCTCTATCTCGTCCCCGCCACCGGACGGATCGAGATCGACGGCGAAGTGTTCGAGGCGCGGGACGGCGCCGCGATCATCGGCGGCCAGCCGATCACCATCAGAGCGATCGAGGACGCGGAAATCGTCCTGGTCGACAGCGAATAAGGCTGGCCCTCCCACCAGCCGACAGGCCGCCCGCGTCTTGCCTGATGCGGGCGGCCCCCCTCTTCCCTCTCATCCCATCAAAGGGGCAGCCGCATGGCAAAGATTCTGGTTCTCTATTATTCCTCCTACGGCCATATCGAGACGATGGCGAAGGCCGTCGCGGAAGGCGCGGCGGGCGCGGGCGCGCAGGTCGATATCAAGCGCGTGCCCGAAACCGTCCCGCTGGAGATCGCGCAGAACGCGCATTTCAAGCTGGATCAGGATGCACCCGTCGCCACCGTCGCGGAGTTGGCCGATTATGACGCGATCATCGTCGGCACCGGGACGCGCTTCGGCCGGATGTCCAGCCAGATGGCGGCTTTCCTCGATCAGGCGGGCGGATTGTGGGCGAAAGGCGCGCTCAACGGCAAGGTCGGCGGCGCCTTCACCTCGACCGCCAGCCAGCACGGCGGGCAGGAAACCACGCTCTTTTCCATCATCACCAACCTGCTCCATTTCGGCATGGTGATCGTGGGGCTGGACTATGGCTTCACCGAGCAGTTGGGCGTCGACAAGGTGCGCGGCGGCGCGCCCTATGGCGCGACCACCATCGCGGACGGCGACGGCAGCCGCCAGCCGGGCGAGGAAGAGCTGGCCGGCGCGCGCTATCAGGGCCGCCGCATCGCGGAAACGGCGATCAAACTGCACGGTTGAGGCGCCGTCGCGCCGTCATCCCATTGCTATTGCAGAGCCTTTGGGTCGCACTATGGGCTTTGCGGGAAGGGTCCGGCGCACGGGACTGCGCGCCGGACCCTTTTCCTCACGCTCCTTTTTAACCGAGGCATGTCACAATCGGCTTCCCCCGCTCGTCATGACAGCGCAACCTCCAGGAAAGGAACCGTCCATGACCGACAAGATCGACCTCTTCACTGCTGCGCCGCCGCTCATGAAAAACTGGTTCGCGATGTCCAACGCGGTCGCCGCCAGTCTGGAACCGAGCCTGGCCCATCTGGTGAAAATCCGCGCGTCGCAGATCAACCAATGCGCCAATTGCATCAACATGCATGCGCTCGACGCGCGGGCGCAGGGTGAGACGGAGCAGCGCATCCATCTGCTGCCGGCCTGGGCCGAAGCGCCCTGCTATACGCCTCGCGAACGCGCCGCTCTCGCATGGACGGAAGCCTTGACGCGCATGTCCGAAGGGCACGGCCATAGGGAAGCCCGCAAAGCGCTGGAGGCCGAATTTTCGGAAGAGGAGCAGGTGAACCTGACCTTGATGATCAACGTCATCAACGGATGGAACCGCCTGATGACGGGCTTTGGCCTGTGGATCGATCATGTTCCCGCGAAGGCCGTGGCGGCATGATCGGAGCCGGGACTCAGGCGGACGCGGCGGACAGCTTCGATCCGCTGCGTCCCCGGCTGATCCGGGTCGCCTATCGTATGCTGGGTTCGCTCGCCGACGCGGAGGATGTGGTGCAGGACGCCTTCATCCGGTGGATGGGGACAGATCGCCGCGCCGTCCGCGAACCGGAAGCCTTCCTGCGCCGCACGGTAACGCGCCTGTCCCTCGACCAGCTGAAATCGGCGCGCAGGCAGCGGGAAAGCTATGTCGGGCCATGGCTGCCCGATCCGCTGGTCAGCGACGAAGAGCAGGAGGAGGACGAAGACATCACCCTGCCCCTGATGCTGGCGCTGGAAAGGCTGTCGCCGCTGGAGCGGGCGGCGTTCCTGCTGCATGACGTGTTCGGCATGGGCTTTGACGAAGTGGCGGCGACGATTCATCGCGACGCCCCCACCTGCCGCCAGCTCGCCGCGCGGGCGCGAGGCCATGTGCGGGAGGCGCGGCCCCGCTTTCAGGTGGAAAAACGGCGCGGGCTGGAGATCGCGGAGGCTTTCTTCACCGCGTCGCGCAGCGGCGACATGACGACGCTGGGCGCGATGCTGGCCGCCGACGTCAGCATGCACAGCGACGGCGGCGGCAAGCGTCCCGCCGCGATCAGGCCGATCCTGGGGCTGAGGCAGGTGATGCGCCTGCACAAGGCGCTGGCGGTCATGTTCGGCAAATATGGATCCACGCTGGTCCGCGCCGTCATGGTGAACGGCCTGCCCGGCTTCATCACGCGTGAGGCCGACGGCGAATTGCAGACCACCGCCCTCGACGTGGAGGATGGGAAGGTGCGCGCCATCTATGTGACGCGCAACCCCGACAAGCTACGCCATCTGCATTGAAGGGTCAGAGGAAGATACGGCTCGCCCGGCGGCTGCGGCGGATGAGATGCCATGTGAGGAAAGGGACCATCAAGGCGATCGCGAACAGCCATGGCTTGCCCAGATAGGGCGTCAGATAGTGGATGAAGGCCACATGCAGATACATGATGACCAGCGATGCCTGTCCCAGCCCGATCAGCGGCCTGGCGAACGGCCGGGGCACGGCGGGCGACAGGCGGAAGATCAGGATGGAGGTCGCGATGGCCGACAGCATCGACAGCAGCGGCCAGCCATAATCGCCCGCCTTCATGTTGAGGGTCGGGAAAATCCCGGCAAGACCGCATAAGGAGAGCGCCGCCAGCGGCACGATCATCCATCGCCGCCAGCCCGTCCGCTGCCATGCCGCCCCCACCCATAGCAGGAAGAACGCCATCGGCACCGTGAGCAGGCCCATGGGCGAAATATCCGTCGCCCATCCTGCCCCATAAGCGACCAGCAGGCTCCCGCCCGCCGCCATCGCCCCATATGCCTGGCGGGGCTCGGACCATCGGCTCAGCAGCGCATTGAACAGGATGCGCCCGGCCATCAGGCACGGCACGAACCAGAAGATCGTATAAGGCCCGCGCAGCCATGTGCCACCCAGCAGGATCGGGATCAGGTCCTGCGGCCAATGGGTGAAGATGGGGCGGTTTCCCTTCAGCGGCTCGATGATCTGGTCGGCAAGGATCAGCAGGGCGAGGAAAGCGAAATAGGGCCGCATCTGGCCCGCCACCTGCCGCCATGCAAAGCGCGCGACCGGTTGCGGCCGGGTCAGAGCGCCCGACAGCAGGAAGAAGAGCGGCATGTGGAAGCTGTAGAGCGCATCGCGCACCGGCCCACGCGTCCACACATGCGCGGCGACCACCGCGACGATGCCGATGCCCCGCGCCACATCGACCCATTCGAGACGTTCGCCCTTCATGCCGCGGGCATAGCGTGGTTGTTCATCGACTCCACCCCCTGTAGGAAGACCGCAACCTTCCCATGCATGGTTTCCGATCGGATCACTATCTTGTCCCTGCTCAACGACAAAGTCCTCTTCATCGACGGCGAAGCCATCATCCTGAACAAGCCGGCCGGACTGCCCGTCGATGCCCCGCGCGACGGATCGCTGAGCCTGGAAAACTATTTGTCCTCGCTAACCTTCGGCTTTCAGCGCTGGCCGCTGGCGGTGCACCGGCTGGACCGGGACACCAGCGGATGCCTGCTGCTCGCCCGCAACCCCAAGGCGCACAAGCGCTTCGCCGCCGCGTTCGAGGCGGGAACGGTGACGAAACGCTATGTCGCGGTGGTCGAGGGCGTTCCGTCGGAGGAAAGCGGAATCATCGACCTTCCGCTCAAGAAGATCAGCAGCGTCGAGAAAGGCTGGCGCATGGTCGCCGACCGCTCCGGCAAGAGCGCCGTCACTCACTGGCGCAGGATCTCGGAGAAAGATGGACGCGCCCTGATCGCCTTCATGCCGCGAACCGGGCGCACGCACCAGATTCGCGTCCACGCGCTTCAGGGGCTGGGCGCGGCTATCGTCGGCGATCCGGTCTATGGCAATGCAGGGGAGCCGATGCTGCTCCATAGCCGCTTCCTCAGCATCCCGCGCAATGCAAAGCCGGCCGTGGAGGCCACCGCCCCCCTGCCCGCCACCTTCGCGCAGGCGGGCTTTGGCGAAGAGCTTCTGGACGACGCCGCATAGACGAATCGCCGACACCGAATTTTCCCGTTTCTTATTGAAACGAAGAAGACGTGCCCTATATCGGCTCCGTTCGCCCCATGGCGCACATTGGATGGCCCGGCAGCTTTCCCCTCCCCCTCGCTGCCGGGTCATTTTTCCATTCCTTTTGCATCGGCCCGCTTTGCGCTACATCGCGACCATGCCTGCCATTCCGATCACCCGGTCCATTGCCATCGACAGCGATGAGATTTCCGAGACGTTCGTCCGCTCGACGGGCGCGGGCGGGCAGCATGTCAACACGACCGACAGCGCCGTGCAGTTGCGCTTCGACGTCGCCAGCAGCCCCTCCCTTCCCGAAGCGGTCAAGCACCGGCTCGCCGCGATCGCCGGGCGGCGGATGACGGCGGACGGCATCCTGATCCTGCGGTCGGAAGGATCGCGCTCGCAACTCATGAATCGGCAGGAAGTGACGGCGCGGCTGGTCGACCTGATCCGCCAGGCGACCATCGTGCCCAAGAATCGCAAGGCCACCAAGCCCACCAAGGCATCGAAAACCCGGCGCATGGACGGCAAGTCGAAGCGCGGCGCGGTCAAGAGCCTGCGCCGCAAGCCGGTGGATTGACCGGGCGCCATCCCGCCGTGGCGTTCGGCGGTGCCAGGGCCTATATGCCCGCCATGTTCGATTTCGCTCCCGCCGCAGACAGCGACAAGCCTGCCCTTTACGCCGACCTGCTCTCCGCCGCCGACGCCCTGACCGGCGGCGAGACGGATGCCATCGCCAATATGGCGAATGTCTCCGCGCTGATCTGGCAATTCCTGCCCGACCTCAATTGGGCGGGCTTCTATCGCATGGTGGACGGCGCATTGCTGCTCGGCCCGTTTCAGGGCAAGGCCGCCTGCATCCGCATCCCGCTGGGCAAGGGCGTTTGCGGCACCGCGGCGCAGACGCGCCAGACGCAGCTGGTGGAGGATGTCCACGCCTTTCCCGGCCATATCGCCTGCGACGCCGCCAGCGCGTCTGAAATCGTGGTGCCCATCGTGTATCGCGACAGGCTGGTCGGCGTGCTCGATCTGGACAGTCCGCTTGCAGGCCGTTTCGACAGGGATGATGCGGCGGGACTGGAGGCGCTGGTCGCGTCGATCGCCCCGCGCATCGGCTGAAATCCGTTAATTTCTGCCCCGTTTCGGGACAAGCCAGCCGGCCCCGAACTCTTGGAAACGCGCGGATCGCCATGCTAAACAGCCCGTTAGCAATTGGCGGGCGGCTCCCATGCGCCCACCGGACGAACAGGGAGTTTGGACATGCGGAACCGGAGCATCCTTATCCTCGGCGTGATCCTGCTGGGCGGGGCGAGCGCGCCTGCCATGGCATCGGGCGCGGCGCCGGGCGGCGCATCGCTGCCGGTCATGGGCAAGGGCTATTCCGGCCCCCGGCCCGGCCATGGATGGAATGGCGGCCACCGCTGGGGCCCTCGCCATGGCGGGCGCTGGTATGCGGGCTGGCAGGCGCCGGGCGGATGGGCGGCCTATCGCCGCCCCGTCTATGGCTATATCCTGCCGCGCTACTGGGTCAATCGCACCTACTATATCGGCAATTACGGCGCTTATGGCTTGCCCGCGCCGGCTTACGGCTATGGCTGGTCGCGCTATTATGACGATGCGGTGATGACCGACCGCTTCGGCCGCGTCTACGACTGGCGCGACGATATCGACTGGGATCGTTACGAGGGCGGCTATGCCGACGACGATCGCGCGCGCCGCCGGGACAACGGCGTCGGCGGCGCGGTGGCAGGCGCGGTCGTCGGCGGCGTCGCGGGCAATCTGATCGGGGGCAAGGGCAACCGCACGGCGGGCACGCTGATCGGCGCAGGGGTCGGCGCGGCGGCGGGCTATGCCATCGACAAGGCCGAGGACCGGGGCCGCGACGGCCCGCCTCCGCCCCGCGCCGGCGTGGACTACGACCCCGGCGCGCCGGACGATGCGGTCACCTATGACAATGCCTGGCAGGGCCGCTGGACCGGCACCTGGCACGACAGGGACGGCAAGGCCTATGAGGGCCAATATGAAGGCCGCTTCGAGGGCACGGCCGAAGGCGCGCCGGGCGTGGACTATGCCGCGCCGCCCTATGATGGCCCGTCGCATTGGGGGGACGGCGGCGTTTCCCATGGCGGAGGCTACATCTCGGGCGGCTATTATTATCCCGCGCCGACGGTGACGACGGTCGTGGTCAATCCCGCGACGACCACCACCACGACGACCACCTACGTGACCGAGAAGGTTCGCTATCGCAAAACGGTGCCCCGGTCGAAGATCATCCGGTCCTGCCGCTGCAAATAAGGCAGCCATCCGGGTCGCCCGCGCTGCCGAGGCGCGGGCGTTTCCCGCATCACCCTGAATATGTTCGGCAGGACGATGGAGGACAGGTCCACCCTCTCCTCAATCCATCCGCGCCTCCCATGGGGAGAGGCCGCCTATCCTATTTACGGAAGACCCGCGCCAGTTCCACCGGCAGGGACGGTTGTTCACGCGGGATGTCGCTGCGGACGGCGTGGCTTTGCTCGGCCGGGTCGA
The DNA here is from genome assembly GCF_002355855.1 of Sphingobium cloacae. NCBI lineage: Bacteria > Pseudomonadati > Pseudomonadota > Alphaproteobacteria > Sphingomonadales > Sphingobiaceae > Sphingobium > Sphingobium cloacae. Next base: position 1,170,374 of record NZ_AP017655.1, read on the forward strand.
AGCGGGTCCAGCCTGCCCGCGTCAGCTTCTCCAGCGGGCGGTAGCGGACCTTATATTGCATCCGCTGCGATCCTTCGACCCAATAGCCCAGATACACATAGGGCAGGCCCGCGCGCGCCGCGCTCAATATATGGTCCATGATGATGAAGTTGCCCAGGCCCTTGCGATGCTCCAGCACCGTGTCGAAGAAACTGTAGATCATCGACAGCCCGTCGCCCTGCCGGTCGGTCAGGCATGCGCCGACCAGGCGGCCCGGCCGCCCGTCCTCGCCCGGTTCGCGATATTCGATGACATGGCTGTCGACAGGCGTCTGCTCGACCATGTCGGCAAAGTCCATCTCGTCCATTTCGGCCATGCCGCCGCCGGGATGCCGCACGGAAAGATAGCGCCGCAACAGGGCGAACTGCTCCTCCGTCGACCACGGCTTGCAGGCGGTGACGATCAGATCCTCATTCTTCCGCAGCAATTTGCGCTGGGTCGCGTTCGGCTGGAACTCGCCCGCCACTACCCGCACCGATATGCAGGCCGAACAGTCGGCGCAACTGGGGCGGTAAGCGACATTCTGGCTGCGGCGGAAGCCGATTCGGCCCAGCGCGTCGTTCAGTTCGGACGCATTTTCCCCGGACAGTTCCGTGAACACCTTCCGTTCGCTCTTGCCCGGCAGATAGGGGCAGGGCGACGGATTGGTGACGAAAAAGCGCGGGAAACGGAAAGGCGCGGTCACGCTCCCCTCTCCTTCTGCACCCTGTTCGCCGGACGATTCATGGGTGGACTATGCCGCTCCGGCCCGCCCGTGAAAAGACCGTTTACCACGAAAAAGGGATGAAGCGCGCGCCGTCATGCCACTTCGATCGGCGCGACCTCATAACCGGCTTCGCGCAAAGCGGCGATCAGGCGCTGGAGATGGGCGCGATCCCGCGTCTCGCACTCCACGTCGAGGCTGAGCCCCTTGGCGGGCAGATTGGTGAAAATGCGCTGGTGCGACAGTTCAAGGATATTGACCGCTTCCTGATCGAAGATACGGGCGACATGGAACAGCGCGCCCGGACGGTCCTGCAACCGGATGCGCAGGCGCGCCAGACGGCCCGACCGCGCCAGATCGCGCAGCAGCACATTGGCGAGCAGCCGCGTATCGATATTGCCGCCGGTCAGCACCAGCCCGACATGGCGGCCCGCGAACATCTCCCGATGGGTGAGCAGCGCGGCGAGGCCCGCGGCCCCCGCCCCTTCCACGACCGTCTTTTCGATCTGGAGCAGCAGGCTCACCGCTTCCTCCAGGCAACGCTCATTGACCAGCAGCACGTCGTCGGCCAGCCGCTCGACGAAGCGGCGGGTGAGTTCGCCCGGATGCTTGACGGCGATCCCCTCGGCCAGCGTGTCGCCGTCGCAGGGCAGATCCGCGCCCTTGATATAGTCGTACATGGACGGATAGAGTTCCGCCTGCACCGCGACCAGGCGGATGTCGGGCTTCATCGCCCGCGCCGCCGTGCCCATGCCGGAAAACAGGCCGCCGCCGCCGATGGGGATGATGAGGGTGTCGATCTCCGGCGCCTGCTCCAGCATTTCCAGCGCGATAGTGCCCTGCCCGGCGATGATGTCGGGCTGATCGAAGGGATGGACGAAGGTCAGCTCCTCCTCCGCTTCCAGCTTGCGTGCGTGGGCATAGGCATCGTCGAACTTCTCGCCATATTGCACGACGCGCGCGCCATGGCCCTGCGTCTGCGTCACCTTCACCGTGGGCGTGGTGGTCGGCATGACGATGGTGACGGGCACGCCCAGCCGCTTGCCATGATAGGCAAGACCCTGCGCATGATTGCCCGCCGACGCGGCGATCACGCCCTTCTTCTTCGCGCCCTCGTCCAGTTGCAACAGGCAGTTGAGCGCGCCGCGCTCCTTATAGGCGGCGGTGAACTGGAGATTTTCGAACTTCAGGAACACCTTGCAGCCGAGCATGTCGGACAGCGTCTGGCTGACCAGCGTGGGCGTCTGCACGATGGAACCCGAAATGCGCACGCGCGCCGCAAGGATGTCATCCACGGAAACGGGCAGCGGCAGGGCGCCTTCAATCTTGGTCAGAGTGTTCATGGGGAGGCCCCTATACGAAAATTACGACGGAAGAAACTGGCACCCGCTGCAAACTGGCCCTATGGCTAGGGGAACGCACATAAAGAACGGGATCTATGGCACATATCGCGTTTATCGGCCTGGGCATCATGGGCGGTCCGATCGCGGGGCATCTGGCCAAGGCGGGACACAGGCTCACCGTCTACAACCGCTCCATCGGCAAGGCGAAAAGCTGGGCGGAAGCCTATGGCGGAGAGGTCGCGATCAGTCCGGCCAAGGCGGCGGAGGAAGCGGACATCGTCATCAGCTGCGTCGGGACCGACGACGACCTGTCGCAGATCACGCTGGGCCGCGACGGGGTGTTCCGGGCGATGAAGACGGGCAGCCTCTTCATCGACCACACCACGGTGTCCGCGCGCATCGCCCGGCAGCTTTATGTCGAAGGGCAGAATCTGGGGCTGTATTGCGTGGACGCGCCGCTGACCGGGGGGCAGATCGGCGCGGAGAACGGGACGCTTTCCATCATGTGCGGCGGGGCGAAGCCGGCGGTCGCGGCAGCGCGGATCGTGATGCAGGCCTATGCGGCGCGTATCGTCCATGTGGGCGGCGCGGGCGCGGGGCAGACGACCAAGATGGTGAACCAGATATGCCTTGCAGGCACCTTGCAGGGCGTGGCGGAGGCGCTGCGGTTCGCGCAGGCCGCCAATCTGGACGTGGACAAGATCTATGACGCGATTTCGGGCGGCGCGGCGCAAAGCTGGGTGATGGACAATCAATGGAAGTCGATGGCGCAGGACAGTTTCGATTTCGGCCTGTCGGTGGACTGGATGCGCAAGGATCTGGGGCTGGCGCTGGAGGAAGCGCGGGCCAATGGCGCGACACTGCCGGTGACGGCGCTGGTCGATCAATTCTATGCCGATGTGCAGGCGATGGGCGGCCATCGGCAGGACATCAGCGCACTCGTGCGGCGGATCACGCGGGCATGAGGGTTGCATGGCTGGCGGCGCTGGCCGCGACGGTTCTGCCGATGCCAGCGCTCGCTTCGGGCGTGATCGACAATGTGAACGGCATCGCGCTCGACGCGCAGGGAAAGGTCGTGCGCTTCGGTGCGCTGCTGATCGACGATGAGGGGAAGGTCGAGAAGCTGCTCCCCGGCCGTTATCAGGAACCGACGCCGCCCAGGCGCAAGAAACGCAAGGACGACGCCCCTGCGCCCAAGCGGCTGGACTTCAAGCTGGACGCGGGCGGCAAGACGCTGATCCCCGGCCTGATCGACGCGCATGGGCATGTGATGGGGCTGGGCCTGTCGCTGGTGACGCTGGACCTGTCGGACACGCGGTCGCTGGCGGAGGCGCAGGCGAAGATACGCGCCTATGCCGCCGCCAATACGGGGCGGAAGTGGATCATCGGCACGGGCTGGAATCAGGAACAATGGGGATTGGGCCGTTTCCCGACCGCCGCCGAACTGGATGCCGCCGTGTCCGACATTCCGGTCTGGCTGGAACGGGTGGACGGCCATGCGGGCTGGGCCAACAGCCTGGCGCTGAAGGCGGCCGGGGTCACGGCCACGACGAAGGCTCCTTCCGGCGGACGGATCGAGGGCGGCGTGCTGGTGGACAAGGCGATGGACCTGATGGCCCGCGTCGTGCCGCCGCCCGCGCCCAAGGATCGGGACATCGCGCTTGAAAAGGCCCAGCAGGCGCTGCTCGCCGCCGGCGTCACCGCGATCGCCGACATGGGGACCGGCATCGAAGACTGGCAGGCGTTCCGCCGCTCCGCCGACCGGGGGGCGCTGCGGGTGCGGATCATGGCCTATGCGCGGGGCCTTGAGAATATGGTGCTGATCGCCGGGCCCGAACCGACGCCGTGGCTCTATGACGATCATCTGCGGATGGGCGGGGTCAAGCTGGTGCTGGACGGCACGCTAGGGTCGCGGGGAGCATGGCTCAAGGCCGACTATGCCGACGCGCCGGGGCAGAAGGGGTCTCCCATGATCCCCTCGACCCAGCTTCGCAACGTCATGAGCCGGGCGTCGATGGACAATTTCCAGATCGCCGTCCACGCCATCGGTGACGCGGCGAACAGCGAAGTGCTGGACGCGATCACGGAGCTGGCCGAAACCTACAAGGGTGACCGGCGCTGGCGCGTCGAGCATGCGCAGATCGTCTCGCCCGGCGACCTGCCGCGCTTCGGACAGTTCGGCATCGTCGCGTCGATGCAGCCGATCCATGCGGCGTCCGACTGGCGCATGGCGACCGCGCGCCTGGGCGAGGCTCGGCTGAAGGGCGCCTATGCGTGGAAGTCCATGCTGGACAATCGGGTGCCGCTGGCCTTCGGGTCGGACGCCCCGGTCGAAAGCCCCAACCCCTTCCCCGGCATCGCCGCCGCCATGAGCCGCGAGGATGCGAAGGGCGAGCCGCCGGGCGGCTGGATGCCGGAACAGCGTATCGGCTTCGAAGCGGCGCTGGACGCTTTCACGCGGCAGGCGGCCTATGCCGGTTTCGCGGAGAAGCGCTTCGGCAGCCTGATACCCGGCCAGCGCGCGGACTTCCTGCTGATCGACCGCGATATTTCCATCAGCCGCCCCGCCGACATCCGGGCGACGGGGGTTATGGAGACGTGGATCGGCGGCAAGCGGGTCTATGTGAAGGGGCAAGGAGAAGTGCTTCGGTAATGGCTGGCGCCGGCGATTTGTTGCCGTTCCAACCTCCTTTCGGGCTGAGCCCTTCGAACGAGCATAGCCCATAACCCTAAAGCGCAAACAGCCGCCCCAACGCCTTGTCCAGCATCACCAATTGCCACAACAAACGACCGTGGTCGGCCAGGCCAGACCTGTGGTCGGCGGCGACCCTGGCCAGCAATTTCGTTTCGAACCAGCCGGTCCGCGCCAGCGCCGATCCGCCCGCGACCGCCATCGCCTCTCCCGCCAGCGCGCCGCGGAACCAGTCGCTGATCGGCGTCACGAAGCCCATTTTCGGGCGGTAGAGTATGTCCTGCGGCAGGAACGGCTCCATCGCCTTCTTCATCAGATATTTGCCGCTATTGCCCCGGATGCGCAGCGGCACCGGCAGACGCGAGGCAAATTCGACGAGGCGATGGTCGAGCAGCGGCTCGCGCGCTTCCAGGCTGACGGCCATGCTCATGCGGTCGGTCTTGGTCAGTATGTCGCCGGGGAGCCAGATGCGGATATCGGCATATTGCGCCCGGTCCAGCGCGTCGCGCGCGGGCGCGTTCGCCATCGCCGCGATATAGCGATCCTCCGCCCGGTAAGCGCCCAGCGTCGTTTTCACATCCTGCGTAAAGAGGCGGCGGCGCAGGTCATAGGGCGTGACGCCGACCGATGCGGCATAGGCCTCCCCGCCCTCCCCCGCCAGTTCGAGCAGCGTCGACTTGGCGCGCAGGGGGCGCGGCGCCCAGTCGGCCTTGGGATACCAGCGGCCCAGCGCTCCGAAGACGGACTGACGGAATCCTGCTGGCAGCAGGGCGCGAACCCGCTCCCCCTGCATCTGGAAACGGTGGCGGCGGTAACCCGCGAAGGCTTCGTCCGCGCCGTCGCCGGACAGGGCCACCGTCACCTGCTCCCGCGCCAGTTCGCAGACGCGATAGGTGGGAAGCGCGGAGGCGTCCGCGAAAGGCTCGTCGAAATGGAAGGCCAGCGTGTCGATCAGGCCGTAATCGTCGGGCGACACGATGCGGGTGCGGTGATCGGTGGCGAAGCGTCGGGCGATGCGGTCGGCATAGGCGGTCTCGTCCAGCGAAGCGACATCGAAGCCGATGGTGCAGGTCTTGACCGCCTGTTTGGAGGCTTCGGCCATCAGCGCGACGACGCTCGAACTGTCCACGCCGCCGGAGAGAAACGCGCCCAGCGGCACATCGGCCACCATGCGGGAACGAACGGCCTGCCGCATCAGGGCGACCAGTTCCTCTTCCAGTTCCGCCGGTCTGGACTTGGTGCGGTCGGCGAAGCTGACATCCCAATAGCGTTGCGGCCGGGGCAAGGAACGCCCCCGCACGAGACGCAGCGTCTCCCCCGCGCCCAGCTTCCTGACCCCCGCGACGAGGCAGGCGTCGTCGGGCACATAGCCATAGGCCATATAATCCTCGACCGCCGACAGGTCCGGCGCGCGGCGCAGCAGCGGGTGGGCCAGCAGGCTCTTGAGTTCCGATCCGAAGATCAGGCTGCCGTCGGAAAGCGAGGCATAATGCAGCGGTTTCACGCCCAGCCGATCGCGCGCCATCCAGAGCGACTGCGCGCGCGCGTCGAACAGCGCGAAGGCGAACATGCCGTGGAAGCGTTCGACGCAGGCCTCCCCCCATTGGCGATAGCCGTGGAGGATGACTTCGGTGTCGCTATGGGTGCGGAAGACATGCCCCTTGTCCTCCAGTTCCGCGCGCAATTCGGCGAAATTATAGATTTCCCCATTGAAGACGACGGCCAGGCTTTCGTCCTCCGTCAACATCGGCTGGGCGCCTGCGGCAAGGTCTATGATCGAGAGGCGCAGGTGGCCGAGCCCCACGCCCGGCGCGGTCCAGACGCCGCTCCCGTCGGGGCCGCGATGAGGCATGGCGTCGATCATGGTCCGGACCCGGGCCGGATCGACCGGCTTGGCCGTTTCGAGGTGGAAGATGCCCGCAATTCCGCACATGGAGGAGGCCTTAAAGTGATTTCGAGCCAGATGGAACATCCGGCGGCCCGGAAATCACGGCGAGCAAGGAATTTCAGGCTTTATCCGGCTCCATTCGAGCCGGGCATCGCCTGATCGATGCCGACGCTGTCGTCGGCCAGATCCTTCACGTTGCCCAGATCGGCGAGGAAAGCGGCAATCGCCCTGCTCGCGGGCTGCCCTTCCGCTTCTTCCGCGGAGACGAGGATGGCCGATGCGCGCTGGTCGCTGCCGAACAGGCGGGCCTGCATGGTCGCCATCTTCACGCGGGGCTTGCTGCCGGTGGGATCGCCCCCGCCGATCGTGAAGAAGCTGACGACCTCGCGCACCACCGGGCCGGGGGCGGTGATCTGCTCGCCCAGCGCATTCTTCGGCGCGGGCGCGGGCGAGGACCAGACCCATTTCCCGTCGGGGTCGACGGACCCTTGCCCGAAGCCCACCAGTTCGCGGCCTTCTTCCTGCCGGTCGTAGGTCGCGATGGAAAGATCGACCACCTGCCCCGCCGCGTTGCGATAACGGGCCATGACGAAATGGTCCGCGCCATCGAAACGCGGCTTCCATGGGGCTCGCTGCGGCGTGTCGACGCGGGTCCATCCCTTGACGTCGGGCAAGCGGAGCGTTGCCGGCAGCGGATCGCCCGCCGCCGCCGTGGCCGCCAGCCAGAGAGGCGCCGCGACGATGAGGGCCAGGGCGGCTCCGGCGATAGTGCCGGTGGCGGCGGAACGGCGGGGCTGACGCTGCAAATCCTTCGGATCGAACCACGGATCGCCCGGCTTGCGGTCGAAGAAGGGCCAGGCGGTCGCCATCACGACCGTCAGGATGATGGCGAAGAACACCCAGCCATAGACGACATGATCGAACCCGACCGCCGCATCCACCGTCGTCATATGGGCGACGAGGATGGTCGCGAAGGCCCGCACGCCATTGGCCAGGATGGAAAGCGACAGCGCGCCCGCCATGAAGACGATCCGGCGCGGCCATGTCCGGAAGCAGACATTGCAGACCAGCACGCCATAGGCCGTCATGGCGATCAGGAACTTCGCGCCGGAACAGGCTTCCGCCACCTCGAAATAGCCGGTGGGCGTGGTGATGAAGATGCCGTCCAGATGCGCGGGAACGCCCGCTCCCGTCAGGAACAGCATGGAAAGACGCGCCGTCACGAGCTGGAGGGGAGGCACCAGCTCTTCGCCGAAGGGCACCATGAAGAAGGCGTAGAAGAGCGGGAAGACAAGGGCGCGGGATATGGCCGGGCCGAGCAGGGCGATCACCACCCCTTGCAGCATGACGACCAGCGCGCCATGACGGATCAGGGCCACGCCCGCCGCCTCGCCCACCAGCCATGCCGCGACGCCGGCGCCGAGCCAGAGCAGCCCCGGCGCCCAGGCGACCGGCTGTAACTGTTTAAGGCCGGACATGCGTTGCTGCACCAGCCAGCCGACCAGCAGGGGCACGAACAGGCAATGGCCGAAGGTGGAACTGTTCCACCAGATCGCCACCATGCTTTCCACGTCACCGAAGAACAGCGTCATGATGACCAGCGCCACCACGCCCAGCGCGGTCAGGTGGCCGCGCCAGCCGCCAAGGTCCATCCGGCGGGCCTGCATGAAGGAAAGGGTCTGTTCGGTCATGCCGCGCGCGCATCCTTTTCCGGTTGGCCGAAGAGCAGGTCCGGCACGGCGTCCAGTGTCGCGGACCAGCGATAGCGTTGCTCCATGCGCGCGCGCGCCGCCTGCGCCAGACGCGCCGCCCTGGCCGGATCGGCGAGCAGGGCGATGATCCTGGCGGCTTCCCCGGCGGGATCGGCGGCGATCAGGAAATGGGTTTCATCCTGCGCGTCGATCCCTTCGGCGGCTTGCGGCGAAGCCACGACCGGGCGCGCCATGGCCATGGCTTCGAGCACCTTGTTCTGGATGCCGCGCGCGATCCGAAGCGGCGCGACCACCACGTCCGCCGCCGCCAGCCAGCCGCGCACATCGGGCACGCCTCCGGTCACGATCACGCCGGCGAGAGCGGCGAGCGCCTGCACCGACTTCGACGGATTGCGCCCGACTATGGCGAAGCGGGCGTCGGGATGGACGGCGCGGATGGCGGGCAGGCTTTCGCGGGCAAAGCTCTCCACCGCCTCGACATTGGGGCGGTAATCCATCTGGCCAGTGAAGACGAGCAGCGGCCCCTCGCCCTTTTCGACGGCGGGGAAATCGGTGGAGGGGTCGAAAAAGTCGAGCGCCACGCCATTTTCGATGGCGACCACCTTGTCTCTTCCCTGCCCGCTCGCCTGCCGGAACAGGGCGGCTTCCGCTTCGCTGACGAAGGCGCAGACATCGGCGCGGGCGGCGGTCCTCTTCTCGAAATCCAGCAGGACGCGGCCTTCGCGCCGGTTGATCCAGGCCATGGGACCGGAACCCTCCGCGCCGTAAGCGGCATATTTGGCGGAATCGAAATCGACGAAATCCATGAGAAATCGCACAGGGTCCGGCAGCATTGGCACGAAATGCGCCATCTGCGCGGAATAGGCGACGACGGCGGAGATGGGCCGCTCCGCCATGACCTGCGCGACCCAGCGGTGCAGTTCGGGATGATCGAACAGGGAGACGAGCAGCGGCTGCCCCTTGGCGAGACCCGAAAGACCCGCGACCAGCCGCGATCTGTCCCGCATCAGGACGCGCTGGCTGGCGGCGAGCGCGGCCATCTCCTGCGCGAACCCCATGTCCCGCGCATCGTCGGCGAAGCAGCCGACATGGACCGGCGCGATCTCCGCCAGCCGCTTCAGCAGATGATAGGAGCGGATCTTGTCTCCCCGATCCGGCGGAAAGGGAATGCGGTGGCAGAGAAAGAGGATTTCTCCCGTCATCCCAACCCTCGCGAAATGAAGGGCCCGATCAGGTTCGCGACGGGGAGCGGCAGCTTCTTCCACAGGTCGATACGGCGCTGATATTGGACGCTTTGCGGGTTGATGTCGCGCTTTTGCCCCGTGTGTGACCAGCTATGGTAAGAGAGCGGCCGCGGCTCGAAACCGAAGCTCTTCTTCCATGCCGCCTGCCCGCTGCCCGCCTTGGACCGGCCGAAGTCGAACAGGCGCATCCCCCGCTCCCGGCCATGGCTCATCAGGCGATAATACATGAGTTCATTGGAACGCAGCCGCCGCGCATCCTGCACGCCGCCGCCCCAATAGGGCATCACCCGGTCGCCATGATAAAGCGTCAGCACAGCGGAGACGGCGCGGTCGCCTTCATAGACGATGGTGAAATCCGCATCCTCGCCGAAGCGGGCCAGGATTTCGCGGAACAGCCGCGCCGGAAAGACCGGCGTGCCGAGATTGCGGACGCTTTGTGCATAGACGCGATAATGGTCGCGGATGTGGCGCGGCTCCCACCCATGCTCGACCCGCAGCGCCGGGTTGGCGAGCGCCTTGCGGAGTTCGGCGCGATGCTTGCGCGGCACGGCGAGCAGTTCCGCCTCGTCATCGGCGGCGAGCGGGCGGACGAAGCCGACATGCTCATTCTCGCGCAATTCCCAATGCGCGGCAGGCGCGGGGCCGCCCCTCAGTTCGACCGACAGGTCGCCCTTGCTGCGCGCAAGCTCCTCAGCCGCCCGGACCAGCGCGGCGAGGCTGAACGGATCGTCCGCCAGAACGCCGCCATCCACGGCGAAGGCAGAGGATACCAGCGCCTGCCCGAACAACCGGCTCTTCACATGATGCAGCGGCAGCAATCCCGCGATCCGTCCCGACGGCGCAATCACCGCGAGGAGATGGCAAGGGTGGCCGGTCGCTTCCTCCACGCCCAGCAGCCATGCGGGGCGGTGGAAGGGCGTGCCATGTTCATGGCCCAGCACATAATCGTCCGCGGCCTGCGCCTGCACGGGATCGCGCAGGTCGAGAGTCGTCACCGCCAGATCGGCCTGATGGCCCGCCCTCATTGCGCGCGCTCCGCTTCGGCGTCGGCCAGCGCATCCACGCGGGTCCATGCGAAATCCCGCGTCAGGCGGCGCAGCTTGCCCGCCATCGCCGACAGGTTGCTGTAATGCCGCACTCGCGACCGCAGCGGCGCTTGCGCCACGCGGGGCTGGCCGGGATCGATTTCCCATGGGTGGAAATAGATGATGGCGGGGCGTTTCTCCTCCCGGTTCACCTGCCGGATCGCCCAGCGCGAGAAACCATAGGGAAGCAGGCGGAAAAACCCTCCTCCCCCCGCCGCCAGCGTCCGTCCGGCAAGGCGTGCGGTGGTCACCGGGAGTTCCACCAGCGGCGCGTCCTTCACCGGCTTCCATGCGAAGCGCGGGGAATCGGGCCAGCCATAATGATCGTGCCGGACCGGCGCGACGCTGCTGGAATAGCGATAGCCTTCCTCCGCCAGAACGGTGTGCGCCCATGGGGCTCGCGGGTCGATGGAAAAGCTGGGCGCGCGATAGCCGGTGACGGCCTGCCCGCTGGCGTCCTCGATGATAGCGCGGGATTTGCGGAGATCGGCGCGGAACTCTTCCGGCGTGAAGGTGAAGACGCGGGCATGGTCATAGCCATGGCTCGCCACCTCATGCCCCGCTCCGGCGATGCGGCGCATCAGCGCGGGATAGCGTTCCGCCACCCAGCCCAGGATGAAGAAGGTGGCCGTCACGCCCGCCGCGTCGAACAATTCCAGCACGGCGTCGGTGTTGCGCTCGACCCGATGGGTCAGGCCGTCCCAGTCGTCGCGCCGGATCGTGCGTTCGAACGCGCCGACCTGGAACCAGTCCTCGACATCGACAGACAGGGCATTGCGCATCATGTCCTTTCCTCGCCGGTTCACGCCCTTACGGCAAGCCGCGATCAGGCGGCGGCGCTGTGCTGATCGGGAGCCATGCGATCCTCTCGCTCCACCCAGTCGATCAACAGCGTGAGGACGCGACGCAGCGCGGCGTCCTGTTCCTGCGCGCGCGCTTCCAGGCTGCCCAGCCTCTCCTCGATCAGCGTGAAGCAATCCTTGAGCGCTTCGGGATCGACCGAGGGCACCATCGACACATGCGCCTGCGCCGCGCGGAGCGAAGCGATTTCGGCGCGCAATTCGACGATTTCCTCCAGCAGGGCGGGAGGCAGGGCCTCTTCCGCCGGCGCGGCGGCGACGGCCTGCGCATGTTCCGGCGGAGCATCGGACGCAGGCTGCGGTTCGGCCAGTTCGGCCGCCGTATCGAGAGCCGAGGGCGCGACCGCTTCCGGTTCGGCCTCATCCACGCCCATGTCGGCCATCACGGCCTGCACGGCGGCGCCATCGATCTCGGTCAGTTGCTCGATCGCGCCCAGCAGCAGCAGGCGGCTGACCAGCGCGTTGACGCGGCGGGGCACGCCGTCCGTCGCGGCATGGATGGCGGCGAAAGCCTCCGCCGTGAAATGGGGATTGCCGGTCCAGCCGACCAGCGACAGGCGATGGACGATATAGGGTTCGATCTCGCTGCCCATCATCGGTTCCAGATGATGCGTCGCGATGACGCGCTGGCGAAGCTGTTCCAGTTCCGGCGACTTCAGCAGGTCGCGAAACTCCGGCTGGCCCAGCAGGAAAATCTGGAGCAGCGATTGCCCCCCAAGCTGGAAGTTGGAGAGCATCCGCAGTTCCTCGACCGCGGAAATGGGCAGGTTCTGCGCTTCGTCGACGATCAGGAGCGACCGGCGGCCCAATCGTGCCTGCGCGTGGAGGAAGCCTTCGATCTGGCGCAATATCTGGGCCTTGGGCAGGCCGTCGACGGCCAGGCCGAAGCTCTGCGCGGCAAGGCGAAGCATGTCGTCGGCCTCCACCTGCGTCGACACGATCTTCACCGCCGTCAGCCGCTGCGGGTCGATGGTGTTCATGAGGTGGCCGACCAGCGTGGTCTTTCCCGCGCCGATGTCGCCGGTGATGACGATGAAGCCTTCACCCTGGGCCAGGCCATAGCCAAGATAGGACAGCGCCTTGCGATGCGTCGCGCTCTCGAAATAGAAATGCGGGTCCGGTGTCAGCTGGAACGGTCGGCCCTGCAATCCATAGAACTGGTCGTACATCTTGTCGTCTCCATCCGGCCTGCCGCGATACTGGCCGGAAAATCTTTAGAAGCTGTAACGCAGGCCAAGTTGACCCATGGCCGTGATCACCGTCTCGAGATCGTCGCCCTTCGCGCCGTCCACGCCCAGCGCGGCCGATGCGGTCAGGCGACGGGATATGGTGCGGTAATAGCCGGTGAACGCGCCCATGTTCAGCACGTCGGATCGGCCACCGCTGGCATTGAAATAGTTCACATAGGCGCCCGCGCCGATGCTGTCCCGCTCACTGAGCGCATAGCCCAGCGAGGCGTCGGCATACCAATTCTCATCCTTCGCGCCGCGGATATAAACGATGTCGCCCGACGGGGTGATGAACTTGCGCTGCGAATAGCCCGCGCCGACGCCGAAATTCCACGGCCCGCGCTGCCGCGCATATTGCATGGCGACGCCGCGATAGCGGAAATTGACGTCGGTGATGCCCGCCAGCGCGTCGTTGAAGCACTGGCCGCCGCCGGTGGGCGAGAAGGCGCAGCCCGTCAGGTCGCCGGTGAAGGGATTGCGCATCACGTTGAGATTGTTGCGCCCCAGCCCGGCCACGTCGGATGTTATCATGCGGCCGAAACTGTCGATCCCGTCGAAGACGATCACGGCGAACGAACTGTCGCGGCCCTGCCATGTGAAGCTGCCCTGATAGGTCATGGAGCCATAACGCCGGCCAGCCCGGGCCTCCAGCGACGTGCGGTGGCTGGGCCGCCAGAGCACGCCCACATCCCACATCATCCCGTCGAAATCGTAGAGCAGCGCGCGCGGAGAGCTTTTGTCCGTCACGAAACGTCCATGGGAAATGACCGGCACGCCTCCCTGGTCCAGCAGCGGCGAACGCTGGCTGATCCGGATATTTTCATAGCCGACGCCGCCCACGACCGCGAGCGTCGGGGAAACCGGCAGCATGGCGTCCAGCCTGCCCCATTTATCCTCGAACCGCTGGTCGAGCTGGCGCGCATCCTCGCGGCTGTAGCCGCCGCTGGCGACCAGGCCGACCGGCAGGACCACGCCCGGCGCGACGCCGACCGATCCGGTGAGCAGGTGCGACCAGCTATCGTCGAACGACCGGCCGCCTTGTCCGCCGGGCAGCTCATATCTGGAATTGTCCTCCACCCGCGCATAGCCGAGGCGATAGGCAGCGGTGACGTCGAAAATGCCCAGCTTGTCGGCATAGGTCGGCCCGGCATAGGCGGCATAGACCTGGCTGCTATAGCCTCCGCCGAAGCTGGACGCGCCGGAATAGCCGTCCGACCGCGCCCGCGCGCCCAGCGCGCCCGCATCGAAGGCCAGGCCGCGCGCGATGTTGATCCGGCCGCTGACGATGCCGCTGATGATATCCTGATCGGCGGTATCGCCGCTCCAGCTGAAGAGGTGGCTATATTGCGCGTCGGCCACCGCTTCCACGCGGCGGCTCTGGAACTGGGCGGTCACGCCCGCCGTAACGGCGGTATAGGTGAGGACGTCGCCATCCCCTCCCTTGAGCGGCGCGAGGACGACCTGATCGATCCCCAGATAGGGCGTCACATCGGTGCGATGACCATTGGCGCCCGATTGGGCGAAAGCGGGCGTGGCGCACGCCGCCGCGGCTGCCGCGCTCCATGCGATCCATCGCCCGCGTCCTGCGAGAAGCCGGGTGGTCATGAACTGCTGCCTTCCTTCGAATAATAGCCGCCGAAACGGCGCGTGCCCCCGCCGAAGCGGACGCCGTTGAGCAGAAGCTGCACCTGCGTCCCGCCCTTCAGCATGGCGGCCGCCTCGCGCAGGGCGCTTTCACTGGTCCTGTCGGCCCGCACGACGAGCAATGAGATGGCGGCATGCCCCGCCAGCACCGCCGCGGCCGAAGCCGCCAGCAAGGGCGGCGAATCGAACAGGATGATGCGTTCGGGCCGCCCTTCCGTCAGGCGCTTGAGCAATGCGTCGGTACGCGCGGACGAGAGATATTCCGTGTCGTTGTTGCTCGGCTGCCCCGAAGGGAGCACGGACAGCGCGGGAATGTCGGTGCGGATCACGCAATCCTCGATCGCGATGGCGGGATTGCTGAGCGCGTCCATCAGGCCGGGACCGGGATTCAGCCCCAGCGCTTCGGGGATGCCCGGCTTGCCGAAATCGGCGTCCACCAGCAGGATTTCCCTGTCCTTCTCCGCCGCAAGGCTGAGCGCGAGATTGACGGCGCAGAAGCTCTTGCCCTCCCCGCTATGGGGCGAACAGATGAGGATGCGATTGCCGCGCGGATTGTCCTGCAACTGGGTCAGCAGGTCGCGCTTGAGCAGGCGGAACTCCTCGCTCATCGTGGTGACGGGACCGCCGGGGAGCAGATAGCCCGCCTCCGCCAGCTTTTCCCGGTCCACGGCCTGCACCGGGCCAATCCATGCCGGCGCGCGGAACGGAGGCTCCTCGGACGTGGGCACGGCGAATTCCGGCGCGATCTCGGCGGCTGGCAGCGGCGTTTCGGCTGGCGCTTCCACCACGGGCGCGGCGCGGCCTCTCAGCGCGGCATCGAAATCGTAGATCTGCGTCGCGCGTTCGAATAGCGAGCCGCTGGCCGACAGGGAGCTATGCTTGTTCATGGATGGAGCCTCCTCACGCCATGCCGCGCTGGATGAATTCGACGGCGATCAGCAGCAGGCAGACAGCCGCCAGCCCTCCGCTCGCGCCCGCGAACCATTTCAGCCTCTGCTTTTCGATGGCGGCCTGCCCGGCGTTCAGCGTCTGGCTGATCGATCCCACGACGGGGATGCCCGCGACGCGCTCCAGACGGGCGGCGGTCGGGAAAGTGCCCTTGAGCTGCCCGATGGCGAAGGCGACGCCGACTCCCGCGCCGATGCCCAGCACCAGCACGCCGATCAGCAGGATGGGGCGATTAGGCGCGATGGGCGCGGTCGGGGCGCTGGGCGGCGCGAGCACGCGGAACTGCACCGCGCCGGTTTCGGTCTTCACCTCGCCGCGCAGGCGGATTTCCTCGCGGTCGGACAGCAACTTGTCATATTGCGCCTTGAGCACGTCATAGTCGCGGGCGAGCTTTTCCTGCTCGGCGGCGATCCCCGGCTCATTGGTCTGGCGGGATGTCATGACGTTGAGGTCCGCCTGCAACTGCGCCTTGCGGGCATTGAGCGCCTGCACGGTCGCGGCCCGGTCGGCCTGCATGGACTTGAGCGAGAGATAGGCCGGGTTGGGCGTTCCGCCCGTTCCCGCCACAGCCCCGACGCCCTGCTTGCGGAGCGCGTCGACCTGCCGCTGCATGGCGATGACATCGGGATGGTCGGCGGTCCAGCCGCGCGAGCGCATGGAGGCCAGTTCCGACTGCGCCTGCGCCAGGGAGGAAGGGGCGCCCGCCGCGCCCACGCCGGGCAGGCTTTGCGGCGTGGCCGCCAACTGGCCGTTCATGGCGCTGAGCGCGCTTTGCGCCTGCACGAGCTGCGCGTCGATATTGCTGATTTCCTGCCGGGCCGCGTCCATGCGCTGACCGATGGAACCCGCGCCGGGGAGCAGGCCGATAAAGCGTTGCTCGAACTCCGCGCGGCGCTGTTCGGCGGCGGCGAGCTGCTTGCCGCGCTGCGCGATCTGCTGGTCGAGGAAGGCCAGGCTCTGCTTCGTTTCCGTGCGGTCGCTGGTCAGGTTCGCTTCCTGGAAGATGTCGATCATCTTCTGCACGATCTGCTGCGCGATGCGGGCATTTGCGCCGTCCGACAGGCTGCTGTCGGCGGAAATCGCGCTGATGTCGATCATGCTGGGATCGGCCTGCGCCATGATGGAGATATTCTCGCGCAGGGCAGTGATCTTCGCGGCCATGTCGCGGGGGCCGGAAATGCCCTGCGACAGGTCGGTGTCGCGCACGACCTTTTCCAGATTCTCCGCGCTGGCGAGCGTCTGGCGCAGGCGGTCCAGATCCTGCTGGGACTGGACCTGCGTGATGCCCACCTTGTCCTCCAGCAGCGACTGCGTGTTCACATAGACGCGCGCCTTGGACTGGTAGCTGTTGGGAATGAGCGCCACGCCCAGCCAGCCCAGCATGCACACGCCCCACGCCACCGCCAGCGCCACCCAGCGCCGGTTCCATATGCCATGGAGGATGACCAGAAACTCGTCGTAAAGACCCGCCATATCAGAACATGCTTTCCGGGATGATGATGACGTCGCCGGGCGACAGCGTGACGTTCGCCTTGCTATCGCCGCGTTTCAGGAGGTCGCCGATACGGACCTGATATTCGGTCTGCTTGCCGCTATCCCTGTCGAAGCGGACGAGCCGCGCCTTGTTGCCCGCCGCATATTGGGACAGGCCCCCGACCGCGATCATCGCGTCGAGCAGTGTCATGTTCGCGCGATAGGGGATGGAGGCGGGCTTTTCCGTCGCGCCGACGATCCGCACCTGCTGGCTGAACGTGCCGGAGAAATTGTTGACGATCACCGACACCAGCGGATTTTCGATATATTTGGACAGCGCCTGCTTGATGTCTTCCGACAGGATCTTGGGCGTCTTGCCCACGGCGGGCATGTCGGTGATGAGCGGCGTGGTGATGCGTCCGTCCGGCCGCACCTGGACCTTCGCGCCCAGTTCGGGATTGCGCCATACGAAGATGGTGAGTTCGTCGAGCGGGCCGATCACATATTCCTCGCCCGGCTTTTCCTCCGTGGCGACGAAGGATGCCGGCGGCAGTTGCGGCCCGCTGGCGCTCGACGCACAGCCCGACAGCACCATGGCCGAAAGCGATGCCCCGATGACAAGACTGGAAATCCGCTGAAAACCCATGATCTCACCTCTTTATGCGGCACGCGCCGGCGGCCGCCCAAGAGGTGAGGCAGGCCGGATCAGCGCATGGCTTCAACCTCCCTCATGCCCGCAAAGGGTAAAGATACCGTTAGGATTTGCAGCCCGTCGGATTCAGCCGATCAGAAGCTGTCCCGCACAGGGATGGCCCAGAAAGGCGGCCGGGCTGGCCGAGGCGCCATAGGCTCCGGCCAGGAAGACCGCGATCAGATCGCCTTCCTGCACCGGGGGCAGGGCCACCTTGTCGCCCAGCCGGTCGATGGGAGTGCAGAGGCAGCCGACCACCGTTACGGCCTCCGGATTCGGTTCCGCACCGAAACGATTCGCGACCGCGATGGGATAGTTGCGGCGAACGACGGTGCCGAAATTGCCGCTGGCCGCGAGTTGATGATGCAGGCCCCCGTCCACGACAACGAAAGTTTCGCCCATGCTCTGCTTCACGTCGACCACGCGGGTCAGATAAACGCCCGCCTCCCCCACCAGCCAGCGGCCCAGCTCGATGGCGAAGGCGCTGTCGCGCAGGATGTCGGCGCGCGCTTCCAGCGCATTGTCCAGCGCCGCGCCGACGGGGCGGATGTCGAGCCGCTGGTCGCCGGGGAAATAGGGCAGGCCGAAACCGCCGCCCAGATTGACGAGCGGCGGCACGGCGCCCGCTTCTTCCGACAGGCGCGCGGCGAGGATCAGGGTCGCGGCCTGCATGTCGATGATCGCTTGGCGGTCGAGCGCCTGGCTTCCTGCGAAGATGTGCCAGCCGCGCCAGTCCGCGCCCGCCCCCATCACGGTGCGAGCGAGAGCGGCGGCGCGGTCGGCATCGATGCCGAAGGGCTTGGCCCCGCCGCCCATCCGCATCCCCGATCCCTTGAGATCGAAATCGGGGTTCACGCGGACCGCGAGCTTCGGCCTGATCCCCAGACGGTCGCCGATGGCGAGCGCGCGACGCGCCTCCCCCTCCGACTCCAGATTGAGCGTCGCGCCATTCCGAATCGCCGCCGTCAGTTCATCATCGCGCTTTCCCGGCCCTGCAAAGCTGATATGCGCCGCGTCCATGCCCGCCTCCAGCGCAAGCGCAAGTTCTCCGCCCGACGCCACATCGAAGCCATCGACCAGCCCCGCCATGCGCGCTAGCAGCGGCGGATAAGGATTGGCCTTCATCGCGTAATGGATAGAGAGCGCATCGGGCATCGCCTCCCGCAAGGCGCGGACCTGCGCTTCCACGATCGCCATGTCATAGACGAAGAGCGGCGTGTCGCCCGCTTCGTCGACAAGGCTCGCCGCGCCGCAGCCGCCGATCAGCAACATGCCGTCCTCGGCGGAAAAATGCGGCGGGATCGGTCCCATCGGCTTCATGCGGCATGTTCCCGAGCCAAAGCCACGCGGTCGATCTTCCCATTGGGATTGCGCGGAAATCCGGCCAGCACGATGATCTCCCGAGGCTGCATGAAATTGGGGAGTTCGGCCTTGAGCCGCGCCTCCACCTGCGGCTTTACAGCCTCATCGCCCGCGCGCAACAGCAGCAATACCGCCTGCCCCAGCCTTTCGTCCTTCACACCCAGCGCGACGGCTTCGGCCACGCCTTCGACCGCGGCGGCGGCTTCCTCTATCTCCGTGGGGCTGATGCGGTTCCCCGCCGACTTTATCATCGCATCGTCCCGGCCGACGAAATAGAGCAAGCCCTCCTCGTCCCGCCGTACCGTATCGCCGGACCAGACAGCCAAACCGCCATAGCGCGAGGCAGGCGGCGCGGGGCGGAAACGCTCCGCCGTGCGGGCGGCATCGCGCCAATAACCCTGCGCGACGAGCGGCCCGCAATGGACCAGTTCGCCCGGCTCTTCGTCGTCGGTGAGGCTGCCGTCCGGGCGCACCACCAATATCTCGGCGAAGGGGATCGCCGTCCCCATGCTGTCGGGATGGCTCGCCACCAAAGCAGGCGGAAGATAGGTGGAACGGAAGGCTTCCGTCAGCCCATACATGGGATAGAGGTCGGCCTGCGGGAACAACGCCCGCAGCTTCGCCACCAGCGGACGGGTCAACGCGCCGCCGCTGTTGGTGAGGCGCTTGAGCTTCGCGGCCGTTGCCGCGGGCCAGTCCAGTTCGGTGAGCTGCACCCAGAGCGGCGGCACCCCGGCCAGCGTCGTGATGCCCCGCCGGTCCACCGCCTTCATGACGTCGCGCGGCGTCAGATAGTCGAGCGGAACGGCGCATCCGCCCGCAAACCATGTCGAAAATAGCTGATTCTGCCCATAGTCGAAGCTGAAGGGCAGGACGCACAGCGTGCGATCCTCCGGCGAGAGGCGCAGATAGCCGGCCACCGACACCGCGCCCAGCCACAGGTTCGCATGGCTCAGCATCACGCCTTTGGGCCGCCCGGTCGATCCGCTGGTATAGAGGATCGCGGCCAGATCGTCCGGCGCGGCGTCGCAGGGGCCTATCCCCTCCCCCCCCTCATGGCGGCGGCGGCGTCACCCTCAGGGTGGAGGTGGCATCCGGAGGGCACATCGCCCTCCCCCAGCGTATCGAGCCGCGCCGCCGTGCCGATCAGCAGCGCCGCGCCGCTGTCGGAGAGGATATGGGCGACCTGCGCATGTTTCAGCAGCGGGTTGATCGGGACATGCACCAGCCCGGCGCGCGGCGCGGCGAGCGGCATGAGCGCCGCCACCGGCCCCTTGGCGATCCAGCTTGCCACCCGTGCTCCTCGCTCCAGCCCGAATCCGGCGAGCCAGCCCGCCAGCCGTGCGAGAGCTTGCTCCAGTTCGGAGAAATCATGGCAGCCCGACCGGCCGTCCAGTGCCGGATGCGTGGGGTTTCCGCGCAAAAGCACATGATCGATGGGCCGTAACTCCACGTCGCCGAAGAGGGGGTCGCTTAACTTCATCTCCAGACTTTTCCTTTAGGCGCGTGGGACGTGCCGGGGAGATAGTGGTTTGGCGGTCGCAAGGGAATATCGGAGCTTCGCGGAGGTGCGGCCCGCACTGGCCGGGCGGCTCGATCGCGCCGCGACGCCCTGCCTGTTCGACCGGATCGACTGGTTCGAATCGCTCCATGGCCATTGTTTTGCGGATCGGCCCCCGCATGTGCTGCGGGTGACGGAGGAGGATGCGGAGCTTTGGCTGTTCCTGCTGCCGTCCGATACGCGCCGCCTTTCGGCCCTGGCGAACTGGTATAGTTTCCTTTGGAGACCGATCTTCCTGAGCGCGCCCGCTCTCCCGTTGCAGGCGGCATTGCTGGAGGCGGCGGCGCTTCATCTCCTCGCCGATCATGCCCAGATCGATTTCTACCCGGTGCAGGGCGAAGCCGAACAGATGCTGGCCGCCTTCCGCCGTGCCGGATGGTTCGCGGTGCGCCGCCCGATGGGTGGGCGGCATGTGCTGGACGTGAAAGGGCGCGATTTCGCGGCCTATTGGGCGCAGCGCCCGGGGCGGCTGCGCAACCAGGTGCGGCGCAAGGGCCGTGGCGCGCCCTTCGCCATCGACATATCCAAGCGCCTGACCGACGCCTTGTGGGACGATTATCAGCATGTCCATGCCCGCAGCTGGAAGGACGCGGAGCCGGGCCTTTCCTTCCTGCGGGCCTTGGCCGAGCGGGAAAGCGTGGCGGGCACGTTGCGGATGGGCTTTGCGCGGCGGGACGGGATGCCGGTGGCGACGCAACTGTGGACGGTGGAGAATGGCGTCGCGCTGATCCACAAACTCTCTCACGACCGGGCTTTCGACCATGGCTCGCCCGGCACCTTGCTCAGCCACGCGATGTTCGCCCATGCGATCGACGCGGACCACGTGGCGACGATCGATTATGGCACGGGCGACAATGCCTATAAGCGGGACTGGATGGACGAACGGGCGACGCTGCACCGCATCGACTGCTTCAACCCGCGCCATGCCTCCACCTGGATTCCGGCGGCGCGCACCGCGATTTCCGCGCTTGTCGGATAGATCGCGAGCCATTAAGCGACGGCCCATGCAGGCAGAAGATTCTCAGCCGGTCGACCGGATGGACGAAGTGGAGAACCTGACGCGCGCGCTGTTGCGCGACGTTCTGGGCCTGACGCAGGAAAGGGTCGATGCGTTCGAGGCGGACACGCCGCTTTTCGGAGCGCTGCCGGAACTGGATTCCATGGCCGTCGCTGGCCTGCTCACCGAAATGGAGGATCGCTTCCAGATCCTGATCGACGACGAGGATATCGACGGCGACACGTTCGAGACTTTCGGCACGCTGGTGTCCTTCGCGCGGATGAAGGTCGGCGGATAGTTTTCGGTTTGCTTTCGGCCAGCAGCGGACACTCCTTCATCCGTTCGGGCTGAGCGAAGTCGAAGCCTTCCACTGAGCGGAGCGAAGTGGCCTCCCTCCGGTCGGCCGTGCCCTTCGACTTCGCTCAGGGCGTACGGAATGAGGAAGGCGGACCGTCGCCAATCCCCCCTACTCCGCCGCCAGCGCCTCGAAATCCGCTTCGGCGAGGAATTTCTCGACGTCCAGCGCGGCCATGCATCCCATGCCCGCCGCCGTTACCGCCTGGCGGTAGATCTTGTCGGTGACGTCGCCCGCCGCGAACACGCCCGGGACGGCGGTGCGGGTCGTGCCCTTTTCCACCAGCAGATAGCCTTCGTCCATCGGCAGCTTGCCTGCGAACAATTCCGTCGCGGGCTGGTGCCCGATGGCGACGAACGCGCCGTCCGCCTCGATATGGCTGGCCTTGCCCGTCACCGTGTCGATCAGGTCGACGCCGACCAGCCCTTCGGGATCGCCGCCGCCCACGAAACGCGCGATCTTCTGGTTCCAGACCACCTTGATGTTCGGATGCGCGAACAGGCGTTCCTGCAGGATCTTCTCCGCCCGCAGCGAATCGCGCCGATGGATCAGCGTCACGTCATGGCTGTGGTTGGTGAGGTAGAGCGCTTCCTCCACCGCCGTGTTGCCGCCGCCGATCACGACCACCTTCTTGCCGCGATAGAAAAAACCGTCGCAGGTGGCGCAGGCGGACACGCCCTTGCCCTGAAGCAGCTGCTCGCCCTCCGCGCCCAGCCATTTGGCCTGCGCGCCAGTGCAGATCACCAGGCTGTCGGCGACATAGATGGTGCCGCTGTCGCCCGTCAGGCGGAAGGGCCGCTGCGAAAGGTCGACGTCCACGATCATGTCATAGACCATCTGCGCGCCGACATGCTCGGCCTGCGCCTGCATCTGCTCCATCAGCCACGGCCCCTGGATCACGTCCCTGAAGCCCGGATAATTCTCCACGTCCGTCGTGATGGTCAGCTGCCCGCCCGGCTGCATCCCCTGCACCACGATCGGCGCCAGCCCCGCGCGTGCGCCGTAAATGGCGGCGGACAGGCCGGCCGGGCCGGAACCGAGGATGAGCATGCGGGTGGAATGGGTAGCGGTCATGACGGTCTTTCGGCTGCGATTCGTTGTCGGGAAGGAGATAAGGCCCCCCCGCCTCCGCGCAAGCGTCAGTTGGCCATGCTTTTCCCTCTGCCCCTGATAGGCGAGCGATCAGCCCAGCACGTCGGGCAGGTCTTCGAAGCCTTTCCGCAGCGCGGCGGACCAGCTTTGGGACAGGGTGGCGAACTGCTCGTCGTCCGCCTCGATCCGGGTGCGGACGCGGAAGTCGAACGCATCCCGTTCGATCACCGCAAGGTCGAGGGGCATCCCCACCGAAAGATTGGATCGCAACGTCGAATCCATCGACACCAGCACCGCCTTCACCGCCTCCTCCAGGCTCGTTTCCCGCTGGATGATGCGGTCGAGGATCGGCTTGCCATATTTATGCTCGCCGATCTGGAAGAAGGGCGTGTCCTCCGTCGCCTCGATGAAGTTCCCGGCGGAATAGACGAGGTAGAGGCGCGGCTTGCCGCCACGGCGCTGGCCCGCGATCAGGATGGAGGCGTCGGCCGCCGATCCCTGCATCTCGATCGTGCTGCGATACTGGCCCTGCATGGCGCACATGGCCTCCCCCACGATCTGCGCCACGCGATGCATGGTCGGGCAGTTGAGGATGGTCTCCACATCGGGGTCGAGCGCCGAATCCTTGATCGCGCGGCCCAGCATCGACTTGACGCCCTGCGTGATCGACAGATTGCCTGAGCAGAGCAACGCGATGGCCCGCTCGCCCGGGTTCACATAGGTGAAGGTCTTCCGGAAGCGCGCGATATTGTCCATGCCCGCATTGGTACGGGTGTCGGACAGCATGACCAGTCCCTGATCGACGCGCACCGCCACACAATATGTCATGCTCCTGCGGCTCCCGAATGCCTGCCTATCTTTCCGGCATGGACGACGGGGCACCTTGCTGCTGCTGTTGCTGCAACTGCCGCTCCTCCAGCCCTTCCTCCGCCTGCGCGATCCGGACGTCCGCGTCAATCCACATATCGCCCGTCAGCGTGACGGACCCACGGATCGGCGCGGCGGCGTCCGCGTCCAGCCCCGACGCCACGCGCAGATAGCGGTCGGTGACGCAGACCTGATTGGACGGATCGAACCCGACCCAGCCAAGATCGGGCACCAGCGCTTCGGCCCAGCCATGGGTTTCGTGCAGCGCATCCCCCTCCTCCGCCAGCAGATAGCCCGACACGTAACGCGCGGGCATCCCGAGCGTCCGCGCGCCCGCGATGAATATCTGCGCATGGTCCTGGCACACGCCCGCGCCCAGGGCGAACGCTTCGGCCGCGCTGGTTTCCGTCGATGTAACGCCGGCGCGATAGCTCACCGCCTGCCGCACCGATGCCGAAAGGGCGTGAAGCCGATCCAACGGCGATCCTTGCTCCGCCACGGACATCGCCAGAGCGCGAATCCCGTCCGATGCGCGGGTCAGCGGCGTATCGCGCAGGAAATAGCGGGGATCGACCTGCCCCGTCGGCCATCCCAGGACGCCGTGGGTCTCCGTCGTTTCCGCCAGCCCTTCCGCCACGACGACCGCATGGTCGAGCTGGTCATGGCGGATCCACACCGCCTCCTTCTCGCCATAGCTGTTGGGATGGAAAGCGGTGACCGGATCACCGTTCACAATGACGCGCCATTCCCATATCTTCTGTTGCGGCGTGTCGACCGGCATCAGCTTCAGCCGCATGGCGACACGCCCCGCCGCCCCGGCATAGCGATAGACGGTCTGATGCCGGACGAGCAGTTTCATGGCCGACGTTCCCTTCCCCTAGCCGAAATAATAGGTCTGGGCGATCTCGAAGCCCAGCCGGTTGGTCATCTTCAGGCTCATCTGCACCGTTTCATGCAGGCCCCGGCGGAAAATCTCTCCACTGTCCAGCTCTTCCAGATCGGCGACCATCTCCTGCACCGTATCATGACAAGGGCCGCGCGAATCATGCCAGCCTGCGAGCCGATTGAGCCGATAGGCCAACTGGTCGGCGCAAAAGGCGACGCTGCGCGGGAACAGGCGATTGAGCATCAGGAAATCGGTGATCTGCCACGGCGTGTAGGTGCCGCCATAGACATGATGATAGGCCCGCGCGCCCGACAGGGCATAGAGCACCGAAGTCCACTGATAATGATCCCGATTGCCGCCGATCACCTCCGTTTCGGGGAGCAGCACATAATATTTGACGTCCAGCAGCCGCAACGTCATCTGCGCTCGCTCCAGCGCCCCGCCCGCGCGCAGGAAGTCATGCCCCTCGTTGCGAAGCTGCCCCGCGTCCGTCGCGCCCCGGAACGTCATCACCCGCGTCTTCACCCAGTCGATCAGCGCGGGAAGCTGCTGCCGCGCCTCCGCCACGTCATAGCTGTCGAGCTTGCGCCATCCTTCGTTGAGCGATTCCCACATGTCCTGCGTCAACATGGTGCGCGCTGACTTGGCGTTGGCGCGCGCCTTGAGCAGGCAGGATCGGATGGAGGACGGATTGTCCGGGTCCAGCATCAGATAGGATACGACATCGCTTTCCGTGACCGGCGTCCCAGTCGGAAACTGCTCCTCGCACCCCGCCGCGCGGACGACCGATCGCCACTCGTCGCGATGATGCGCGCCGGGCAGGATCGTCATGCGCTGCCCCATGGTGAGCAGCCGCGCGGTGGCCTCCGCCCGCTCCATGTAGCGGGCCATCCAGAAGAGATTTTCAGCGGTCCGGCTCAGCATCGCATCAATCCTGCAAAATCCAGGTGTCCTTCACCCCGCCGCCCTGGCTGGAATTCACCACCAGCGATCCTTCGGTCAGCGCCACGCGGGTCAGGCCGCCGGGCACCAGCCGGATCTGCTGACCGACGAGGCAATAGGGACGGAAATCGGCATGACGCCCCACCACGGCGGCAGGCCCAAGCGTCGGGACGGTGGACAGGTCCAGCGTCGGCTGGGCGATGAACTCGCCGGGATGGACCCTGATCCGGTCGGCATAGGCCTCGACTTCGGCAGTGGAGGATTTGGGGCCGATCAACATGCCGTAACCGCCCGAGCCATGCACCTCCTTCGCCACCAGTTCATGCAGATGCTCCAGCACATAGGCGCACTCGTCGGGCTTCGAACACTGCCACGTCTGGATATTGTCGAGGATCGGCTGCTCGCCCAGATAGAAGCGGATCATTTCCGGCACATAGATATAAACAGCCTTGTCGTCCGCGATCCCCGCTCCGGGCGCCGACGCCAGCGTCACGCCGCCGTTGCGGTAGACATGGAAGATGCCGGGGATGCCAAGCAGGCTGTCGGGCCGGAAGGTCAGCGGGTCGAGATACTCGTCGTCGATCCGGCGATAGATCACGTCCACCGCCTTCGGCCCCAGCGTGGTCTTCATCCAGACGCGGCCTTCATCGACGAACAGGTCGGCAGGCTCCACCAGTTCCACGCCCATCAGGTCGGCAAGGAAGCTGTGCTCATAATAGGCGCTGTTGAGCGATCCCGGCGTCAGCACCACGACCACCGGATCGCCCTTGCAGGCAGGCGGGGCGACTTCCTTCAGGCTCTTCAGAAGCTGGGCCGGATAATCGTCCACCGGTGCGACCAGCCCCTGCGCGAAAAGCTCGGGGAACATGCGCGTCATGATCTCCCGGTTTTCCAGCATGTAGGAGACGCCCGAGGGCGTGCGGCAATTATCCTCCAGCACCTCGAAGCGCGTCGGGCCGGTCCGCACGATGTCGATGCCGACGATATGGCTGTAGACCCGGCCCGGCGGCGTAAAGCCGACCATCTCCGCCAGATAGGCCCTGTTGCGGTATATGATCTCGGCGGGAATGATCCCAGCCTTGATGATCTCCCCCCGGTGATAGATATCGAGCAGGAAAGCGTTCAAGGCCCGCGCCCGCTGCTTGATGCCCCGATCCAGCACCCGCCATTCCTGCGCGGTGAAGATGCGGGGCAGCAGGTCGAAGGGGATCAGTCTTTCCGGGTCGCCCCCTTCCCCATAAACGGCGAAGGTGATGCCGATGCGGCGGAAGATCGCCTCAGCCTCCTCCATGCGACGATTGAGCCCGGCTATGCCGGTCCGTTCCACCCATTTCTGCACTTCGTCATAACAGGCGCGGACGGAACCATCAGGCTCAAACATTTCATGGAAGGGCAAAGCGTCGTTCCTCCCTCGGCCACAGGCCATTGTGCGTTGCAACATTAGTGCAATGCTGGCGCGGGATTGCAAGACAAAAATGCGCGAAGGCGCACCGCGGTGGATAAGGAATGGGAAAGTGGT
Source organism: Sphingobium cloacae (assembly GCF_002355855.1). NCBI lineage: Bacteria > Pseudomonadati > Pseudomonadota > Alphaproteobacteria > Sphingomonadales > Sphingobiaceae > Sphingobium > Sphingobium cloacae. Next base: position 1,197,506 of record NZ_AP017655.1, read on the forward strand.
AGCGGAGGACATTCGCCACCAATACAGTCCGACCATTCGATTTACCTGTTAAAATACTGAAATTTCTCAATAAAAATGATTTTCCGCCACTCACGGCACATCATTGTCGTTCGCGGCTGCTGGACGAGATGGAAGGCCGCGAAGCAGATTGCGATAACCGCGATCGCGCAAGGCTTGCCCCGCCTTGATGGCGCGGCATATCCGGCTGCGGAGATAGTCCGAATAGCCGTTCCAGTCCTCCCGGACGCGATCCTTTCCGAACAGCGCAATGCCGATCTCCCGCTGGGATGCTCCGGCGTCATGGCCATCCAGCACTTGCAGGATGAACGCCAGCCTGGCCCCGCGCGCATCGGGACCGTCATGGTCCGCACATTGCCTTCCCCGCCGTTGCAGATCGAGCAGACGGCGCAGCGTCCGCAACCGGGATTGCACGGCGCATCCGGCCAACGAAGCATGAAGCGCCACCGGCCCCCGCAACACCGTTCCCGTTTCGACATGGAGCCGGATGGGACGTGGCGGGCGGCCGATCTGCACATGCTCCGTCCCGCCTCTGTCGCGGAACACCGTGACGACTTGCCCAAGGTCCATAACGTCAAACGCATCCTCCGTATGATGCGGCGAAATAACCGCCACCGGCAGGACGGAAGGATCGACGGATGCAAGCCAGAATGGCGGCGCGGCCAAGGCGTCGTTATCGGGCGGAGCGGCGAATGGGCATCCCCACTCCGGCGAAATGCCAACAGCGGAAATCAGCGACAGCGGCGGCATCAGCCATCGCTCCTGTGTGGGCTTGGGAAGGCTTTGCACCGCTTTCCGATAGTCGGGATTGCGGCGCAGGAATTCCCATGCCCAGCCCGAACGGTCGAGATCGAGAAGCGGGCGATAACTGGCGGGATTGCGCCAATCGAGACGTTCCTGCCCGTCGATGAGATTTGCCATCGGTCATCCTCCTTCCGCGCGGATCGTTGCCGCACGAAACATCGAGGCTGGACCGAAAAGCCATTTCCCTATTCCACGAACGCGGCACCGATGGCAGCTTTATGCGCCCGATTGACGTGGCATAGAGCGAGCGAGGGCCGATGGCGGGCCGGGTGTCGGCGCAGCATCATGCGCCCAAGGCACGTTACCGACCGATGATCGCGCGATTGCCCGTCATCGCGGCCGCAAGAAATATTCTATCGGGACCACCAGTTCGAGCGTGTCGCCGGGCTTGTCGTCGGGCGGCTTGGGCAGCGGGGACGCCCGCTTGGCAAGCGCGACGGCCTCCCGGTCCAATTCAGGGAAACCGCAAGAGCGTTCAAGGCGGATCGACAGCACCTTGCCTTCCCGGTCCATTATGAAGCGGATATAGGGAATACCCTGTTGCCGTTGCATCATCGCGGCACGCGGATAGCGGCGCTGCTTGTGCAGAGCCGCCAGAACACGACCCTCCCATGTGTCGAGGCCATCGCTCGACAATTGCGGCGCAGGCGGTGCAGGCATTGTCTTGGGCGCGGCGGTTTCCGGCTGAGGCGGGGCGGGATCGGCGGCCTTCGTCTCCGGCTGCGGCATCGGCATGGTGGCGCGCGAAATCGGCATCTTCGGCGGCTGCTCCTGCGGCACCCGCACCGGCTCCGGTTGAGTCTCCTTCTTCTCCACGGGCTTGGGCGCTTCCTTTTCTTGCCGAGGCGTTTCCGGTGGGGACGCGGGCGGCATCACATTGAAGACGGTAAGCGCGGAAGGGGCTGGCGTGGCGGGATAGGTCGTCCATGTGAACAGCGCACCACCAGCGACAAGCAACGCAACCGTCCCGACCCCGCCCATGCCGAACATACGCATGCGCCAGCTCATCGGCTGGTCTGAATAGCGGGTGGAAGGTTGCCAGCCCCCCGCCATCGCCCGTTCGCGTTCCGCCTTCAAGGGCGCAGATAGGCGATCAGCTTCCTGGCCGGACGTGTCGGCCTCCTGCCGGTGAAGATGGTGCAGGCGGCTCATGATCCGACTCCGGGCAACAGCAGCCACGATAGCAGGCCGAAAAGCACGGCCATGCCTGACAGCCAGCCCCACACGCGTCCCGCGCTCCGGGCATGGAAGGCGATCATGGCGACAACAGCGAAGATGGCGAAACTCGCCAGCGTGGCGGCGGTGACGGCCTCGACCCGAACCATGCCGATCCGGGCCAACAGCAGCGACAGGGCGACAGTGGCGAGCGAGGTCAGGCCATAGGCCCCCAGCGTCCCCGCGACGATGCGGAACGCTGCCGACCAGCGCCCGCGCGCCTGTTCGGTCAGGCGGATCATGGCCGCACCTTCCGGACGATGCGTTCGCGGTTGGTGTTAATGGTGACGACCAGCGCGGCCGCGACGGTCAGCCACCCGAACCACTCCACCGCGCCATAGCCCCAGCCAAGGCCCACTCCGGCGACAGCAAAGGCCAGCACCAGCGCCGTGAAGCCGGACAGGCGCAGGGCGCGGCCCCGCGCCGGAGGCAGCTTGCGGCGGAGCCAGTCCTGTTGATGCCGCGTCATGGCGAGCAGCAGCAGGGCGAAGCCTGCCAGAGACAGAAGGAAGATGGCGACGTGGATCATGCCGCCGCCTCGACCAGTTCGCGCATTCTGCGGCGCGGGGCCGCCTTCGGCTTATGCGTGGCGACCTTCCATGCCGTGAACGCGCAGGCAGCGGCCGTTACCAGCATCACAAGATCGAACCCGGCGAAGACCCAATCGCGCGCGATCAGGCTGGGGATCAGGCCGCGCTCCGTGGTCAGGGCGTTGACCAGCGGCACCAGCGCATAGAGCGCCGCGCAGGCGATGAACGCCTCCACCCATGCCCGCTTTGCCGGACGCGCGAGCGTCCAGACGAACAGACCGCCCCAGGCGATGAACAGACTGTTGATTTCCCAATCGGCGCGCTGCGCCATGTCGAACGGCAAAAGCCGGTTGGCGAGAAAATAAACGGCGATCCCGACAGGCGCTCCAACAATGACGCCGATGTTCAACCGTTCGACCAGACGAAAGCCGAAATGTGGATGGGTCGGATCGGGCAACTTGGCGCGGCGCTTGACCGTCCAGAGAACAAGCCCGCTCGCCACCATCACCGTGCCGCCGACGCCGGACAGGAAATAGAGCCAGCGCAGCATTTGGCCTGCAAATAGCCCGGTGTGAAGGTCCACCATCACGCTTTGCGTCGCTGCGCTGGCATTCCTCTTAGGCAAGGATCGCAATTGCTCGCCGGTTACGGCGCTGTAATAGGAAGTCGCCCTGAATGTGCCTAGCGTGTCACGGTTCGGCCATGCCGCAATGACCGCAGACCTGTCCCCCGGATTGGAGATCGTCACGAACTGAAGTCTGCCCCCGCCCAATCGATGCTCAATGCTTCCAATCAGAGCGCCAAGAGGCAGAAGCGCGGCCTTTTCGCCGCTCGGTTCGTTTTCAAGGGCTGGAATCGCCCGTGCTTTGTAGAATGCGTCCGCCGTTTCATAATTCGCTGTGATCGCCCACGGCATCAGCGTGAACAGCAGCGTGACCAGTCCAGTGTAGGTAATCATCAGATGGAAAGGCAGTGCCAAGACCGCAGTGACGTTGTGTGTATCCAGCCAGCTTCGTTGCCCCTTGCCAAAGCGCAACAGGAAGAAATCCGCGAAGATTTTCTTATGAATGACGACGCCGGACAAGATCACCACCAGCATGACCAGCCCGGCCAGACTGGTCAGATATTCACCGATCCAGCGCGGCACATAATGCAACTGGAAATGGAAACGGTAGGGAAACCACCCCCCCGTCGTATCCCTTATGGATGCGGGCATGCCGCTGACTGGATCGAAGATGGCCTGGCCGCTTGCGCCTGATTCATCCCTTGCTTTCCAGAACGCGGATATTGCCTCTCCTGCCCGAGCCGGTGGCAGCAGGATACGCCAGCTTTCAGCATCGGACGCAGTTTCAGCCAGATGTTCCGCTACCCTGTCGAGAGCGTGGCTGGTCACATCCGCACCGCTCAATTCTGGACGCATCCACCGTGATATTTCCAATTGGAAGAACGCGACCGTTCCAAACAGGAATATGACATAAAGCAACCACCCGGGCAGGAGACCTGCCCAAGTGTGAAGCTGCGACATCGATTGGCGAAAGCCACGCGCGGGAATCATCCGGCTCATGCTCCGAAAATCAGATCCGGCGCAGTTTAAAATCCGGCGCGCAGGGTCAGGCGGAAATTGCGAGGTTCTCCATACCACGACCCGGCAATAGCCGTTCCCAAAGTCTGATAATACTTCTTATCAAAGATATTATTCAGGTTGAAAGAAGCTGACCATCTATCATTAAATTTATAGTCAATCGTCGCATTCGCTACAATATATCCTTTCTGACTAATGTAATAATTCACGTAGTCATAAATTTTATTATCCCATTCAGATCCAGAGTTATATTGTTTAGTTTGCGCTGTAAAACCCCCGCCTACGGTCCAAGCAGACAATTCTCCGGGAAGAATATAGGAAGTCCACACCTTCAAAAGATGCCGCGGAGTGGCGGTATGATACCTTGCATCGCTCTTCTTATTTTTATTAATATTGAACGTGTATCCCATCAGGATTTGCCATCCTGGAGTGATCTCACCCGTTATCTCCGCGTCAATGCCCTTGCTGACCACCTCTCCCTGAGAGACATAGCAGCAGCTTATGCCAAGATCGGTGGTTTCGCGAGGGTAGCTGTTATCCAGCACCGCCTCCCCGTTGCGCTCGATCCGATAAAGCGCAAGCGAGATGTTCAGCGTTTCATCACGAAGCGCGCCCTTAATGCCGATTTCGTAGTTCCGCCCGGTGATGGGTTTCAGCGGCGTCCCCGGAAGTGGGCCACTCAACCTCTGCGCTTGTGACTGATGTATTTCGGCAACGCTCCCATAAACTGACCAATTCTTGTCGAAGGCATAGATCAACGCTCCATAAGGAGTTAATATGCCATTTTCCTTATATTGGGTAGTTGATGTGGAGCGAATCGTCCCATCTTCCAGATAAGCCATATATGGAGCACTATAATTATAGCTGGTGACACGGCCACCTAGAATGAAGCTCATGTTATCTGTTAGATGGGCATGAAGCTTGCCATAAAACCCAATCTGCTTTGCGCCGTATTTGGGCCACGTAGCCCGCAACCCGCCCACTTCCGGTTCTGGATAGAGCAAAGGGTCGAAATCGAATATACTGACGTCATCCGGAAATCTATCATATGTATAGTAAGTCGACTGACCTGCTTTGCTTTTCTGATAACTTGCACCAACAATCAGGCTATGATTTTGTCCAAAAAGTTGGAAATCTCCTGACAAGGTGGCTTCCAACACCGTTGCCTTATTGCTGCCTTCAAAAGCTCTTGGATTAGCGAATAAAATTGTGTCATCGGCGCTCATGGAGCCTTGAGCGTTAAAATCCAGGCCACTTAGGGAATATTTCTGCTGCGTGGCACTGAGCTTTACGGCCCACGACTCTCCGAACTTATGCTCGATATTCGCAAAAAATTCGGTGTTCTTGGCCTTCCTTCCCGCCCAATCGGCCGTCGTGGCAAAGCTACGTGGAAGGTTCATGTCGCTCCCATCCGTATAATGAGGCAGGCCGGTAGTGAATTGAGCACCATCCTGCCATTGATGGCTACCGCCCACAGAAATCAGGGTATCCGGGCCAAGATCTGCTTCTACGATGCCGTAAACCAGTATCTTTTCATCTGCACTTGGAGAATAGAAGAAGTGCCGGTTCTGATAGACGCCGACCAGCCTCATTCTGAGGGCGCCATCTAGCGCAAGTGGGCCCGTGGCATCTGCTTCGAGACGATAGTTGTCCCAGCTAGCAGCAGATGCAGCAAACTTTAACTGCGCTTCTCGCAGGGGGCGCTTGCGCACAAGATTTATTGTTCCGCCCGGCAACCCTGTGCCGGAAAAAAGTCCGTCAGAACCGCGCAATATTTCAACACGGTCATACATTGCCAAATCTTGATTGGGACGGAAGCCGGAATCGTACGCAACATTTCCTCCGTCCAATTGGTAATTGGCGATCTGGAATCCGCGCGAATAGCCAAGGCCTCTTGCCCACGCGTCGGTCGTAAATACCACACCGGGCGACCGAGATAGCAGTTGCTCCACGCTATCGAGGCTTTGATCCTCGATTATCTGTCGCGTCATCACGGTTATAGACTGCGGTATCTCCCGCAAGGTCTGCGGCACTTTGCCAATGGTAACGGCTTGGGCGGCATAGGATTTCGTCGCTTCCGTCGCAGCAGGATCAGAGAACACTCTATTGAAAGCGCTTTCTGCTACCCCCTCGACCCGCACCGGCCCAAGCGCGATCGTGCCATCCGCCGCCTGCGGTGCGCGTTCCAGCGTGATCGTGGTGGCATTGGTGAACTTGAAGGTCAGCCCCGTTCCGACAAGCAGCCGGGACAGAGCCTCGGCAGGAGCAAAATTGCCTGACACGCCCTGCGTCGTCCTACCCTGCGCCAGTTCGGCATTGTAAAAGAGTTCCAGCCGCGTTTCGCGCGAGAAGCGCATCAGAGCGGACGCCAGCGATTGCGCGGGGATATCGAACTGCTGCGTTCCCGCCTGCGCGGCGCTCTGCGCCTGTGCGGGATAGCTCCCGATCCCCGCCACCATCGCCACCAGCGCCGTGGACGCCAGCAACGTCCGCCAGCCCGACCTTACCCCAACAATCGCCATTCATACCCCCATGCCTTCGGCCATCGATCCGAAGGAAAATACGCTCATGTGCAAATGACAGTCATTCGCATTCCATAACCATGGAGACGCTGGAGGAAGCAGGCAGCATTACAAGGCCGTGAAAAATTTTTCGTGGCGCTCATTCGGCGGGATAGACAAGCACCAGATATCGGGTGATCCGCACCAGCCGGACAGGCAAGGTCCGCTCGATCGTGGAGAGCGCCGCATCGGTTCGGGTGGCGTCGAACATCCCCGACACAGTGAGCCGGGACAGACTCTTATCCATCACCACTATCCGGCCATGGCGATAGCGTTCGAGGTCGCGCAGCACGTCCGGCAAGGGCGCGTTGTCGAACGCAAGGCGGCCTTCCCGCCATAATCCGACATTGGCGGGATCGACCGTTTGCCGTGGTCCGATACCTGTCGGTGAATAGCTGGCGGATTGGCCGCGCATCAACCGGACCGGCTGGCCGGTGCCGCTGGCGATGTCCACAATGCCTTCCGTCACCGAAACATGGACCGTTTCGGCCGCCATCTTCACATCGAAGGCGGTGCCTATGTCGGTAATGACGCCATCGGCCGCCTGCACCCGGAAGGGCCGCGCATCCTTCGCCACCGAGAAGAAGGCTTCCCCATCATGCAGGACGACCTTGCGTTCCCTGTCCGTGAAATCGACCGACAGGGCCGAGGCGGTGGCGAGTTCCACACGCGATCCATCGGACAGAGTCAGCGAACGGCGTTCGCCCGTCCCCGTGCGCTCATCCGCGAACAGGCCGGGATGGGTCGCCATCCAGCCTGCGGAACCGACCATAAGCGCCACGGCGGCGGCCATCGCGAAGCGCCGCCGTTGCACCGGCCGGGCGGGTTGCGGCGGGACAGCGCGCGCCTTCGGGAGAACCACAACATTGGGAGCAGCGGCACCTTGCAGGGCGGTCCACAGTTGCGCAACTTCCGCCCACGCGACACCATGGCGCGGGTCGGCGGCAAGCCACCCGGCATGGGCGGCGCGGTCGGCATCCGTGGCGTCTTCGTCGTGCAATCGCACGAACCACGTCACGGCCTCCTCCTCAATCGCATCCAAACCCCGTTCGGGCATACAGCCTCATATCCTTTTGGCGGGACCGCTTCGCCGGAAACGATCCCGCTCCTGTTTCATAGACGTTCCAGAAGCGCCCGGACATTACTCCGGGCCTTCATCCCCTTCGCGATAGGCGTTCAGCCGCTGCTTGCAGGCGGCCAACGAACGGACCATGTGGACGACCACCGTATTGCGGGAAATGCCGAGACGCTCCGCAATCTCGCTATAGCCCAGCCCCTCGAACCGGCTCAACTTGAACACTTCCCGGCCCCTCGGCGGGAGGTCTTCGATCGCCTTATGGACGACCGCCAGTTCCTCCCGCGACAAGGCCGCCATTTCCTGCGTCGGCGTGGGGTCGGCTATGTTTTCGCGCACCGCATCCTCTATCGCATCGAAAGGCGCGCGCCTGGTGGTGCGGTGATGATCGACCACAAGATTGCTGGCGGTGCGGAACAGCCATGCCCTCGGATCGCGCACCAGCGAAGGCGGATCGACCCGCATCAGGCGGATGAAAGCCTCTTGCGTCAGTTCGGCGGCAAGGTCCGGTGACGACAGGCGGCGAGTGAGGAAACGTTCAAGTTCATCCCGCCAATCGTCATAATATTTACCCAAAGCCTTGCGCGGCACGAACCTGCTTTCCTGATTCCATCACCCTGTCGTTACAAGCTTTGCGAAGAATTCTCAAGAAACCGGCGGGCCGGGAAGTGCGTGGCAACGCCGCATGTAACGCTCCCGCACCTCTCCATCGTCTGAATCAGTAGGGCCGGAACGCTTGCACCGTATCCGTCATCCCAGACCCACGTGGCGTAGATGGCCATGAGCTTTGAGTGTCCCGCGTGCATATCGCGTAATTTGATTCGGCGGGGTGACTGTGGAGCAAGAGATCGACGGCAGTGGCGGCGTGGAGAACGGGCGCCGACGGCGCTGGACGCTGGAAGAGAAGCGCGCGGTGGTGGAGCTGTCGCTCGATCCGGCGTGCAGCATGGCGGAGGTGGCCGCGTGTTTCGATGTCCTTCCGGCCCAGATATATGCCTGGCGCCGCGAGTTGCGCGAGATGGCGGAGGACGCGGCGCGCGAGGACAGGGCGATGTTCCTGCCGGCGGTCATCGAGCCGACATCGGTGCCGGCGGTGCTGCTCGAACCGGAGGCCGCGAACGCGCGGCTGCTGCCGGACGCGGTGGTGCAGGTCGCAATGGAAGTGCGCGGCGTGCCAGTGATGGTCGCCCACGGCGCAAGTTCGACGCTGGTCGCCTCGGTAATCGCAGCGCTGCTGAGGGCGCGATGATCGGGCCGGGCAGCGACGCCAAGGTGCTGATCTACACCAAGCCGATCGATTTCCGCTGCGGCATCGACACGCTGGTGGCCAAGGTCCAGCACGAGTTGAGCCAGGATCCGTGGCGCGGAGTCGCCTATATTTTTCGTTCCAAGAGGAAGGACAGGCTGAAGATTCTGTGGTTCGACGGCACCGGCATCTGGCTGATGACCAAGCGCGCCGAGGCCGCCGAAGGATTCGCCTGGCCGCCGGCGGTCGATGGCAGTTTTTCGATCACGGCGGCGCAGATGGCAGCACTCACCTCGGGCATGGACTGGCGTCGGCACCGCGCGCCAAGGCGCGTAAATCCGCCTAAAATCGAGGGTTTCGCTGATGCGTGAGATAGTCGCGACAGGCCGAGTCAACTGCGCTGGACGCGTCGTTACGCATGTGATTCGATGCCTGCCATGGACCCGCTGACGGCCTCCTGCAAAGACCCAGTTGCGCTGCTCGCGACCATCGCGAAGCTGACCGCCGAGGCGGCCGAACGCGACCAGCAGATCGTTCGCATCAACGCCGAGAACGAGGCGCTCGCCCGCGCTGCGGCCCAAGCTGAGGCGCGCGAGATCATCGCGCTCGCCACCGCGAAAGCGGCCGAACACGCCGCCGTCATCGCCGAGGCGAAGGCCGCCGAGATGGAGGACGCGCTCGCGGCCGCCCGCGATGAGGTCAAGCGCCTCAACGACATTCTCGACCAGTTCAAGCGCCACCGTTTCGGCCAGAGCGCCGAGCGGCTCGATCCCGACCAGTACCAGCTCGTGCTCGAAGAGCTCGAAGCTGCCTTGTCGCGCGCCGAGGCCGGGCTCGAAGCGCTGATCGACCAGGCTGACGCGACCGGCGAGACAAAGCGCCGCCGCCGCAACAACCGTGGAGCGCTGCCCGCCCATCTCGAGCGTATCGAGCAGGTCGTCGACATCGAAGACAAGCAGTGTGCCTGCTGCGGCAACGATCTTCATGTCATCGGCGAGGACGTCACCGAGCGCCTCGACGTCGTGCCCACCATCTTCCGCGTGCTGGTCACCCGCCGTCCGCGCTATGGCTGCCGCGGCTGCGACGAGGGCGGCGTCACCCAGGCGCCGGCGCCAAGCTTCATCGTCGATCAGGGCCTGCCCACCGACGCGCTCGTCGCCCAGGTCATCGTCGCGCGCTACGCCGATCACCTTCCGCTTTACCGGCAAGCCCAGATCTACGCCCGCCAGGGGATCGATCTCGACCGGGCAACGCTCGCCGACTGGGTCGGGCGCGTCGGATGGTGGCTGACTCCGCTCAGGCAGCATCTGCTCGCCGAGCTGCGAAGTTCGGTGAAGCTGTTCGCCGACGAGACGCGCATGCCCGTGCTGGCGCCCGGGACCGGCAAGACCAAGAGCGGCCAGCTGTGGGCCTATGCCCGCGACGATCGGCCATGGGGCGGACTCGCGCCGCCCGCCGTCGTCTACATGTACGCCGCCGGCCGCGGCGGCATGCATCCGATCGACCATCTCGGCGACTTCGCCGGGGTGCTCCAGGTGGACGGCTATGCCGGCTACAATGAGATCAAGCGCCGCAATGGCGTCACCCTCGCATTCTGCCTGCTTCACGCGCGGCGCAAGTTCTACGATTTCCGCGAAAAGGAGCCCGTTGCCGACGAGGTGCTCCGTCGCTTCTCGGCGATCTACAAGATCGAGGCGACGCTCAGGGACACCTCGCCCGAGGCGCGGTTCGAAGGGCGGCAGCTGATACTGAAGCCGCTGTTCGATAACCTGCGCGACTATCTCTCGAAGAACCTCGGCCGGTTCAGCGCCAAGGGCAAGATGGCCGAAGCGATCAACTATATGCTCAACCACTGGCAGCAGCTCACCTATTGCCTGCTCGACGGCCGCGTCGAGCTCGATACCAACACGGTCGAAAGAAGCATCCGCCCGATTGCCCTGTCGCGCCGCAACTCGTTGTTCGCCGGCAGCGATGCCGGGGCAGACAATTGGGCGGTGCTCGCCAGCCTTCTCGAAACGTGCAAACTCTCGGACGTCGATCCGCTCGCCTGGCTCACCGCCACCCTCACCAAGCTTGCCAACGGTCATAGCAACAAGGACCTCGATTCCCTCATGCCCTGGCACTTCCCCAAGATCGCCGGGCGCAACGCCCCCTCTTAAGACGCTTGACCGGCACGTTTCCGCCACGTGGGTCTGGGATGACGGATACCCTTTAGTGACCTAGCCCTCTTTAGCATTCAATGATTTCGGGAAGGGCCAGCGCTTTACGCTTGGCCTCGGTCAGCGGCCTGCCCTGCTACTGAGTTAGCAGGCGGACAATGTCCTGCGCTCGCTGCCGTCGTATAGTCGCACCGGGCTCCGGACCTGCGCTGCATCATGTGCGCAGGCAAGATCGGTCGTGCCGGCATGAGCCGGGCCCAGATCTAGGCGCCGGTCGCCGGGTTCTCAACGAGAAGCGTGCGGCCGTCGGAGCGTCCTGCCAGGCGCCGTCGATGGAATGCTGAGTGTCGAGATAGCGGTGCAATGTGCATCCGTATTTCAACCTGCAGATATCCCCAACCTTCCAGCGGCAGGGCCACTGAAAGGTTGGGGATATCTGCATGTATCAAACTCACCGAGCTTTGCTGGAGCCACACCGTCAGGCCGCACAGTGGTCGGGGAACGGTAGCTCGGTGAGCCGTACCGTCTATTTCGCGCGAGCGGCCTGAATAGTCACATTTACGCGAACATTGGCAGCCACTGCGTCAGTGGAGGCGAACTGTCCCCGTCCAACCCCGAACCAGCGGCGGTCGATCACGAGCGATCCCTGCATCCTGGCCTCCCCTCTATTGATGTTCAGCTGGAATGGCAGGACGACCGGACGATTAACACCGCGGATATTGAGCGTGCCCGCTGCCTGATAGCGATTGCCGCCCAGGCTCTTGAACGACTTGGAGGTGAAGGTAGCGCGGGGAAAGACCTTGGTATTGAACCAGTCAGGCGTTGGCAGCGATTCGTCGCGCGTGGCATCGCCGGTGGCAGCCGAACCTGTATCGATCACTGCAACTACGCTGGAGCCAGAAAGGTTGGCGGGATCGAACGCGATACGCGCATCAAAGCGCCGGAATGCCCCGCTGATGGCCTGGCCGTTCATGCTGGCCTGGAAGCCCAATCGCGATTGGGCCTTGTTGACCGTCCAAGTCGGCGCAGGGGCTGCCACAGCGGGAGCGTTGAGAAGCGATGCCGCCAGTGCGGTTGCGGCGATGGGATAGAGAAAGATGGCGCGCATGATCTTATGCCTCGGATGAAGTATGGGGGGTGGACCGCAGGCCCGGGACCATCCGTCCCAAAACGCCGTCGCGGGAGATGAACTGGTGCTTCAACGCGGCGCCGATGTGCATCACAATCAGGGCAGTGCCGCCAAAGGCGAAATACATGTGAATGCTCCCGCCGACCTTCTCGACAGCCTGCTTGGCGTTGATCGGAAGGTCATGGAGAAGGCCGATGTGTGGCCACGGGATCGTGTGCCAAAGCAGTGTTGGAATATTCCAAGGGCTGACAGACACGACAGCCCATCCCGTCAGGGGCAGACCGATCATCAAACCGTAAAACGCCCAGTGCGTCACATGGGCGGCTGCCACTTCCCAGCCCTTCATTCCCGCCGGCAGCGGCGGGACCGGATTGAGCATCCGCCAAACCAGACGAACGATGCTGAGAACCAGCACGGTAATACCCACGGACTTGTGGAGCTGGAACATGTCGAACTGCGCAAGGCCCTTCAGGAAGCCCATGCGCCAACCCAGGAACAGGTTCGCAATGATGAGGGCGGCAATGCTCCAATGCAGAAGCATCGCTACCGCAGAATAGCGGGTGCGTTGACGCATGATAATGTCCTGAAAAAGTGTGATGCCCGCTCCGGAGAGACGGGCATCACACGGGCCGACACGCTCAGCTGAGAGGGGGCGCGAAGAGTGCCGACCTAGAGAATTAATTTGCCTTCTTTTCAAAGGCCGAAGTAATCGTAATCGTCGTTTCATCGCTCACGAGCGGTGCGTACTTGCTGACACCGAAATCCGTGCGCTTGATTCTGCCGGAGGCCTTGAAGCCGAGTGTATAGGCTTTGCTCAGAGGATTGACCGCCGCGGCGTTGAAGCTCGCGTTGAGAGTAACCGGCTTGGTCACGCCATGCAGCGTCAGGTTGCCGGAAATGGTTGCTGTCTTTGGACCGGTCTTGACGACCTTGGTCGAGACGAAATGCATCGTCGGGAACTTGGCAGCATCGAACCAGTCGGCGCTTACCTTGCACCGGCTACCGGGAGAAGAGGAACGCTGATAGAGGATGCCGACAGGCCGCGCGCTTACATGCTGGATTTCGCCTCTCCGAAGCGGGAACCGACGATAAGGTGGAACTATGCGGCGACGCGCAATGCGGTAACGGTGGCGCGGTGCATATTGCCGCCTAATCCCGGTGTGCTGTTGGGGGCGAGCCAGTTGGTTCTGGCGGTCCATATGGGCGAGCCGTTCGTAATGGAATACCGCCTGCCGGGCGAGGATCGCCTGCAAAGCCACCTGATCGAACCGGGCATGATGAACGTCAATCCGGGCAACCGGCCCTTCTTTCAGGCATGGGAGAACAGCCCGGACATTCTCGTGATCGCGCTGGACAGCCGCTTTGCGGAGCGGGTGGCGGTGGCGGCGTTCGAGCGGGATTGCATCAACGACATGCCGTCGATTATCGGCGCGAAGGACAATGCCGCGCTCTGTTTCGCGCGCCTGCTCGATACGGAAATGGCGTTCGAGCGGCGCGGCGGGACTGTCATCAGCGAAGCGATTTCCGCTGCCCTGACGGTGCATCTTGTCCGCCGCTTCTGCCCCGAAACCCGGCCCCCGTTGCATGGGAGCGGCGGCCTAACACCCCGCCAGCTTCGCCATGTTCTCGACCGGATTGAGGATGAGATTGACGGCAATTTGACCACGCGGGCGCTGGCATTTGGCACGGGCTTGAGCGGCGGCCATTTCATGCGCGCGTTCAAGACCAGCACCGGCAAGACGCTTCATGCCTATGTGATCGAGCAGCGAATCCGCCGCGCGCAAATGCTGCTGGCCGATCCCGACATGCCCCTTGCCCAGATCGCCTATGCCACCGGCTTCAGTTCGCAAAGCCACATGAACCGGCATTTCGGCAGGCTGGTCGGCATGACGCCGGGCCAGTTCCGCAGGGTCATTTTGTAGGGCTGGGAAGATCGGATTTGCATTGGAAGGCGGAAAGGTCAGGCAATGCAAGATAAACCGGATTTCATCCGGGCGGCCATATCGGCCTAAGCCATTGTCTGCACAGCATATTTCAGGGAGGCGACAAGTCTCCCGATTCGCGGAAAGGGAGATAGTCCTGTCTCTGACCGCCCTGCTCCTCCCGGCTATCCGCCACACTTGAGGGAGATACTTGCCGGGGCCTTCGCCTTCTCCAACATTGCTCATCATGCCACAGGACAATGACCTGTTCGAGTTGATTATCGGCCGACCGAAAAGCGGCGGCGGCGAGGTCGTAGCCTCGCGCGCTTCGATCCTGCGCGGGGTGGCGCGGGCGGGCGGCAATCCGCGCCGATTGCAAAGCGCGGTGCCGGTGGCGAAGAAGGCAAGGACGGGCCGCTTCAATGCGCGGGGACGCGGGGCGAAGATCGCGGCGACCTTCCCGCGTCATTCCGGCTGGTCGATCCAGCCCGGCACCGGGCTTCGCATTCGGTCCCGCCGCGTGATGGTCAAGGCGCGTATCGTCAAGCTGGCGGGCAAGGCCAAGGCGGTCAGCGCCCACCTGTCCTATCTGGAACGCGATGGCGTCACCCGCGATGGCGAGCCGGGGCGGCTCTATTCCACCTTCACCGACGAGGCCGACCGGCAAGCCTTCATCGAGCGCGGCGCGGGCGACCGTCACCAATTCCGGTTCATTCTCTCGCCGGAGGATGGCGCGGCCTATCAGGACTTGCAGCCCTTCACCCGCGACGTGATGGCGCAGATGGAGCGGGACTTGCGGACCACACTCGACTGGGTGGCGGTCGATCATCACGACACCGGGCATCCCCATGTCCATGTCGTGCTGCGCGGCGTGACCGAGGACGGCAAAACGCTCAACATCGCGGGCGACTATATCGCCCACGGCATCCGCCATCGCGCCAGCGAGATTGTCACCCGCGATCTTGGCCCGCAGACCGAGCGCGAGGTGGAACAGCAATTGGGTCGCGAGGTAGAAGCCGAACGCTTTACCCGGCTGGACCGGGCCTTGATCGAGCGGGACCAAGGCGGGCTGGTCGATCTTCGCATGGAGCAGGCATCCGATGCCTTCGGGCGTTCGTATCACCAGTTGCTCATTGCCCGCGCCCGCCAGCTCGAACGCATGGGGCTGGCCGAGCGCAAGGAACCGCTGCAATGGGCGCTGTCCCCCGACACCGAAACCACGCTGCGGGCGATGGGCGAACGCGGCGATATCATCAAGACGCTGCACCGGGCCATGACGGACGCGCGGATGGAGCGTTCGCCCAGCCATTACGCGATCCACGACCGCAGCCAGCAAGCGCCGCCGATCATCGGCCGCGTGATCGCGCGGGGCATGGCGGACGAAATCGGGGACCGGCGCTATCTCATCATCGACGGCATCGACGGGCGCAGCCATTATGTCGATATCGGGGAAGCGGACGGCAGCTTTCGCAAGGGCAGCGTCGTCCGCCTGTCGAACGTCTCCACCGATCCCCGCGCCATGGACCGCACCGTTGCCGAGATCGCGGCGGCCCATGGCGGGCGCTACAGCGTCGATATCCACTTGCTCCACGACCGGCAGGCGATACAGCCTTTCGCGGAGCGGCATGTCCGGCGGCTGGAAGCCATCCGCCGCGCCACCGGCGGCGTGGAGCGTGAACCGGACGGCACATGGATCATCGCGCCCGATCATCTGGACCGCGTGAGTGCCTATGAAGAGCAGCGCGCCCGGCGCCAGCCGGTGCTTGCCGAGACGCTCTCGCCCGTCCCGCTGCATCGCCAGATCGAGGCCGAGGCCCCGACCTGGCTGGACCGGCAGATTGCGGGCGAGGATCGCTCCGCGCCTGCCGACTACGGGTTCGGGCGCGAAGTGCGCGATGCGCTCACCTTGCGGCGGCAATGGCTGCTGCAACAGGATTTGGCGACGATGGAGGCGGAAGGCGTCGTCGCCCGCGCCACCATGCTGGCGACATTGCGGCGACGGGAACTGAACCGCATCGCAGGCCAGCTATCGGCGGAATTGGGCCTGCGCTATGCCGAAACCGCCCCCGGCCAGCAGATCGACGGCAAGCTGGTCCGCCCGGTCGATCTTCAATCCGGCCGCTATGCGCTGATCGAGAAAAGCCGGGAGTTCACCCTTGTCCCGTGGCGGCCCGTGCTGGAACGCGCCATCGGCAAGGAGGTCTCCGGCATCATGCGCGAGGGACGCCCAATCGACTGGACCATAGGACGATCACGCGGGCTGGGGATTTGATGAGGGTGACGGAGGGAGCATCTTTGCGCCATGTTCTGCCATTAGAAGCCATACGACTCGTTCCGATAAGCGGACACTTATGCAAGGCCATTTTCGTTGAGTGGAGAGGGTAGCACTACTCAAATCAGCGCCATTCTATTGAAATTTCTACTATTTATGGCCTTTATGGAAATCCCCTATAAGCCAGCAATGATACGGAAAACGCATATCGCGCTCGCTGTCTCCTCGCGATGTATTTAACGGCGCACCGCTAAAAGGATTTCCGGCAGGCAATCAATCCGGTCTACTAGCGATGTATTCTTCTTTAATTCTTAGAAGAGCCAAGGCGTTAAAGCACATTCTATAGAATGTGTAGCAACTTTCTTGCAACGCCATTATTGAAGAGGCAAGCATAACCTTCGGGATAATGTGAGCGGCGCTTAATGCTACGCCCATACTACTAGGGCAAGAAACGACGATGTCGTGCTGAACCCCTCTAAGGAAATTTGGCACTGAAAATGAAAGCATCTGAATAAGCAGGGTGGCAACGCAGAGCAGGCTTAGCGGAATGAAATAAGCAACATTGAATCTAAAATATACAGCCAATTGTCGAATTACTTTTATGTCATCGCGGTCCTCAGCATAAAGTGGCTTCGGCAAACCGCCCACGCTTTCTAACGCAATAGGAAACATAGCTGCGAAAGCGAAGCCAATTAGGTTTCGTGGACAAAGGGTATCCAGAGTTTGACTGACACGAGCGCTACGAAGCCGAGGTATGATTCTTTGGTTTTATCGTAGCGGGTCGCGATGCGCCGCCAGTTCTTGAGTTTGTTGAACAGGCGTTCGATCAGGTTGCGCCATTTGTATTTCGCGCGGTCGTGCGGGGCGGGATTGCGCCGGTTGACCTTGGCAGGGATCACCGCCTCGACACCCGCCGCCTCGATCTCTTCGCGGATCGCATCGGCATCGTAGCCCCGGTCGGCCAGGAAGGCCTTGATCCGGT